>CAZSUF010000117.1:8495-11407 GCA_964609875.1 uncultured Bifidobacterium sp.
GATAGAATAGAAGTTTCCTAAACTTTAGATCCAAGTTCGATTCTTGGCGGGACTACTAGTTGAAAGGTGTATTTGGCCTTTGTATTAAAAATAAAGAAATCTACAGATTTTCACAAGGGCTAAGTCTCAAATAAAAAATGACCCAAATAACGAAATCGAGTATAGAAGACCAAGAAATTTTGACTGACATAACTAAAAAGTCAAAAGCTTATAGGGCATATTCTGATGAACAAATAGAACATTGGGCTGAATTGCTGGGAATCACAAAAACATACATTGAAACTAATCATTTGTACAAATTAATAGTTATCGTCTATTCTATGACCTGAAACCTAAACACAGAAATGAAATTAACAACACTCTTACTTTTTAGTATTCTATCCATTTTGACTTCGTGCAATGGGCAGACTTCTGATTCGAAGAACCATTCTTGGCTTTTAAAAGAAATAAATATAAAGGGCGACACTGTAAAAGAACTTGGAAGCAGTATTATGGTGATTTATCAAGACAAGAAAAACACATATTGGTTTGGTAGTTGGGAAACAGGAGTATATAGATATGACGGTAAGACATTGATAAATTACACAACAAAACACGGTTTGTATAACAATAGAGTTGATGATATAAAAGAAGATAAATCGGGCAATATATATTTCACAAGTATGAACCCAAATTCTACAATAACAAAGTTTGACGGAAAATCATTTACCAATATTATAGCAACTCCAAGTAATGAATGGAAACTTGAAGCGAATGATATGTGGCTACTAAATGCTTATCAAGCCAAACAAAAAGTTTACCGGTTTGATGGAAATACATTTTATGAATTAACACTTCCAAAGCCGCCTAAACTTAACAATCCATTTGAAATTTATAGCATTTATAGAGACATAAAAGGAAACATTTGGTTTGGCACAAATCCAGTTGGAGTATGTCGTTATGATGGAAAATCTTTCGAATGGATTACAGAAGAAGATGTAACAGAATTTCGCAATGAAGGGGCAAATGGAGTGCGATCAATTACGGAAGACAGAAATGGGGACTTTTGGTTTAATACAGAAAACCGATATAGTGTTTATGACAGCATAACATTAAAAAGCAATAAGTTTTATACAAGACACGAAAGTATAGGTAGTTTAGACGGAAAAAACACAAGTGGTTTAAAAGAATATTTATCAACAATAAGAGATAATCAAAATAATTTGTGGTTCGTAACCTATCGAGATGGCATTTGGAAATATGATGGGACAAAAATTACACAATATAAAGTTCAAGCAAACTCTAAAGACATTACGCTATTCAGTATTTACAAGGACAACAATGGCAATCTATGGCTTGGGACAGATGAAAATGGTGCATATAAATTTAACGGAAAGACATTTGAAAAGTTTAAACCATATTGACGAAAGATAACAGCGGCTTTATGAAAGCGCGGTTTAAGTCTAAAAAGAATCTCTTATTTTCTCATGAACATTTGACTAAGTTGAATATTTTCGCACCTATAAATCCGCGCCTTCACAAAGCCACGGCCCGTAGACAATTTGATTATTGGATATTATTCATACATTTTTTTGAATGAAGATGTTGTGAAACTTGATAACTTATTTATTTTGTCAAACTATATCGGAATGAGACTTGGAAAACTTCTTATGAATGATTTTCTAGACAAAATTAAATTGACTGAATGAAATAAAATAATTCCAGACTCAGAGCCTAACGCAGAAAAGTTTTATGCAAATTTTGGATTTATACAAGTTGGACAAATTGAAACCTCAATAAAAAACGGATATTTGCCAATGATGGAACTAAACCAATAACCCAAAAAAAATTTATATTACATAGGCTTGGCAGTTTGAAAATTGACGTAATTTTAATCGACGTATACTCAATGAAATTCGAACTTAGTTGAACTTCAGCACTGATAATCCGCCAGTTAGAAAGCAGCAATTCCTTTCATGATATGTATAAAAAAACAACGATGAAAATTATTATTTCCTTCTTGCTCTTACTCTCTTCATTCTTAATTTACGGACAGTCTAACATTTCTCAAGATTCATTGGCTCAGTTGAGTTTATACAATAAACTAAAACCTGAATTTAAGCTTTATGAAAATAAACACGGGAAATATATTCAAACAAATAATACTCATATGCATTATTTGGAATGGGGAAATCCTAAAAACCCAACCCTTATTTGGATTCACGGAACTCATAGTAACGGATATGAACTATATGAAATCATAGACTCCTTAGTGCAAATGAATTTACGTGTAATAGCTATCGATTACTATGGGCATGGATTTTCCTCTATCCCTCAACAAGACGTATCAATGTATAGCGTAGCAGATGACATAAAATATTTACTTGATCATTTAAAAATCAAAAAATCTATTATAGGAGGATGGTCAAGAGGAGGAAGTATGAGCACCACATTTTACGATGCTTATCCTAATCTAGTTCAAGCGTTAATCTTAGAAGATGGAGGTTCTGTAGCCTGGGATTTTCAAACCAACATGTCGACTATTGAAAAGGATATCGAAGAAACCAAACAATATTACTTAACTAAAACGCCCCTGGTATTTGATACCGAATTTGATGCCTATTGGTTTATGTATAACAATTGGGGCATCAAAGGAAAAGAAAATGAAAAACTAAAAAAAGAAATATTTACTTCATATGCTCGGATAAAGAAAAATAGTCAAGGCAAATACGAAATTAATCCCGGAGTAGATGAACTTATCGGAGAAGATTCTGCCAACGAAAATTTAGCCAGCATCTACACACCTTTCACAGCAAAAAGTAGTTTCGGTGCATCTAACCATCAACTAAACCCCCAAATTATTTATCGAAATTTAAGCGTTCCTATGTTGATTTTTGACCCAATCAGTAAAGATGATTGGTTTGATTTTAAAG
>CAZSUF010000118.1:0-11277 GCA_964609875.1 uncultured Bifidobacterium sp.
CAACCCTAAGGCAATATCATTTTGTGGCATTGATCGCCCATTTGATATGATTGAGAAACTCATACCATCATCTTCAAAATAACCCAAGGAAGATCTAAAAGCATCTATGCTTCCATTATGCCCAAAGGCTTTACGATTACCAAATGGCATTTGCAATATACCTTTACCAAAACCATCTTGTATTTTTTTCATCTCTGCAAAAGTTTCAGCCTTCATGAGTTTGCCTTCAAATAGCGCATGAATAAATGCACACAAATCAGTCGGTGTTGATACAATAGCGCCTGCACCTCCAGGTATAGACATGTCAGTTTCAACAGACAAATCCCAACTTTCTCCATTCCATTCGTAGGACAATACTTCAGATTTATTGGTTTGGATTTTATGACCATAATACGTATTTTTCAATCCAATTCTTTTACAAATTCTTTTTTGTAATTCGGTTTCATAGCTAGCTTTTGTTAGTTTTTCAACTATATAGCCCAACAAAATAAAATTGGTATTGCTGTATTTAGCTTTCGTGCCAGGTTCAAATTCACTCCCTAAGGCCGCCATACGCTTAATCATCTCTTGATGAGTTTGTGGCTTTTGCTGATAGTCGGTATAATTTGTATCGGTTGTGATATTCACTAAGCCACTTCTATGTTGCAGTAAATGGGCTATGGTAATTTTGTCTGCTTGTTTAAATTCAGGATAAAATTCACTCAAGTGTTGATTCAAGTCTAATTTTTTTTCTTCTACCAATTGCATAATCATCACTGCGGTAAACATTTTCGAAATTGAACCTATTCGAAATACCGAATTACTATTAAGTTTCGTATTCTTTTCTCTATCTCCAAAACCAATTGATTTCTGATATACAGCCCGACCTTTTTCCATGATGGTCACACTCAACATCGCTTTCTGATGCTGATCAATTTGATTAAAAAAGCTGTCTAATTTAGCTACATTGAGTTGCGCCCAACTATGCTGACTTAAAATAGCCAACAGACATACTAAGAGGAATTTTTTCATTTTTGTATGATTTAAGTATTTTGCTTTTTAAGTACAATTATTAATTTACTAGTCTTCATCGCGACTACCCACACTAATGATATTGCTATTTAGCCCTATTCTTATTCCATAGACAGGATTGACAAAACTATTATACCCCGCAATAAAATCAACTCGAACAAATCTCATCAAGCCCCAACCAATATTTTCTAATCCAGCATAAGCCTCTACATAATTATTGTTTCTTTCTACATAATAAGCATTTGTACCAGCCACCAAATACCATTTCAATTTTCTAAACAAGGGCAATTTATTCGTGAGCAATCCTTGAAAATGATGCTCTGCATGCAAGGTTGTGTAAAAAGGTTCTGTATTGCTATTTGCATAATAGGGAGAAAGTTGAAAGCTATTCAAATAGGGAGAAGCTAGTATAGTTTGATTTCCATTAAAATGGGTATAGTCAGTAACATACACATTATTCTTTCTTATAAATCCGCCTACAGTA
Source organism: uncultured Bifidobacterium sp. (assembly GCA_964609875.1). Taxonomy (GTDB): domain Bacteria; phylum Bacteroidota; class Bacteroidia; order Chitinophagales; family Chitinophagaceae; genus OLB11. The sequence goes on from CAZSUF010000118.1 coordinate 1,496, forward strand.
ACCTTGTATTCGAATAAGCCCCAAAGATTTAATTTCATCTCATCATTCACATTCACATTCCAAGAATCAAATTCCACATCAGTATTGAATAATCTCAATCCTTTCAAATAGTTTGCCGAAAATGTTGGATACTTAGATCCTAATGAAGCAATTCTTTCTGGATACTTGATATATTTTCTGCCTGGCTGATAAGCTATTCCAACTTTCATTACCAAGGCTTGATGCCTTGGCTCAGAAACCAATAACTGCTCAGTTGGGAAGTTTGGCGTAAACTCTTTTTTCTTCCTTAAACTATAATAATTTCTATCTGTTAATGGCTGTCTATCTTGCCATTCCCCACCCAATGAAAAACTAAAGCCATTAAACATATCGTATTGCCAACTACCTTTTGCAAACCATGCTTGATAAAATTTCATATAATTTCTTGCATACAATAAAGTATACAAAGAATTTAATAAAGGATCCACAGGTTCTGCATTGTTGTATTGAAACACATATCTTCCACCCGATAAACGAATTGTGGTTTTATTTGTTTTGCCATATTTGTATTTCAAAGAAAGCTTCGCATTGAATTGTTCGTTACTCACTCCATAACGCATTTTTACCCTAGCACTCATCGAAGTAAATTCGTCAGGATTATTTGTAAACCCAAAACCATAATTATAATTAAAGCCCTCTGCTGTGTTCCAATTAAAACTATTTAATGAAATCAAAGGCGAAGTACTGAACCTACTTGTTTTAGATAACTTATGCGAATACCCTCTTAAAATAATTCCAGAGAAATCATTTGATTTGTGTTTCACAGTGTCCTTTGCAGTTTTTTCAGCCTTCTCGATACTATCTTTTTTAATATAGTCCTTAATTTCTTCCTGATCAAGAGGAATTGGTCTATTACTATCCCAATACTCTTTAGTTTTTTTCAAGGCATCTGCATCATATTCTTTCATGAATTTATTGAAATTCATTTTTGCATCAAAATCATAATCCGTATACACATTAATAAAATTACCTACAAAACCAAACCCCATTAATTTTATCCTGAATTTAAAATGCTGATCTTTGACCATCAACATATTTTTTACGGGTACAAATACCTGTCGAATATTTACTGTATCCATCATCTCTAAAGTATGATCCTTATCTGCAAAAATATCAATACTATGTATGCGCCATTCATTTTCTACAATTTCTATAATACCTGAAAAAACAGGTTCAAACTTTCTTCTTGGAATAATTTCAATCTTGTTGATCAATTTACCATCTTCAACATAAGCCCCTAATAATTTATACTTATAACTCAATAAAGCATTATCAGCTATTGGTGAAATTAATCCTCGTGGACTCATTTGCTCACCAAGTGAAACATTATTATCATACAGATTAATAAATATTGGATCACTAAATCCATAACCGCCAGATTTGCCACTTAGCTTACTACTAATTACTTTAACCTTCAGTTTGTCAGGCCTTTTATAATACACTTCAGAAAATGATTCTGATAAATGAATAATACCTTTTTGTTCTTCGATTTCTTTTTGCGTCTTTTCATTATTTGCCTTGCCGCCTCCGCCCATGAGCGCGAGTAACATTTTTGAATCAGAAGTCTCGTCTAATTTAATCACACCTTTATTATACAAGCTAGCACCAAAAGCATCTACTTCCTTATTATATTCAGGTCTCTTTTTTATAGCCTTACGAATGATTGCATAAGCCGGATCTTCTTCGCCAACCTTCACTACAAGCTCCTTTAAATCTTTGCCTGTAGTCTTCAAGGTAAAATCAAGATTTAAAGGCTTCTCTCCTACTTCTACGTTTTTTTCTTGCTTTTGAAATCCTACATACTGGCAAACTAAAGTATAATTTCCCGCTGCAATCTCTAAGGAATAAAATCCATCTAAATTGGTAGTTGTCCCTTTAGTAGTACCTTTGATATACACGCTTGCAAATGGCAGACCTTCACCCTTTTCATCGCTTACTTTTCCTTTTACCACATTGGCTCTTGCTACACTGAGCACATTCATCAACATAACGAACAATAAAATTTTTTGCATATAATTTTTCCTTGTGAATTTCAAAAATAACATGAACATATTGGACTTCACAAGTTTAATGATAAAAGGTTTTATTTTTAAACAAATGGAAACCTTCTGCTTTCTTTAACAGATGAACTTGGTTACAAAATCTGGTTTCTAGCATTAATATTCAAATCTAATATTTTATGCAAAAACAACTTCTCAGCCTATTGGCTGCTTCACTTCTTATTGCCTTTTCTTTCACATCATGTAAGGATGCAAATCAATTTGCTGACAAAAACACAGAATCTGCTACACCTGCCTCCGCTCAATCTGCGAGCATTTCTAGGCATGAAAAAACAGTTCATGAAGATCGCAAAATTATCAAAACGGCCGAAATCCAACTCAAGGTAAAAAAAATCGAAACTCAAGTGAATGATATACAGCAATGCATGCAACAACTGGGTGGACATATTTCTCACTATGAAATCAAAAATGAAACATTACAAGAAAAAACATTACAAACCCAACTAGATTCTACCTGTCAACAACAAGAAATTCTACCTACAGCCTTTCTCAAATTGAATATCCCCAAGGCCCAAGGCGATAGCTTTATTCGGTATATGCTAACTCGTGAAGCCCGTATTGAAAATTTCATCATGGATGAACAAGATATCACAGAAAATTTGCAAGCCATAGAAGAAAACATCGCCATCAACAAAGCGCAAGAACTTCCTTTTGTAGAAGATAGAATAGATGCTCAAGAGCAACAGATACAAGGCAAGGCCCATGCCAACCAACTTAGATATCGCACCCAATCTCTATGGTTTGATATTCGATTGAGTGGAGAATCTTATACAATTAACCAAACCAAGCCACTACCCCCATCAAGTTATGGACCTTTCTCTGTTAGATTGTTAACTGCCATCAAAAGCGGATGGGAAACTCTAGCTGTTTTCATCATCTTCCTTATTAATATGTGGCCTTTGTTGTTTTTCAGCGGCTTACTTCTTGTAATATGGAAAAAGAAATTCTTTATGACACATTCTATGTGGCCTAGAAATATCACGAATCAACAAACGCCTTAAAAATTTTAAAAATTCTGTTCTTTGAATTGTATCTTAGCCCCTTCAATGAACAGGATTTTGAATAAAAGAATTGGCATACTTGGGAATGGAAGTTGGAGCTCCGCTTTAGCAAAAATATTGACTGATAACAAGCAGACCATCAATTGGTGGATGCGTAACGAATCAGCTTTAGAACAATTAAAGTCTACACATCATAACCCACATTACTTAAGCAGTGTGCACTTTGATATTCAATTACTCGAATTATTTACTGATCTCGAGAGTTGCATTCGACAATCTGATATCGTACTTGTAGGTATTCCGTCTGCTTTTATCATCGAAGTGTTAGATCAACTTCCTGATGATATTTTTCAAGGCAAAATTATCTTGTCTGCTATCAAAGGAATTATTCCAAGTAAATCTTTACTCTTAAACGAATATCTACTTGAACGATTCCATGTCAGTAATCAAGATTATTGTTGTATTAGCGGGCCATGCCATGCAGAAGAAGTGGCTGCTGACAAATTATCTTACCTCACTTTTGCCGCAGAAAATATCGAATTAGCCAAAGAAATTTCTTCCTATTTCGAAAATAAAAATTTACGCACCGTTGTCAGCAAAGATATATATGGTGTTCAATATGCTTCCGTTTTAAAAAATATTTATGCCTTGGGTGCTGGGATTGCTCATGGATTAGATTACGGCGATAATTTTTTAAGTGTATATATCACCAATTGTTTCTCTGAATTGCAACAGTTTATGGAAGTCATTAGCACTCAAACGCCTCATCATTATAATACCAGTGCCTATTTAGGCGACTTGCTAGTGACTTGCTATTCTTTACACAGTCGGAATAGAACTTTCGGCAATTATATTGGCAAAGGATATTCTGTCAATGCCGCCAAGCTGGAATTAAATATGGTGGCAGAAGGTTATTATGCAAGCAAAGGCATACATCAAATATGCGATAGATTAAACTATTCATTACCCATAGCTGACAGTATTTATGCTATTCTATGGGACCAAACCTCACCTGCACAAGCTTTTGCCGAAATAGAAAAAATTTGTCATTAATAAATTGATAAAGCGATTCTGTTCCATCACTCACTTATATTTGCAAGGTGAAATCTATTTTACTTGCAGCACCTATTAGTGATCTATTTAGAAATCTGTGCCTCGACAATCAATTTAAATTAATTACTTATGAAGAAAATCATGAAATCATCTTCCATGATATCGTTGGAATAATTACTTCTAACAAACTTAAACTAGATGCAAATACCTTAGCTCAATTTTCTTCTTTACAATGGATAGGACGCATTGGTTCAGGCATGGAAATAATAGACACTGTTTATTGTAAAGAAAATAAGATTAGTTGTTTTAGTTCACCCGTTGGCATATCTAACGCGGTGGCCGAACATATGATGGGCATGCTATTAGGTCTATTGCACAAAATACCCTTTGCCATGAAGGATATTACTCAAGGCAATTGGCACAGAGATCTATTTCGTGGAATTGAACTTGAAAGTTTAACGCTTGGCATTATTGGCTATGGTCATACAGGAAGCGCCTTCGCAAAAAAAGCATCAGTCTTTACATCAAATATTTTAGTGTATGATAAATACAAAAGAAATTTCAATCACGACTATATTCAAGAAGTAAGTATCGAAGAATTAAAACAACAAGTAGATATCATTTCTTTTCATCTTCCACAGAATAAAGAAACGATAAACTATTATGATGCTGATTTCTGCATGTCTGTGAAAAAGCCCCATATTCTTCTCAATAGTTCACGCGGGGACATAGTACCTACTTCAGTGATTCTTGAAGGACTTGCTCAAGGAAAAATTACTGGGGCTTGTTTAGATGTATTATCCGAAGAAAGTTTTATTCATACAGAATTACAAAAAGAAAATAATCTCATTCAACAATTACTGGCCTATCCTGTAGTTCTAACGCCACATATAGCAGGCTATTCTTTTCAAGCTATCGAAAAAATGTCCGATGAAATTATGCAAGCGCTCATTCAACATGGATTCCTTGTTTCCTAATTACACAAAAGTGTGATTGTAATTAAAGCAATTCAGTAAGAAATTTGTATCGTTTAAAAGTAAGCATTTTTGGATCAAATCAATCTAACTCCGTTATTGTGTGCGGAGTTTTTTTATTTGATCAAATCTGCTTGAATAATAAAATCTTAGTTTCAGAAGAAATATACTCCCAAAAAATATTAAGCCCTCCAAACACGAATCTTTACTCAAGCCCTTTATCTTTGCGCCATGGTTTATCATGCAATTGGCACTATGAGCGGCAGCTCTATGGATGGTTTAGACATCGTTTACGCAAGTATCGAAGAAATAGGAGGACAATGGTCTTACCAAATTATACAAGCCGATTGCATACCCTTCCCCTCAGATTGGAGTGTGAAATTATCTCGTTTAACTTCCTTGAGCGCTAAAGAACTTTTACTTGCACATACAGCCTTTGGAAAATGGATGGGACAAGAAATCAACAACTTCATTCAACAATATCAACTCGAACATAAAATACATTTGATTGCAAGTCATGGCCATACCGTTTTTCACGAACCCACTTTAGGCATGACTTTTCAAATGGGCGATGGTGCTTCCATTGCTGCCATAACTCAACTTCCAGTTATAAGCGATTTGAGAAATATGGATATTGCACTCGGTGGACAAGGTGCGCCTATTGTGCCTATTGGAGAAAAACTTTTCTGGAAAGATTATATTTATTTTTTAAACATTGGCGGTATCGCAAATATCAGTATTCATCAAGAAAAAACGATAGCCTTTGATGTTTGTCCTGCCAACAGAGTTTTAAATTTATTGGCCAATGAATTAGGAAAATCTTTTGATGCACATGGCGAAGAGGCCTCCAAAGGCACACTAAACCAGGCTCTCTTAAATCAATTAAACGATCTTGACTATTACAATTTACCTGCACCAAAATCCTTATCCAACGAATTCGGTATTGATACGGTCTATGCCATTATTCAAACAACTACCATCTCTATCCAAGATAAATTATGTACGCTGTGTCATCACATTGCGCAGCAAATTGCCCTCAGTCTGCCGGATTCACATAACACAGATCACAGCAAAATGCTCATCACAGGAGGAGGTGCGTTAAACACGTTTTTAATAGATTGCATTCGCCAAGAAGTGAAAGCAAAACATATCGAAGTAGATATTCCACCTATCGAATTGATTCAAAATAAAGAAGCCTTAGTGATGGCTCTAATCGGGGTGTTGCGTTGGCGCGAAGAAGAGAATGTGCTATCTTCAGTTACAGGGGCTTCAAGAAGTAGCGTTGGCGGGGCACTTTGGATGGGACAAGTTTAAATAGGGTTTGGGCGTGTCTCGTTAGGCAGCAAAAGTATGCCATGCCGAAAATTTTTCAATTGCCTAACGACACCGGGCTATCCGCTGCAATCCATCTCGTTTTGAAGAACGAGATGGGATTTTCGCTACTATCCCTCACGCGAAATCGTACAAGAGAATTTATCGTTTTTAGACATGGTAAATTTGGAGTTTGAAATTACGAAAATTTACATTTAGGCTCCCGAACCTGCAAGCACTAAAAGAAAGTATCTAGCATTGCAGGAATCTGTCTATTACAATCCTAGACTCTTTTGATCTTGTCGATTGTCAAATATCCTGAGCAAATCTATGTGGGTTTCAAAAACTTCAAAGTACAAAGTATGAAACTCTGATAAGACGTACTTTCGAATATTATCTGAATTTTTATGCTCCATAAATGAATGAGGTTTCAATCTTATCCAGTCCAGCGTGCTAAATAAATTATTTAAAAAATCTTGAACAATTTGATAAGGCCACTTTCTCGCAAGAAATTCCAAAATATTTTCTAAGTCTTTATCAGCTTCTGGCGACCAAATCAATGACTTAGCCAATTCCATACTTTAATGTGTACTTTGAAACAATTTTATCATGAGAAATTCCCTTCCCCGCTCTAATTGATTCTCGTGCTTTTTCAATTCCGTTTCTTTGCACTAAACTTAACGAGTCAAGAACAGACTTATCTTGACTTTGGATCTTATTTTGAATATAATCAAATACTTCTTTGAGTACATCGTCTTCCAATGCATCTACTTGGCGAAGAATATTTAATTTAAGGTCTGAAGAATTCATGAATTAAAAATAAGGAAAAATAATTATTAAAATAGAAATTTTTGATAGCGACACAATACTATAATTTGTATTTGCTTCTAATCCTCCTTGAGATTATCTTTAAATTTATATTGCCATTTCAAGTTCGTCAACATGCTCAATACTACAAGGCTCATCCTGAAACCCTTAACTTATAAGCAATTGCTTAAATATATCATGACAGATTTTTCGCTTGAAACCGAATTCAACTTGGCTCAGATACCGCGAGATATTTCGATTGAACTAAAAGAAGCACTCGACGAAACCATTATTCCTCAGGTTGCAGACACCAGCAAAAATTATTTATTTTCTACTTTGTGGACTATCATTTCTAAACAAGACAATGCCATGGTCGGTGATATTTGCATCACAGGTGAGCCTAATATATCCGGACAAATTGAAATTGGCTATGGCACTTATGAAGCTTTTAGAAATCAAGGTTACATGACAGAAGCAGTAGGAGCGATTATGCAATGGGCTAAATCTATAGAAGAAGTAAAATCTATACTCGCCATTACTGAAAAAAGTAATATAGCCTCACAATCGATTCTCATCAAAAACCAATTTCAACAACTTCACGAAACAGAAACTCTCATTCATTGGACTTACGAAATAAAAAAATAAAACAATTCGAGTACATTTAAGGCTTAAACCATACAAGGTGAATATACAAAAATTATATACGCTGTTGAAAGTCATAGCCTTGCCTATCTTATACGCTATTGTGCTCAGGCTTTTCTTTGGCATAAAAACATGGAGTGAATTATTCGACGTAATGTCGCTTTCCTTTTTATTTTGCTTGCCCACCATAGTAGGGGCGCTCACTGTATATTTCTCCCCTGTAGAAAAAACCCGCAAGCTTGTTTATCGAATACTCGCACCTTGGCTGCCTATATTTATTTTCTTAGGTGTGACTTTATTAGTTGCACTAGAAGGCTGGGCATGTTGGCTCATGGTACTTCCTTTGTTTTTGATCGCGGCAAGTGTTGGTTGTTTGCTTGGAGGCTGGCTGAAATTGCGACAAAAAGACAACAAAACATATCTTAGTATATTGATGCTAGCACCCATTTGCCTTTCACCTATTGAGCAATGGATGGGCGCTAATTCTCAGACTTATAAGGCTTATACCTTTATTGATATTCATGCCCCTGCAGATAGCATATGGAATCAAGTGGTAAGGGTTTCCGAAATACAAGCCTCTCAAGACAAAGGCTGGCTTACACGAACACTTGGCTTTCCAAGACCCGTAAAAGCTGAATTAAATTACAAAGGCGTGGGCGCTAGCAGAGAAGCCATATTCACCAATGGACTTGTTTTTCATGAAACAGTGCTTGAATACATTGAAGGAAAAAAAATGGTCTTTACTATTAAAGCTTATCCAAGTGAAATTCCATCAACTACTCTTGATGAGCATGTGGTTATTGGAGACGAATATTTTGATGTACTTACTGGCACCTACGAATTAGAACAATTAAACCCTACGACTTGTAGATTGCACTTATATAGTTATTTCAGCATGAAGACTACCTTTAATTCTTATGCGAGTGCATGGGCCACTTGGATTATGAAAGACATTCAAAACAATATACTTCAAATTGAAAAAGAAAGAGCAGAGCTAAATTGATCTTTTCATTTTATGTATCCAAACACTTATATAGGTTTTAACTACGTTTATTAAATTGATTGAAATATATTTCATCAATTCGTCCTAGAAAATTATTAATTATATATCTTGTTCGATCAAACTATAATTTATGAAAAAAATACTATTCTTTCTATGCCTGTTAATTTCCTATGTGGCACAAGCACAAGAACTCTATATTAAAACATTTGGCAAGCCTCAAGACAAAGCCATCATTTATTTACATGGCGGACCTGGTTATAATTGTGTCAATTTCGAAGCCACGGCTGCACAGCATTTATCAAATAAAGGTTTTTTTGTAATTGTCTATGATAGAAGAGGTGAAGGCCGTTCAGAAGACAAGAACGCCCTTTTTACATTTCAGCAGAGCTTTGATGATTTGAATTCAATTTATGATACTTATCATCTCAAACAAAGTGTATTCATTGGTCATAGTTTTGGAGGAATTGTAGCAACCCTTTTTGCAGAAAAATATCCAGAGAAAATCCAGGCGATACTTTTAGCTGGAGCTCCAGTATCCTTGCAAGAATCCTTCAAACATATTATTACAACTTGTAAAACTATGTATGCTGATAAAAAAGATAGTAACAATTTAAAGTATATCAGTATGCTCGAAACCATGGATACCACAAGCCTCATGTATAGTTCATATTGCTTTCAACATGCCATGATGAATGGATTTTATTCTCCTAAAATTGCTACACCTCAAGCCAAAGAAATATATGCTACTTTCAAAACGGACACCTTGCTGAAAAAGCATGCGGCTAAAATGACTTTTGAAGGACCTAAGGGATTTTTTGAACATGAAAAATACACCACCATCAATTTAACGAACTCGATTAAATACTAAAAAAAGCTCTACAAATAGGATGTG
>CAZSUF010000119.1:0-4704 GCA_964609875.1 uncultured Bifidobacterium sp.
AGATCCCATTGAACGGATAAAAATAGGGCCCACAAGATGTGATACCAACATATGTCGTAGGAGATGAATGTAAAGTCAAGTCTAAGGTTACTGTTGAATCGCACCCATTCGCTGCAGTAAATACATGGGTATAAATTCCCGAACTTGTATAGATATATCCATTGGCCGGCCAAAAATAATTATCACAGGTATCCAACTTGATAGTAGTTTCAATCGGTGCAGGTTCATACAATACACCACTGACTGTAGAAGTACAACCATTGGCATCAGTAACTGTATACGAAAATGGACCAGCTCCTGTAGGGTAAACTCCAGTGCCTGTATAACCAGGCACGCCTCCTGTTGCCCCCACTTGAATATTCATGGTGCCCCCGTTACATAAGATTTGATTGCATGCTGATGGCAAAATATAATCGATACAAATTTTAGGTCGATATTGAGGATAAGAAGTTTCTCTTGATCCAAAAAACAGCCCATGATAATAATCGCTATTATCTAACACACTTAGCTCTACCCCATAATTTAAACTTGGATTATTAAACCAACTTTGAGCAAGACTTGCCATACCGGTTTGTACTAAGGAAGTTGATGTATTGTTTCCAAAATCTGCCGTGATAAACGCCCCTACACTGGTAGTACTAGGCGCTGTATTCCAAGTAACGCCATACTCTGTCCAAGGACTCGTCACTTGTTTTACAATGGCTTTATTACCCGTGCCGCCACCCAAATCATAATGTAAATAATAAGGTGTGCAATCGTAACAAGTACTTAAAGTCATGGTGGCACCTGTGATTAATGCTCCTGCTGGCAATGAGCTCATATCAAATTTGTAGAGTGTTTTTGTAGTTGCCCAAGGTCCACCATAGGTATGGCGCGAAGCACGCATATTTGCAAAGCCTCCGTAGTTTGTTGTTGGTACAAGTTCATGAATCAAAGCATCTTCACTTGCTGTAATACACACACTTTGCACTTGAGGAATTGGCGCCGTATAGGTGATACATAAACTGGGCTGCAAGGTAGTATCTGTATTTTCACGCGAAGCAAAAATTATCCCATGATAGTAAAGTGCATTATCACCTAGCGCTAATTCTAATCCATAATTGAATGCTGGATTGGCTAACCAATACTGAGCCATCGTGGTGACATTCTCTACTAGTGGTAAGGTAGATGTTCCAAATGAACTGGTGATTACAATGCCCGACCCTGTAGTAGTTGGGGCTGTATTCCAAGTTACCCCCGCTTCTGTCCATGGTGCAACAACTCTTCGTAATACACCCCAATTGCCTGTACCTCCTCCCAAATCATAATGTTGATTATAACCCGGTGCACAATTTGTACAAGATTTGAGTGTGATGGTGGCATTGGTAATAATAGACCCCGGCGGTATGGATGATAAATCAAATTGAAATAATCCTTTCGTGCCTGCCCAAGGACCACCATAGGTATGTTGTGAAGCTCGAATTGGATTCAAGGTGCCAAAATTTGTCGTGGGCAACAATTCGTGGAGCAAAGCATCTGCTGTTGGCTTAATACATACAGTACATGAAGTTAAATTGGCTGTTGCTTGTAAACATGGTTGAGGATCGCTTAAGGTAGTAACGACAGAAGTACTACATCCCGAGGAGTCTGTCATGGTGATCGTATAAATACCTGCAGGATAAAAAAAGCTTGTCGATATGCCATTGGTTACATAAGTACATGGGGCTCCAACTGGACAAGGCGAAATAGTAAAAGTATAATAATAAGAAGGATTCAATCCTGAAAAAGAAAATCCACCATTACCCCCACAACATACAGGTTGATGAGTGATTAAATTAATGCCTATGGGTGTGGAGCTATTGATAGTGGTTGTACTTGTATGTGTGCAACCATTTGCATCCGTGGTGGTGATGGTATAAGTGCCCGGTGCATACACTCTTGTGGTGGTCATCCCCGCTGATGTAACACCTGTATAATTACAATACGGAAAACCAGGACAAGGATTGATTTGGATATCAAAAGGTGCTGTACCTGAAGTAGGCAAAAAAGTAAACCCTCCTGATCCAGAGCAATCGGCATGTAAAGGTGTTACTCCCATTAGCGGATTTGGATGTACAACAATCGTCACTGTTTTTGTATCTGTGCAACCCAAGGCATTGGTTCCAGTTACAGTATAAGTAGTAGTTGATGAAGGAGTGAGTGTTTGTGATGAACCACTCAATGTTCCTGGCTCCCAAACATAGGTAGATGCGCCTGTCGCACTCAACGTTGTACTAGCCCCTGCACACAATGTATAATTACTTGCACTGGCAACAACTGTTGGATTATTAAATACAAAACTCGAATTACATGAACCATGTTCTAACAGATGCGCACTCTTTATTTTTCCAATTAAATCAAAACCCACACAAGTTCCATACAAATTAAACAAGTCTACATTCAAGGTATGCTTTCCTTTAGGTAAAAATATTTTTGTGATCCCGTAGTTATGTGCGTTAAATCCACCTGATGGCATCGACACTGTAGGAAACTCATATAAAAAAGCATCTATGTAAACACGCATGGTATCATCTACCATACCTTTCAAATTAAATTCTACTGAATCATCTTCACACAAACAAAAATCATATTGAAAAGTGAAGGGTTCACTATATGAATTGACATATCCATAACCACTTGCATTGGGCATCGAAATCCATTTACTGTTCGGAAAAACAAAAGCAGGGGGTATACATAAATTATTCACCACTGTGGCCTGTTGAGGAACAGATATACTCGCACTCAAAGGTGCAGCTATCAAATTCCATTTTGGATCAGGACTACCTGAAGCAATCACTGCACTTGAAGGAATATCATACCCTGTATTGATAAGTAATGAATCTACATGATTGGTTTGATTACAGGGCGTACAACACGATGCTGTTGTAAATGTATATGGACCAGCCCAGGCACTCGATTGTCCATTGGCCCAGGCACGTACATAAAAATCATAGCTTGTATTACAGGTAAGTCCAGATAAACTTTTTGTGGTGATAAACTCATTCGAAAGCAAGCCACTTGTTGGAATCGATAATGGAGAAATATCATATGAAACTTCCCAATGAATTTCTGTTCCTCCTGGCGACCAATTCAATACAGCCGAATTACCGCCAATCGAACTTGCAAACAACGCAGTGGGAATAGGCATTTGGGCGTTTACCACCTTCGAATAAAGAAAGCAGCTCAAGCAGATTGCCAAAGAAATAATTCCTTTAAGCGAAGGAAATTTTTGAATCGAATTAAAGTAATAATTTTTCATACATGAATTTTTTTGAGGTGAAGAAAATAATTCAATGTAAAAAAAGGTCTTATTGATAGGTCAATTTGAAGCAATGCGTAAATGAGCTTCTTGATTGAGTGAAAATTGCGTTTAAATGAGTGTAGGATTATTATGCCCCCAAGAAAGTTTAGGGTCGCCTCAAACTTTTGTTATGGGGACCCTCCGCATCTTTTGCTTTCATGCATGTATGCTCATCACAAGTACACTTAATCGACAACTTAATGCCCATAACCAATGTCTGCAAGAGTCAATCTCAACATCACCATAGTATTAGAAAATTGCAAAATCACCATGTGAAAAACTAACGAGGCATATCAATTTTACAATTTTTTGTACCAGTTTCCTTTGATTCTGTTCTTGCATGGTGCTTTTCGAGATGTTAGCCTTGCGCATCTCGTACTCGGAATAATACAGATTTAAATCTGTTAGTACACATTATAAGTTAATCAAAACCAATTCCAATAAGGCTTTGCTATTTGACAATTTTTTGTACCAGTTTTCTTTGGTATTGATCTTGCATCACTAAAGTATATACCCCTTTTGCATAGGTACGCATATCTAAATCAAATTGATTGTTCCCAATAGTTGATTGCTTAGTGCGCGATGTTAGTGTACGACCCTTCTCATCCAATAAAATAAGTGTAGTGGTTTCCTGCTTTTCGCTGTTCCATTGCAAATGAACCACATCCGTTACAGGATTTGGCCAAACAGAAACTAGCGGTGTTTCTTCATCAACAAAAACGCGAACTACATGACTATTAATCAAAGTGCCATCAATCTCTTTATAAACGATGCGATAATAAATGACGGGTGTTTGACGAGCCTGACTTATCAAAATTGCTTGTTCGTCAACGTATTCATAAGATTGCAAGGCATTTGAATTCACTGTAGCCAAAGTAAAAAATTGCTTACCATCCCAACTTCGTTGCACTTCAAATTCTTTGGGAGATTCTACAAAAGTTGTCCGCCAATTCAACACCACATCTTGATTGATTTTTTTTGCAGCAAATTGCAAATCATGAATTGGCAATGGGATGCTTTGAGAAAACACCCCTATAGGTAAATTTTTCACATCAGCTATACCACTAAAATTTGCCGACATAGAATATGGATTCGAACCCAAGGCACTTTGATAGTTTGCTGTGGATAGCCAGGTATTTGTGCTGTAGTCAAAGCGCCTCAATTGTGCGGCTGTTTTATAAAAGCCGGGCAAATGATCACTTGTATTCCATTGAAAGGAGATATCAAAATTTGCTCCTCCAGGCGTTTGCTCATTTACGATACAAGTTTTTCGAACTGCTTGTGTGGCGATGGGTGTAGACAATCCTAAACCTGTATTGATATCATATTGTGTATACACCTGATCTAACATCCTCAAACTATATTGATCTGAAACACCATGATTG
>CAZSUF010000119.1:4714-6065 GCA_964609875.1 uncultured Bifidobacterium sp.
TGCATCAATTCTCTCTTCAACTTTCCAAGCAAAAACACTGGTGACGCACAACGCAATAAGAAGCGTTATTACGCTCTTTGCCGCCAAACCAGCATTGGGTTTATTAAAATTGGCATTCATATTAATGGCAAAAAAATCAACTTATATCAATATTTACAGACAAATGTTGCAAAATAAATTTGCAGTCGGCAAATTGTTATATCACATCCACGAAATCTAAAGTATAAATTCAACTTTATTAGATACTGAAATCGATTTGTTTACTTGTATCCCTTGTGCATTATCAATTTTTAATTTGCCCAATTGGGTAGTTGCGTTTCCGCCAATGTGTTGCAAACTTGTTCCGTTTAAAATAAATTCACTCGCTGTATCATTTTGCAAAGCCCCATCATTTTGCAAATCCATTCCCAAGGCTATTGAAGCCCCGTTGGCGTAAATTGTTGCTCCATTCTGAATCACCAGTTGTGCTTGCATTGTGTTAAACAAGAACATACAATATCCTAGGCTGATTATATATTTTAGTTTCATACACTTAGTTTTTCTTGTAGTAATACATGATTGAATTTGGATACTTAATATAATTATTTGACAGATTTGCTTGGCTATTAAAAAAATACCGGCCACCACCCACACTGGTTTCTGCAGTACCATCCTCCATATATCCACCAAACATAAAGCAACAACTATTTGCTGTGCATCCTACGGCCAAAGTTCTTTTAATAGCTGTATTATATTTTGGAATACTTTGATTAGACCAAGTATCTGTAGCTATATTATATACAGGAGAGTTTCCATAAGTGATAATAGCCGGCTGCCCTGGACCTAATGGTATAGATCCTTTTCCGCCTGCAATCATTATTTTTCCATTGTAAAAATAACCTACATAGTCTTGAAAAATTTCACCTCCATTTGAAGTTTGCAGATTTGCCATTTGCAACCAATTATCAGCTGCAAAATTGTATTTGTAAATTCTTGTCCAAAGTTGATTGACTTCTTGGGTTGTGCCAATGGCAAATAAATCTGTGCCATTATATGCATAAAACCTATCTGTAGGAAAAAGATATTCCGGAGCATTTGCAGAAGAAATTGAAGTCCAACTTCCATTGCTAGGATCGTACATTGCCCCATCTGTTAATATGCCAGTTGTTTGATTTGATACATCATTTTTCCCACCCCAAATAAGTAGTTTATTATTATGCCAAACAATCGCATTGGCCCATCGATTTGAAGGTGCATTGATACTTGATATTGGAGTCCAGGTATCATTACTTGGATTATACATAGCCCCTGAATTTAAAAAGGCCGCTCCATTTTTTCCACCCCAAACAATAAAATTTGTGCCATTCCACAA
>CAZSUF010000119.1:6165-9153 GCA_964609875.1 uncultured Bifidobacterium sp.
GCACCAGATGGCAAATTCTCCATAGCAGACCAAGTGGTTCCATTACCAAGTTCTAGTTTGCCATTTTCATAACGCAAACTTCCTGGAGAGTTTGTTGTAGTAGTTCCAATTTTTATGGCTCCATCAATATCTAGCTTTTGATTTGGATAAGAAATCCCAATACCTACATTGCCGTTTGGTTGAAATGTTGCCGTCGTATACCCTGTCGGTGCAATATTAACTGGCATATTGCTACTTGCTGTTGTTCCAAGTTGAAAATTACCATTCGACATTCTGGCAAAGGCTTTATTTGTATTATAATCATCATAAAAATGCAAGGCTGCATTGTAACCTTGTAATCTCAAAGCTTCGCCAGAACCATGCATGGTAAAAACACCCGGTGTGGTTTCGGTTCCGAAATGGGCTTCAAAATTATTGCCAATACTCAACACAGTATCATTGAATCCGTTTTTAAGTAGCAGTATATTTTCTAATCCGTTTTGACTCCCTTTTACAACTAATCTTGAACCCACAGGCGTCGGTTCGTTGATACCCACATTTTGTGCTAGTACCATATTGTTCATCAGACCCACTCCGAATACAAGTAAAAGAATTTTTTTCATTTTCTTAATTTTCTGTAAAACTATAACTGACAAATAATGAAATAGGCAGAAATGAGCCATTGGTCAATTTATTGAGTACTTAGCCATTTAGATGAGTATACAAGAATGACCTATCAATTAAAAACAGCCTTCGAACGGTTATTTACAAACTAGAAAATTTATCAATAAACTCTTCCTTCTTATTTCTAGCTATAGCTATTTGTTGTCCATCTGACATGATCACGTAATTGCCTTCTGTTTTTACAAATTTTTCAACATGTGACAAATTAATTAAATGAGAATGATGAATTCTGTAAAACTGAAAATCTGCTAAAACGATTTCAACTTGCTTTAAGGTTTTAGCAATGGTATGCTTTTGTTTATTTGATAAATAAATTTTAGTATAATTACTTTCTGCTTCACATCGAATAATTTCTGATGCTTGTATAAAAATCAACCCTTCTTTGGAATGAAGCGCAATTTTATTCAAAGTCTTGTTCGGCTGCAGTTGCTCCATCAATTGCTGAATTTGTTGATGAATGTCAGACTTTTTACTTGCAGACATTCTCTCTATGGTTTCAATTAAATCATTTGCATCAATGGGTTTTAGCAAATAATCAAAAGCGGCATACTTAATGGCTTTAATCGCAAATTGATTATAAGCTGTTGTAAATACAATGGCGAAATCTATCTGCTGTAAAGCATTTAATACTTCAAACCCATTTTTGACGGGCATTTCAATATCCAAAAAAACAAGTTGAGGTTTATATTGTTGAATGGCTGTAATAGCATCGTCTGCATTATCACAGCAAGCAATTACTTCTACCGATGGACAAAATTTTCTAAGCATTAAACACAAAACTTCCTGGGCATCGAGTTCATCATCTACAACAATGGCATTAAATAGTTTCATGATTAACCTATGCTTTAGTACGACAAATTTATAACTATTTTAGTTCCTGTGGCTTGTTGATCTTGATTATACAAATCAATGATCTCTACTTCCATTGCATGCCCTTTTTGCATGTTCGCCAATTTAATTCGATCTGCGCTTATCTTCATGCCATAAGATTTTTCTTGCGTGGCTGATTTCCCTTGCTGCTTTCTGGCCAAATCTCTTCCAATTCCATCATCTTCAATTTCTATTTTAATACATCCCTTGTTTTGATCATGTATCCGAATATATAAATTACCTTGATTTTTCTTAGGCAAGAGGCCATGCCAAATGGCGTTTTCAACATAAGGTTGAAGTATCATTGGAGGAATCAATACATGGTCTGTATCTATAGATTCATCTATGAACCAATGGATACTAAAGGCATTACTGAATCGCAATTGTTCGATTTCGACATACAATTGTATTAACTGAATTTCATTTTGTAAAGTGGTTAACTCACTTGATGAATTATCTAAAATCAATCGAATTAACTTTGCAAATTTGGTTAAGTAACTACTTGCGGCCAAGCTATCATTTTTTATTATATACTTATTGATGCTATTCAGGCTGTTGAAAATAAAATGCGGATTCATTTGAGCTCTCAATGCCTTCATTTCAATTTCAGCAATTTGTTTATTATAGTCATTTTTAACTTGGGCCGCTTTACGTATTTTATTTATTCGGTATTTGAACAATCCCCAAAAACCCGCAACTAAACAAAAAACGATCAATCCATAAAACCACCATGTTTGCCAAAAAGGTGGACGAATATCAATCTGCAATTGCAAAGCAATATCTTGCCAATATCCATCTTCATTGGTAGACTTCACATACAAGGTATATTCTCCGGGATTGAGTGCAGCGTAACTCGCAAATTGTCGATGATCGCAATAATTCCAATCTCGATCAACTCCTTCTAATTTATAGGCGTACTGGCAATTTTTAGCGTCAATCAAATTTAAAGAAGCAAAGGTAAAGCTGATAAAATTCTGATGCCATTGCAGCTCGATTCTTTTTTGTTGATGAATATTCAAGGTATCGCACCAAGGTTTGTTGAATATATTAAAACTTTTCAGTACAACAGGGTAAGCTTTTTTAGAAAGATAGTTACAAGTATCAGGGATCGAAAGAAAACAATTGGTTGCACCGAAATACATAGTTCGATTAGATCCAGCATGAATACTTGGCATCCATTTTGTTGAAACACTCAGGCCGTTTTTTGCATTAAAATTTTTGAACATCTTCTTTTCAGGATCGAATTGAGAAATGCCTTTGTTGGAAGTCAGCCAAATATATCCTGCTTGATCAATGTCTATATTATTCAAAAACAAATCCTGCAAGCCTTCATTCGCAGTATATCTTTTTTGATTGAACTTCTTGTCCGCATCTAACCACATTTCGAACAAGCCTTCATTAAACGTTGTAAACCAAAAGTGCCCATTCTTGTCAACTACAACTTGTTTAGGATCT
>CAZSUF010000119.1:9163-11241 GCA_964609875.1 uncultured Bifidobacterium sp.
ATCTTTAATTTGATAGGCATTCTTTAGATAAAAATCAGAGTAAGTCTTATTTAAATATGTATGTAAAAGTACCAATCCATTTACCCGATCCAATGCCCATAAAAGACTATCGTTCATTTCTCTTAAAATAAATGAACCCGGACCCAGAGGAAACAAATTACGCTTTGTTTCTCTTGAATTTTGCAAAATTTGTTTTGTTCCTAATTTAAATTTAAAATAAATATCCTCATCAAGTATCCAACATTCTCTAGCTCGATTCATTGCTGAAATTCTTCCCTTTATATGCTGTATCTTATTTGAAATAGGCAACAACATAGGTTCAAAATATCCTTCGTCAAGTTTATATAAATAGTATAACCCATTTACTTGCACAAGCAGCTCTTCGTTTGTCCACTTTTCTATATAAGAAATTGAATAGATTCCAGACCTTTCGGTAATCAAACCTTTTGTTGGTAGCTGCTCAATTTTTTTATGAACAAAGTCATAGGCATATAGACTATTGCCTACATCTGTACCATAATATAATTGCTGTGTGTGGTCGGAAAAATATAAAGCTTGTATTGTTTGCTCAGTGAAAAAGTTAGACTTGGGTGCCGATATATTGGTCTGCTTCACATGTTGAAAAGAAGGATGATATATTGAAAACCCTTCGTCAAAACCTGCCCATAATGAATTATATCTATCTACATAAATTCGTCTGCATTCTTTTGGTAAAGGTGAATTTTTGTCAAGTGGATCATGCGCATAAAAATGAAACTGTTTGGATGGTATATCGAAATAGCCTAGTCCTTTATCTAAGGAAGCAATCCAAAACTGGGTATTTGATTTTCTAGAAATTCTATCTACAATATTTCTATTTCCAGCATATGGATTATTAGGTTGTAATAAAAATGTTTCGAAGGTTTTGGTATTCATATTGAATTTCTTCAAGCCACCTGCCCAAGTGCCTAACCATAATATCGAATCACCGAAATTTTTTACCTCTAAAAAAAGATTATGATTCTCATTGTAAAAATCAGTGTTAGCATCATAAAAAACTTCAATCTCATTTCCTTGAAGATGTTGTTTAAAAAGTCCATGTCCACTTGCAAGCCACATATTGCCTTGAGCATCCTCTGTAATAGCTGTAATGGTATTGCAAGCATTTCGTCCCCATCGATTGATGAATTTTTCGTGACTTACAAAATGACTAAAAGTTTTTCTATCTGTTGACAATACCGACCAACCCTGACTCACATAACCTATCCAAACTTGATTCTTAGCATCCAAATACAAACATTGCACATCATTTTCTAAAAGTGAATTCTTTTCACCATCTATATGCTTTAAGGCATGAAATGATTGATTGAAAGGGTTATAATAATTAAGGCCGCCCCCTTCTGTACCAATCCAAATAATTCCTTGTTGATCTTCTATTAGGCTGGTTATTATATTACTCGTTAGACTATTCTTAACTTCTTTACTTGAATAAAATTGTTCGAAATATTGACCATCAAATCGGTTCAAACCAAGGGCTGTTCCAATCCACATGAAGCCTGTTTTATCTTGCAAAAAGCACCTTACATTGTTATTACTGAGTCCATCTTCTTCATTATAATTTTTAAAAAAAGCTCCTTGCCCAAATCCAACGCTAGGTATCAGGCTTAACAAAAAAGCAAATAATAAAAATTTCCTCACTACATACATCGGCGCTAAAATATATCATATTGTATGATTCTGCTTTGTCTTTTTAGTTCTTGGTTGTTTTTTTGAGTAGAAGGTAACATTTGATTTTACATGTCAAGTTGATTCACTTTGAAAACTAAGTTGTGTCCGATGCTGAAGTTACTTGCCCATTGCCGCTTCTTTTAGCTTCAAGAGCCAATCAAATAATCAACAAGTCCCTTGAAACATATAGGCATCACTGCGGTGAAAAGATGCGGAGGGTTCCCGAACGGAATGATTCGGCATAATTACAGATTATCGGGAGCAAAAAAAATCCGCAACCTCAAAAGAAGTTGCGGAATAAAATTATTTTTTATTATTAGAAATTAAGGATGCAGTGAAGTCACATTGTTTTGTGTATTCGTATCTAATAA
>CAZSUF010000120.1:0-2786 GCA_964609875.1 uncultured Bifidobacterium sp.
TTGAACAACCTATGAGTTATTCAGCAAACCCTATGTCGGATATATTTTTTAGTAATTTTTTGGGCGTTCCCACGCCTTCGAGTTTGTAGTTGATTCGTCTATCGAGTAGGCGTGGTCGGGCTATTCGCGCCAAGGCACACGAGGCGTGTGCGCTTTCTGCTACTATCCCTAACGCTATGTGTTCACATTATGCATTATGTACTTTTAAAGCTGGATTTAATGTCATGTAAAAGTCTTCATGCGCTACAAAATCATCATGCATCTCTTCAATTAAATTTTTCCAACTCGGAATGGAAATACCTGTTTGCTGGATAAAGGGTTCACACAACAAAGATTTATCATTCACAAAATCATCGAAAGGTTTAATGTCGATTTGTTTTCGATAAGCTGATGTAATAAGTTGTAGTAAGTCGAATTTATTGATGGAGGCAGAAGATATCTGATACAATCCACTCAGTGTAGGATGATTGTCAATTATATTGAGAATGATGTTTGCCAAACTTACTGTAGGCAACCCTGTATAAATTGCTTTTGTATATCCGTTGATTGTGCCTTCTTGCGACAAAAACCAATTCACTAAAGATAAAGTACTACTTATTTCATGTCCGATGATAGAGGTTCGAATCGTTAATCCATATTCTTTCACTTCGCCAAGTTCTTTGCTTTTTCCATATAAATCTTTCGCATCGGGTTCATCTGTTTCGGTATACTGTCCTTTATTCCCACTAAATACACAGTCTGTAGAAATATGTATAAACCTTGCTTTATTTTCCTGACAAATTTTATTGACTTTATGCGGAAACAAACTATTAATTTCAATAGAAGGAATAGCATCGTATGAAGCTTTAAGTTGCTTAATGATACCAATGCAATTAATCACTACTTCATATTGTTGTTCATGAATTAGCTTTTCTATCTGATCAAGTTGAGTGGCTTCATACCCTTCAACAACATGATTGAATAATGGAAAGGCTTTCAATTCATCAGACAATTTTCTGCAAGTTGCATGAACTTCGTGTTTTGTTTGTAGCACTTGCAGCAACTTGTGTCCAAGCATGCCAGTAGCGCCTAGTATGAGTATTTTCATTTTGCTTTCTATTTATTTTATTGGAAGGCCCAAGTGTTTATATCAATTCGAATATTATCATCCTTGCATTCTTCCAAAGAATGATCTGAAAAAACGATTAAAACAGAATCGGGTTGCAAGGCCATAAAACCATTTGCATAACCTTTCGGCACAATTAATAGCTGATGATGTGATTCAGTCAACTCAAAAAACTGCGGCTTCAAATCTGGACTGGGATGCTCAAAATTATCCACCTTTACTACTCCAATTTTATAAGAACCTTTGATCACAAAAAACCATTTGCTTTCTATTTTATGTCCTTGCCAAGCCCGAATCATGTCGGTACTTGCATTTTGAATCGTATAAAATCTTTTGACTGGTGCAAGATCGAGGTCATTCATAAACTTTATGGTTCCTCTTTCATCCGTATGAATATTTCCTTGTATGAGTTGCGGTGTTTGCATCAATATGTAGTATTTTTTGTTTTAGGTTCAGGTTTTACATTCTCCATTTCTAAAGAAAAAATTACACTCGTAATTTTCCAAGTACCATTTGCCTTAATTAATCCCCAAGTTTCCTTACCCCAATTTTCCTTTTTTCCTTCATGCCAAAAACTATAATCAAATATTACAGTTGCTACTACATCATTTTGGTGAATGATAATATTGTAAAATTTTTCTTCATCGAAACCTTTAGTGGATAGGCTTCGATAGAAGCTCTTATAATTTGTATTGAAATAATTGGTTGTATCCTTTGGGTTTTTCTTTAACTCTTCGGCTTGACTTGCTTCATCAAAAACACCCACCCAAGTAACCGGATCTTTATGAAATAACCCATAAAACTTTACACTATCATGATGTACAATGCAATCCATAAAAGTAGAGATTACATGACGTATAGAAGTATCCTTATTTAAACTTGAAGCGGTGACAATCTGACTCTTCAATAAACAGACAATACTCAGACAGAAAAGAAATAAAAATTTACGCATCAAAAATTAAATCGTTTTGTTCACCTAAAATATCTCTACGAATCATTGGCAATTTTAATAAGAGTTGCTTCATCTGTTCAATATCCAATCGTTGTGTATTATGCGAATGATATTCTTCGTATTGATCTACATTGGGTGTGCCTTCAGAAAAATATTGCGCATAATTTAAATCTCGATTATCCGCAGGAATTCTATAATAATCACCTTTGTCTTCTGCTTTAATCATGTCTTCCCGATTCACTAAGGTTTCATAAAGTTTTTCTCCATGACGAGTGCCAATAATATTAATTTCACTGGTTGATTGATACATCTCGATCAGGGCTTTTGCCAATACTTCCACAGTCGCTGCGGGTGCTTTTTGTACATATAAATCTCCTTGCACTGCATGTTCAAATGCATACAACACTAAATCTACCGCATCTTCTAAGGTCATCATGAAGCGCGTCATAGTAGGGTCAGTAATAGTTAAAGGTTTCCCTGCTTTGATTTGTTCAACAAACAACGGAATTACAGAGCCCCGAGATGCCATTACATTGCCATAGCGTGTACCGCAAAAAATAGTTTGACTATCATCAAGATTACGTGATTTGGCTACCATTACTTTTTCCATGAGTGCTTTAGACATACCCATCGCATTGATAGGATAAGCTGCCTTGTCAGTGGAGAGGACCACCACACGTTTTACATTATATAATTCTGCTGCTGTCAACACATTATCTGTCCCTAAGA
>CAZSUF010000120.1:2796-4126 GCA_964609875.1 uncultured Bifidobacterium sp.
ACGCATTAATTGGATAGGCTGCTTTGTCGGTGCTTAATACAACGACTCGCTTCACTGCATACTTTTCTGCCGCACTGAGTACATTTTCGGTCCCTAAGATATTTGTCTTCACAGCTTCCAGCGGAAAAAACTCGCATGAAGGTACTTGCTTCAATGCAGCTGCATGAAAGATATAGTCGACCCCTTTTACTGCAGGCTCAACGCTATTCAAATCGCGCACATCACCTATATAAAATTTGACTTTCTTGTCATTGACTTTCTTTCTTAAATCGTCTTGTTTTTTTTCGTCTCGGCTAAATATCCGTATTTCACTAAAATGATCGGTATGTAAAAAGCGCTGTAGTACAGCATTCCCGAAAGAACCTGTGCCACCAGTAATCAACAATATTTTATTTTTAAGCATAAGGTTTAAAATGATTTAATTTGAGCAATGGATTCTTTAATTGTATTTACCATAGCTAATGTAGGCGAATAGTCATTATCGAAAAATCGATAATAGTAAGATTCTAATTGTTTCTTTTTTTCTAAAGTAAAAATAGATTTAGGTTTTTGCAAATTAGCAATAATCGATTGTCTTAATTCATCAATACTTGTACAATAAGTTACTAAGTTATCTTGTACAAAATCTACCTCGGAATAGACTCTTAGCAAGTCTAAAGTGATTACTTCTGTTTCCATCAGTAAGGCATCTAAGGCAGAGTTGCTTGCTCCGGTTATGACCAATTGCGCCTTTTTTATAAGCTCATGAAAAGTGATTCCATGTTTTTCCAAATCAAAGTTGTGAAAGTAGGATTTAATTTTTCGTAATAGGTTGCTTTATCTTTAGGATGCAGTTTGATGAGTATATGAAATTGCAATTCCTCTTGCACTTGCTTCACAGCCTCTATACACAAAAGATGATGAGCTTCAGTGGTGCCATGGCCCGGACCACTAAATGTAAGCACGACAGTAGAGCTGTTAAATCCTTTCCATGTATCGCTTGTTTGCTGTGGTCTTTGTTTGAACGTCTCTTGTAAAGGCCATCCTTTGACAAAAATTTGTTCGGCCTTTTTTCCTAAATAAACCAATTCTTGTTTTGGCTTTTCTCCAAACACAAAAAACTGATCCACGATACTTCTTCCATGCAGCGGATTGATACGATTCATGCTACCGTGTTGAATACTTCCTGTGACGATTTTTTTTTCTTGTGCTATTCTCGCAATCATTCTCCCTTCAGCTGTATTGTCGTTGCCAACTAATACATAGCGTAATGAAGATGATTCAAGCATAGGTAGTATAGACTTATTTAGATAATTTAACTTAGGTAATAACCCATAAATAATATGTTGTA
>CAZSUF010000120.1:4136-9979 GCA_964609875.1 uncultured Bifidobacterium sp.
GAGTTTAATGCCTTTTTCAATCAATGTAACTACAATAGGTTGTAAATTATTCCATTGATTTTGTGAATTAAAAAATACCAATAATTCAGCATTGTGTTTTGGCGATTTTGCTTTAAATTTTCTTCGCGTTCGCCAAGCATGAAATTGATGCTTAAATAAATTCAACCTATTAAATCGTGTTTTTTCTGTAGGCTTGATTTGATCGGCTATCCATTCAGCTAATAATAAGTCACTTAAATCAAATTGCTTCCATTGAAATGAAATTCCATTGGCTTTTTCCTTTTCAATTAAATGAAGACTTTCGTGAAAGCGTGTTGCAAGATTTGCCATGTATTAGAAAAACTTTCCTTCAGCTTTTAATTGATAAAACTCTTCTTTATTTCTATAACGAATTAATTGAGCAGGATTGCCACCCATGATAGCGCAATCTGGCACATCTTTCACCACCACTGCACCTGCAGCAATAATGGCACCTTCACCAATGGTTACACCCGGAATGATGGTTACATTATTCCCACACCAAACACAATCTTTAATTACCACTGGTTTATGAATTCTCACTTTATCGTAAGGAATCGAGGTTGCATTTTCAAAATTATGGTTCGAAGAAATGATGGTGAGGTTAACACCAGTATGAAAATAACTGCCTACATGTACTTCTCCTGACCCATTAATAAAAACATTGTCGTTGAAACTCACATGATCGCCTAAATGAACATGCGGTCCAAAGCCCCTAAAACTTCCTCCAATATATAAATGTGAGCCACAACTTCCCACTGTATTTCTAACTCGATAACTCTGAAGTTCCTTATAGTTTACCCATTTCTTTATCCGTGAAGGCAAAGAGATGGTGAAGTAAATAAATGCCCTTTGTTTAAAATTCAATTTCATCTTTTTGATTTTAAAATTCCTTTCAAATTAAATTTTAGATAATTTACCAACACAAAATAGGAAATTAGTAGGATGAAAAAAGCACATAATATTTTTATTAATAAATTAAAACTTCCCAAATTGTTAATTGCATAACCAATAAAAAATACAGCTAAAAAAATAGTTATGATATAAATCCAATTATAATTTATTTGATATAATTTTTGAGCATAAATTAAATTCCCTAATGCCATTACCAACCATGATATCACAATAGAATAGGCTGCTCCACTCACTCCATAATTATCAATCAAAAAATGATTGGTCAATAGTACAGTTAACAACCCAGCACCACTAATGAGAGGTCTAAAAATAGGAAATTTTGCAAATTCTATACCTGTACTACACATAAAATATATTCCTTGCGCAAAAGGTATTAATGCAAGACTAAAAGTATATTTAGCAGCTTTATGATAATTGATTGTGGTCATTATTGTAAGGAATTCTCCACCAAAAAGTGAAATCAATAATACACCGACACCAAATCCTATCACAAACAAATTCATTATTTTACTAAATGTCTCTTTCGCATTTGAGTCATTCTTTAGTATCTGAAATTTATAGGGTGCATATGCTTGTTGAAACATAGTAAGTCCCATGGTTAGTGGAATTGTAAATTTCAATGCGATGGCATACAAGCCTAATTCATTTAAAGATAATATTTGCTTTACAGAGATTTGAGAATAAATCGGTATGGCGAATGCCAGTATCTGTGCCGGAATTGTTGGCAATGCATATTTCATTAATTCTTTACATTGATTCCAATTAATATCTTTAAATTGAAAAACGGTTCCATTCAAAATTACAAAGAGACTGGAAAAAACATTTCCTAAAAGGTTACCTAACAATGCACCTACTATTCCTAATTTAAAATACACTATTAATAAAATGGTAGAGAATATAGACGAAAAAACATTGATTAAACTGGATATTGCAATTGTCTTTACTTTTCGCTCAATTCTTAAACTTGCACTAATTACACTTGAAAAAGTTGCTGGCAAGGTTAAACCTAATCCAATTAACAAATACAAATTAGGAGCGCTTTCAGTGAGTAACAACGCCTTTAATTGAGGTATGAATAACAAAAATAGAACAGTAAAAAAACTTGCAAAACAGATAACTAAAAACCTTGCATTGGAAATATATTGCTTCTTATTTTCTTTATCTTTTGCTAAAGCTGCATACCGATATATTGCAGAATCAATTCCGAAATTCATCAATAAACCTAAAGAAACAGACATGATTCCAATGATGCTTAAAATCCCATAATCCTCTGGAGAGAGATAAGAAGTATATAAGGGAATAAGAAAAAAACTTACAACCTGACCCAACACTTTACTTATGCCATAAACTGATGAATCTTTTGCAATATCTTTTAATTTATTTCTTAACATGCTTAGTAAAGTTCCTTATTTATTTTTATCAAAAGGTGCTTCCCCATTTTTTCATGACCTTGACTTGATAAATGGTAAGAATCTAAAGTGTAATTCGATTCATCTTGCATGATGTCTATTAAATCTTCTAAATAACAACAATTCAATTCCATTGAAATTTCTTTTAGTATCTTATTATATAAATCTTTATTTGCCTGATAGCCGGGTGATTTTTTATCCAATACTGAAAAATTTCCTAGAATAGGCATTAGTAATATGCTTACTCTCGGATTTGATTGAACTATTTTTTGAACAAATTGTTGAATATTTTTTCGAAAGTTTTCTGGGGCTACATACACCTTATTTAATGGACCTTTTCTTAATATACTTAGCCTATTTTTTTTTCTTCTGCGAATAATAAAATTCCTTAGGCTTGTTGGGAAAACTCTTCGGTTAAAAAAAGCATTTTCTTTCTTAGAAATGATTCTTGGCGCACAATCTACAATGCCAATTTCAAAAATAACGATATCAGGCTTGCAGCAAGTTATGGTTTCAAAAAATAATTGATCTTTCTGCAAGCTATCTGTATCTCTTGCCCTTTCTTTAAATTCAGCTAAAATATAATCTTCTCCTAAATGAGCTGCTAGGATTTTTGGCCACGTTTGATGAATAAAAATTTTCTCCTCACCTTCAACACGAGGCATGGCTAAAGAATCAGTAATCAGGCTAACTATTTTCATGAATATAACTCTCTATAAAAAGCTTCGGCCATTTCCATAGAAGGAATGCATGAAGCTAAATCGTGATGGTTTTCAAATCTCGGTAATTCAACTAAATTCTTAAAGGCTTTCATTTGATTTGTAAATCCGGCTTTCATACTCAGATCTGTTTCATTGGCCACTAATTCTATCGGATCTTTTTGATCAGTTAAAAAAACTTTACAGGTTTCTAAAGGTGCAAATACATATCGCTTGCCTTCTGCACTCATCACCATTTTCCATGGTACCGGATGATCCCAAGATGCACGAAAACTGACAAGTCTGCCTTCTTGCGACATGCCAGAAAATTGCATATACCATCTAAAGCGATCGCCAAATGTTTTGGTTTGTATTTGTGGATTTTCCATGCTACCTCCAAAATAGGTAGCCATATCAATTCCATGTATACTATTACCATAAATAATTTTTGCCACTTGCTCTGTGGTATACCCTTTTTGTTCTAACAAACGTATAGGAGTTTCACTCCACTCAATATCTACAGCTGTAATTTTATCTTTTCCGCCTGCATGCTCAATGGCCTGATGTATAATATCATAATGTCTTCGATTCATAGCAACTTGCACTTTTGTACCAAAGGTGTTGGCAGCTTCTATCAATTGATATAACTCATGCATGCTAGTTCCGGCTGGCTTTTCGATAAGCATCGGAATTTGATAGGGAATCAAAGACTTACATACACTAAACATATGCTCGAATGAAACACAAACCAAAAGGGCATCTGGCTTTTCTGTTTCTATCATCACATGATAATCAATATAAGTTTTTTCAATGCCATGTTCTTTGGCAAGTTGATTACCTTTCTCACTTCGATTAGACGAAGCACTTACTTCGATGCCTAAAAATTTTGCTACTTCAAGATGTTTGATAGCAATATTTCCAAAACCTATAATGACTAATTTCATGTACGAATTTCTTTTGTATTTTATTTACGATGTTGTTGCGTGAGGGATTGTCGCGGAAATCCCATCTCGTTCTTCAAAACGAGATGGATTGAAGCAAAAGCCCGGCTCGTTGAGCAGACTCTTTTTGTTCGGCTTTCGACAAAGATCCCTGCGCAACGAGACACGCCCTAAGTTACAGGTAAAAATCTTTTTTTATACTCTTCATCGGTTACAGGCAATTGAACCGGCCCATGCTGTTGCTCAGCAGATTGATAGGCCGCCACTAAGATTTCTACAGCATTCAACCCATGCGAAATATCAGCTTTCAAATTGGGATTGTGTAATAAATCTTGTAAAATGGCTTTCATTAAATTGACTGTATGATGCTGCACTTCCTCTCCGTGCGGATTTAATTCTCTGCTAGTTTGCACAGGATTGCCAGGACTTGCCTTGGCGCCTTTAGGTTGTGAAACCACTTCGAGGGTACCATACTTTACATCCACCACCACACGTGCAAGTTCAAAAAACAATTGCACAATCATAGGACCAGCAGCTTTTTCAATTTGGCTCACCACAGTTTTTCTATCTTGACCATAATCTAAAACAACCAAGCCTCCTGGATCAACAAATTGCGCCCCTCTTGGATTTGCTTTATAAGACTGATCGACCCAGCCTGTAACAGCTATTGGATGTTGATCGAATAAAAAATTAGATAAATCAAAAGAGTGTGTAGCTAAACATCCCAAGCCTATACCATTGCGCATGATATTCATTTGCAAAAATTCTCCCCAAGTGCCTAATCCAATTTGAGTTTTAATCCAATTGTAAGTCGGATCAAATCTCAATCCATGATCGACAGCAATACTTACGCCATGTTTTTGTGCAAGGTCTTTGAGTTGTATGCCATCTTCTAAAGTGCATGTAAGTGGTTTAGTGATGAGTAATTTTTTTACCCCATGCTCTATCGCTTGTTTAGCTAAAGGAAAATGCGAGGGTCCATTGGTGCTGATTATCACTAAGTCAGGATTATATTCGGCCAACATTTTGCCATAATCATTAAACTTACAAGCAACTTCAAGTCCTTCTATGGCTGTTGGATTTGCATCAACTACAGCATCCATCTCAAGCCCTTCTATGCTCTTAGCGGCTTCAAACAATCTTTTCCCATGGGGACCTAATCCTATAATAGCTGTTTTCATGATTGTATTTTTTCTTTATATAAATATTCCGCAAATTTAAAATCTATCATATCGTTGATGTCAACTGATGTTTCTACAGGCATCACATATCCTAAGGATTGTTGCCCGTAGGTAATTCCGTTTCTAAGGTGGGCTGTTTTAAACACATACACCGCACAATTTCTCACATAGATATCTGGCAATTCATGCGCCGAAGTTTTTTGTCCTTCATCCACTAACCAAGGTTGTAAAGTATGTCCTTCCATGGTTTTCATTTTATGCGGATGTATCATATGCGATAATTTAACCACACTCACTGCCGAATCTGCCTCGGGATTCTCTTTTAATAAATCAATCGTTGCATCAATATCCGCACCCTCTCTTAAAGGACTACTTGCTTGTATAATCACCACCCAATCGAAATGTTTTCCTTGCTGTTCATAAAAGTCTAAGGTTTGTAGCATATAATCTATCGCCGGCGATTCATCAGTAGCAAGCGTTTCAGGTCTTTGCAAAAATTCTATTCCTTTATCCTTGTATCTGTCTGCAATTTCTTTCACTTGTAAGGCATCAGAGTTCACTACAATTTGATCGAGACTAGTTGCATCTAAAGCTTGTTGTATGGCCAGGTCCATCAAGGTGGTATCAGCAAAGGCACGAAAATTTTTGTGTGGCACACGCTTTGATCCTTCACGTGCAGGA
>CAZSUF010000120.1:9989-11094 GCA_964609875.1 uncultured Bifidobacterium sp.
CCTAATATCTGAGTTCTTTGTGATGTCATGTTTTTTTCTTTGGGTGTGTCTTGTTGTGCAGGCATCTGATGTTATGGCCGCGAAAAAGTTTACTGCCCAACAAGCCCGGGCTTTTGCTACAATCCATCTCGTTTTGAAGAACGAGATGGGATTTTCGCGACAATCCCTCACACGGCTTTCAGTTGTTTAATTAATTTTTCTGCCAAAAAATGTTCTGTCTTGTCAAAAGATTCCCAAGTATTTCCACCTATATGCGGCGTGATGATGAGCCTAGGGTTTTCTTTGGCGTACTCAATCAATGGATGATGTTGAATAGCGTATTCATTTTCTATCACATCAAGAGCTGCACCACGAAGTTTGCTTTCTTTTAAGGCAACTAATAAATCGTCACTATTTACCACACCTCCTCTCGACGTATTAATTAAAATGCTTGCAGGCTTCATCAACGAAAATATTTTTTGATTGATTAAGTGATGTGTGCCTTCATGATAAGCAACATGTATACTTAAAATATCTACTTGAGCAACTAGTTCTTCTAAGCTGTTTGTCATGATACAAATGTCTTCGTCAAAAGGCTTGACATCGTATCCATAAACCTCGGCGCCAAATGCTTTAAAAAAACCTGCAGTAATTTTACCTAATCTACCCACGCCTACTATCCCTACTTTCTTTTCGAAAATTTCATGGCCTTTGAATAAATCTCTGTTCCAAGTAAACGAATTTACAGATTCTATGGCCTTAGGTAATTGTCTGAGCAAAGCCAAGGTCAAGGCTAAAGTTAATTCTGCTGTGGCTCTTACTTTGCTTAAAAATTCAGTTTCCCCTTTCAAGGAAATTACTTGAATGTTTCTTTTTGCACAAGCTGCTAAATCAATATGATCTAATCCTGTAACAGGACATAAAATAAATTTACATTGAGTCTCTGCGGGAAAATCGCTTTCTTCTATTTTGAATTTGAGTCTAAACCAAAATACATCATAGTTGGCCATACAGTTTTTTACATCCGATTTCTCCGTCTCCATAACATCCACTTCTGCAAAAATTTTGAGCTGACGAATCACTTCTTCACTAAAATTTTTTGTTTCTGCAATTCTAATTTTAAGCA
>CAZSUF010000121.1:0-11052 GCA_964609875.1 uncultured Bifidobacterium sp.
GTCATTTATCCGCCTAACTTCGATCCGAAAAAGAAATATCCTATGTTGTTGTATTGTCAGGGTGGTCCGCAAAGCGCCTTGTCTCAGTTTTATTCTTTCAGATGGAATTTTCAATTGATGGCTAGTCAGGGTTATATCGTTATTGCGCCAAACCGAACTGGGATGCCAGGTTGGGGCACTAAATGGAATGCTGATATTAGTAAAGATTGGGGCGGCAATCCTATGCGAGATTATTTGGCCGTGGTCGATGATATTTCGGAAGAGTCTTATATCGACAAAGATCGCAGAGGCGCTGTAGGAGCAAGTTACGGCGGCTATTCTGTGCTGATGTTAGCGGGTATTCACGAAGGTCGTTTCAAAACTTTCATCTCTCATTGCGGTTTGTTCGATTTGAAAAGTTGGTATGGCACCACAGAAGAATTGTGGTTTGCGAATTGGGATATTGGTGGGGCTTATTGGGACAAGAGCAATCGCGCCGCACAAAACAGCTATAAAAACTTTAGTCCGAGCAATTATATCGACAAATGGAATACGCCCATCATGATTATCCAAGGCGGGAAAGATTTTCGTGTACCTATCGAGCAGGGTTTACAGGCATTTCAAGCAGCTCAACTCAAGGGCCTTAAAAGCAGATTTGTATTATTGCCCGAAGAAAATCATTGGGTATTGAAACCACAAAACGGGCTCGTTTGGCAGCAAGAGTTTTATAAATGGTTGAGTGAAACTTTATAAAATTAATTTTGGGGCGCGTTTCGTTGTATTGGCATCTAAGGAGTCAAAGAATCTGGCCACACAATACAACGAAACCGGGCTGTTGTTCCAAGTCCTCTCCCGAATCGGCTATGATACTTCTGCTTCCAAATAGAAAGCGTGAAGCCTCTCGGGATGCGGGCTTTCCACGACCATCCCTCGCGCGAAATTTCAGTACTATTTGAAGTGTAGCGTCTTTTATGAAAATTTTTGCATCTTCTTTGGTTTAAAAAATTATTTTTGTAGCTATCAAAAAATGTATCAGTCTCTTTATTGTAAGCATTTGTTTGCTGGCAACCTTTGCCGGAACAAATCTTTATGCACAAAAAAACAAAGCCCAAACAAGAGAACAGTTAGAAAGTCAGCGTTTAGCCATTATTGAAGAAATTAAACGCACGCAAGTCGAATTAGCCGATTTAAGAAAAGACAAAAAGGCTAGTTTGTCTCAGTTGATGGCTTTGCAAAACAAATTAGCAGCTAGACAATCCCTGATTTTGAATATCAATAAGGAAATCAGTATTCTCGAAGATAATATTAATATGGCTAATAGAGACGTAACCGTGTTGCGCACTCAGTTAGATACTTTACAAAAGCAATATGCCGAAATGGTAAGGTATACTTATAAAAACAAGACTTCTTCGGACATGATTGTATTCTTGTTTTCGGCTTCTAATTTTAATGATGCCATTCGCAGGCTGCAATATGTAAAGCAGTATAGAGGCTATCGGGCAGAACAAGCACTAAAAATTACCTCAGCTAGTAAACAGCTCAGTAATAAAATTACTGTATTAAATATCGAAAAGCAGAAAAAAGATTTTGTGTTGCAAGCGCAAGAAATTCAAAATAAAATTCTGGAAGCAGAAAAAGCTGAAAAAGATAGGGTTTTTAATGAATTGAAGGGAAGAGAAAAAAATCTGACTATAGGATTAGCTCAAAAGAAGAAAGCAGCCGATGATTTAAATAGAGCCATCTCCTCTGTAATCAAAAGAGAAATTGAAATGGCACAAAAAAGAGCCATGCAAGAAAAATTGGCTAAACAACGTGCACAAAAACAAAAAGATGACTTAGCCAAGAAAAATGCCATGCTCAAGAAGCAACAAGATTTGGCCGCAGCAGAAAAAAAGAAGAAAGATGATGAAGCCACACGATTAGCTTTAGCAAAAAAGCAACAAGAAGAAAACGAAAGAAGAGCCTTAGCCGATAAACAAAAAAGAGAAGAACAAGAAAGAAGATTAATACAGGACAGATTAGATCGTGAAGCGAAAGAACGTGCTTTGGCTCAAGAAAGAAAGCAACGCGAAGAGAATGAAAGAAAGGCAGCAAAAATGGCCGAAGCTCAGCGTATTGAACGTGAAAAACAATTAGCGATTGAAAAGAAAAAGCAGGAAGAAAGAGAAGCTCAACTTGCCAGAGAAAAACAAAAGCAAGAAGAAAGACAAAGTCAATTGTTAGCCCAAAAACAAAGACAAGAAGAAGAAGCCAGAAGATTGGTGGAGGAAAAGAAGAAGCAAGAAAGAGAACAAAAAAGATTGGCATCTCAACCGTTTAATAACCCACGTTATATTCCGTCATTGGCTGAGAAACAAAAGTATGGCGAGGTGGCATTAAATACAGGAAGTTCTGAAGGAAATCGCAGAGATGCAGAGGAAGAAGATGTACCTAAGAACGTAAAGACATTTGAAAAAGATGATTATAAATTTGCTTTAACTCCTGAAGAAAGACAACTCACAACTAGTCTAGAAGCAAGTCGTGGCCGATTGCCTTGGCCGGTAGAAAAAGGATTTGTGATAGAACATTTCGGAAAAAATAAACATCCCCTTTTTAATATTTACACGGAAAACTATGGGGTAGATATCAAAACAAGTAGAGGAGCTTCGGCAAGAAGTATTTTTGCGGGTGAAGTGACTACTGTAATCAGTATTCCTGGAACAGGCCAAACAGTCATTGTGAATCATGGAGGATTTTTTACCGTTTACGCTAAGTTAAGTAATGTGGTAGTTGCCAAAGGAAGTCGCGTTGGTTTGAAGCAGCGATTAGGCAGTGTTATGACTGATGAAGATGGCAATACACAAGTACATTTCGAGATTTGGAAAGTTGGGGCCAATGGCTCACCTTTCAAAATGAATCCAGAACAATGGATCGCTCAATAAAAGGCTAGGATGGCCTAGAGATATAATCTACCCTGAATATTTTTTCCAGTATGTATCAGTAATTCACGAAAGTACTTATATTTAGGGTTGAAGATATTTTAGTTGTTTTATGAGCCGATCTTTTTTATTTAATCTGATTAAAAATATGCATATGTCTGAGAAGCGTTACTTCTCGATTTATGCAAG
The DNA here is from genome assembly GCA_964609875.1 of uncultured Bifidobacterium sp. Classification (GTDB taxonomy): domain Bacteria; phylum Bacteroidota; class Bacteroidia; order Chitinophagales; family Chitinophagaceae; genus OLB11. The sequence continues at coordinate 3,087 of CAZSUF010000121.1, forward strand.
CCGGCATTCAGCAAAAACAGATAATAAAAATATACGCCTATTTCAAATTCTTGATGAGCTAGAAGAAGAAGACAATGATAAAATTGTCAAGTTGCTCAACAAAGAAAATATTAGTACCAAGTTTTTATCTTCCGACAAAAATTATTTATTCAATAGCATATTAAAAAGCCTGAATGAATATCATAATGCGAAAACAAATAGTTTAATTATTAAAGACCTGATTATTTCAATAGAAATATTGTTTTATAAAGGCTTGTTTAATGAATGTCTTAAAGTAGTAAAGTTTGCTGAAAAGCTTGCTAAGGAAATAGACCACTTAGTATTAATTTTAGAAATTCTTACTTGGAAAAAACGTTGTATTGGCTATGCTTCGGGGATAGAAAGGGCTTTTGAAGTAAACAAAGAAATAGCCACCCATACAGATTTGTTAAACAACTATAAAGAAATTACTTTACTCTATTATGATGGATATTTACTGAAGCTAAAGAATGAATCAAAAAGTAGAGCTGTGATTGATGCGAGTCACAAAGTTATTTTGCAGCATCCATTAATGAAAGACGAAACCAATGCGCTTTCATTTACTTCTAAAATTTATTGGTTATTAATTTATGTAGATTATTATTTTCTGGTTTCAGATAAAGATTTGGAGTATGCCTTTCTTACTCGTTTAGTGAATCATATGGAATCAAATCCTTTTTATGCTTCTGAAAATCCATTAGACTATGTATCTGTGTATTCGAGGCTATTTGCCAATTCTATTCACATGTCTAGTCCAGGTTTTTTCAATTCATTAAATCATTTGAGAAAATTTCCGTTTAAAAGTCAATTAAGTTTCAGTAAGGACATGATCAATCAACGGATCTTTATTATTACGTATATTTCTGAATTAGAATGGTATATCCATTTTCAACAATTCGATGGACTTAAACAAAAAATAGATTGGATCATTTCGGAGTTAAAGAATATTATCACCTTTATTGAACCCTTTTATTTAATTCAATTTTATTACTTAGTTGTCTTAGGATTGTTTTCTATCGGGAATTATGACAAAGCCCTAGATTATGTAAATTTTTCGTTGAATAACTATAAATACCAAGACAGGCCCAACTTTTATCAGAAAACAGAATTCCTTAATATTTTGATACATGTAGAATTAAAGAATAATTATTTGGTTCAAAATTTAATTAAAAAGTTCAGCAGAAAGAAAGAAGAGAAAATGCTTACTTTAGAGTATGAGGTTTTGAAATATGTAGAGCAGGAAATGGATAAATCGAAAAAGAAAAAGGTGAAGGCTATAGAGATCATCAAAAAATACCAAATTTTACCCAAGGAGAATGGTTACAGCGATTTGAATACGGCTGTCATAAAATGGTTAGCCAATCGCAAAGAGGCATAATTATATGTTCATTCAGCACGAAACTTACTTACAATGAATTATTAATAAGCAATTCATAAGTAGGCCCAATTAGTATAAAACTAGGAAGCCAAATCAACCAAGATTTGAGGTTTAAGTAGGTTATAAGGTTACACTTGATAAGATCAGAGTTCCAAAATTTGCCATTTTTTGTAAAAAAAGCGACGCGATCAATAATTAAATTCGTAGCCAATTCAATTAACTAAAACTTAAACAACATGAAACATTTTAATCTACTACTTATTTTGTTTGCCTTTTTGTTGCCTGTCAGTTTAACAGCACAGCTCTATGTAAATCCAAGTACAGGAAGTGATGCAAACGCAGGTACAGCAGCATCTCCAAAACAATCTTTACGTGGTGCCTTACGTGCATTGACAGCAACTAACACCACCATTTATATTCAAAGTGGCGATTATCCTTATTCGACAATGACTTCAAATGCCAATCGAAATTTAGGTTTTGGCCCTGGGCAAAGTGTCACATCAGGCATTAATAACGCCTTTTTACCCGGCACGATCATAGAAGGAGAAGGCTGTGTATATTGGCATAATTCAAATGATAATGGAACGGGTGCACAAAATTCTATCATGACTGTTGAAGCAGTCAATGGATTTACCATCAGAAATATTCATTTCTTAGGATGGCAAGGAACCTTGGCTTCGATTCATTTTATTAATTGTACCAACGTGAAGGTCGAAAATTGTGTGTTTCATCAGGATGCCTTAAGCGCCTCTGGTCATGCATTGCGATTAGATGGAGATGCTTCAGAAACTGCAATTCCTGGAACACCTTCTATAAGCTATACAATACAGTCATGCATTTTTCAGAATAATGGCAACCCAAGTGGACAAAGTACAGGCGAAGCAGTGTATATTAGAAACAATGGCACTAGTCATTTACCCCCAACTACCACAGATTTTACAGTCAATATTCTAAATTCATCATTTGTTTGCAACTATGCTGCAACAGGTGGCGCCTTATACTCAGAAGCTGCGAATAATGCTGATGAACATCCAACAGTAAATGTGACTGCATGTACCTTTTCTGGGAATAAAGCTTCAAGTCAAGGAGGTGCCATTTTTATGAAATATTCCAACTTAACAACTTTAAATACTGGATTTTGTAATAATGATGCAGGGTCAAGTTTATCTGACCGTGATGGTGGGGCAATTCACATAGATCAAGGTGCTAGTTTGGTTTGTGATGGATGTGTATTTCAAGATAATATTGCAGGTCGATATGGTGCTGCAATTAACGTAACTTCTAATGCTTTATCATTTTCATGCAATAATTCTGTGTTCTATAGCAATAATAAAGGCAATAGTGGATCTTCAGTAATCACTGATGCTAAAGGGGGTACAATATCTAATTGTTTATTTAAAGATAATGCAACAACGCTGGGTAATGTAGTAGGCAATACAGGATCAAATGCCACAATTTCTACAATCAGCAACTCTACTTTTTCAGGTAATGGGGGTTCATCTATGACAGGTACGAATGTAATTGATGATCATTCTTTGACCTTAGGCACTTATATAGATGCATTAGGACATGCTTGGTCTGCCACGGAAAATCCTTTAGGTTTTACAGGGACTTATAGTACTATGCCGAATTGTATGTCTTGTCCTGCAGTGCCTGCTGTGGGCAGTTGTGCAGCAAATGGAGGTGGCATTTTAATCACTTCAACTTCTACTTCAAGAATTTGTGGAGATTTAAACCCTGACGGAACATTAGTCGGAGGGTCTATCAGTATAGATATGGTGAGTGGATGGACTCCACCTTCATGCGGAATTAGTACGTATAGATATTATTTTTTAATAATAGGTGAAGACGGTTTGATTAAGAAAGTAATTAGCGCGGATGACGACAATGACGGTACGCCGAATTTTGGAGAGTCTCCAGTGGTGGCTACTAATCTTGATTTAAGTGGATTAATTCCTGGAACTTTTACTGTTCAAGGGTTTTATTCAAGTACAGGATTAGCGCCTTTGGTTGGTTCTACAGTTGCTGCTTCTTTAGGCTTGCAAACATGTGCGAGTATATCTTCTGGTGTAATTGTCTTTAAAACTTGTTTAGCCTTAACAGGAAATGTTTTCAATGATGCAAATGGATTGAATGATCTTGGAGGTGGAATTGTGAATGGGCCAGGTACTAATACGGGTGGCGGATTATATGCAGTATTAGTTGACGCCAATGGTAATGTGGTCGCTAATTCTGAAGTAAGTGCTTCAGGTCAATATGCATTTTCGGTGTATCCAAATACGAATTATAGCATTTTATTAAGCACTACTCAAGGGGTTGTAGGAATGCCTGCTCCTTCACCTTCATTACCTTCAACTTGGGTGAATGTGGGAGAAAGTAATACAACAGGAGTTGGAAATGATGGCAATGCAAATGGCACCATCAGTGTAAATGTAGGAGCAAGCAATGTAAATAATATTAATTTTGGTATTGATCAACAGCCAGTAAGCACAAGTTATTCAACCACCATTCAAACGCCTCCAGTTGGAGCTGTGATTCCATTTAATGCATCACTTTATCCAACAGTGATTTCACCCACCGCTATTGATCCTGAAAGTGGTGTATTGAGTAACTCACATACTATTGTGATCACAAGTTTGCCGTCAAATGCAACATTGCTTTATAATGGAAATCCAATCATGGTTGGCACGCCTATTAATGCTTTTGACCCATCCTTATTAACTATCACCATGAATACGCCTGGTTCAACTAGCACCTCTTTTGGATTTGCTTATCAAGACCCTGCCAATGTGCAATCGTTATTAAATGCGACTTATACAATAAATTGGGCTATTCCTTTACCAGTTAATTTAGTTTCATTTGTTGGCAAGAAAATTGAAAATGGAAATAACCTTTTAAGTTGGGTTGTGAGCGAGGAACTTAATTTGCTCGAATATCATTTAGAGAAAAGTACTAATGGAAAAGATTTCATCAATGTAGGTAATATCAAAGCCAATGGTGAAAATTATTATTCATTTACTGATTATTTTGTATTGAATTCAACCAATTACTATCGTTTAAAATGTATAGATGAAGATCAACATTTTTATTATTCAACTATCATTCTTTTAGAGAATAAGGAATCAAATTATGCTGTAGAAGTATTTCCTAATCCAGCTCAATCTTTTGTACATGTCATGTTAAATAACACAAAGTGTAAAAGTTTTGATGTAGTGGATGCAAAGGGTAGCAAAATTACATTCGCGGTAAGACCTGATGAAATGTATGACATTAGTTCGCTTGCTGCAGGGGTATATCAAATAGTTGTTCAAGGAACGCAATCAGTAAAATTTATTAAGAAGTAATAATTTAACATCTATAAAATGAGACATATAATTTCATATATAAAATGGATCACAGAAACATTAGTAGTGAAAAGACAACAAACACTTTTGACTCCCATGTTTCTATTATCTAGGCAAACTCGGAACGATAATTTTGTTTGGGTTCAACCCAACATCATATTATAATAGAAGGGTGTGTGCTAACCCAAAGCTTGCATATATAATTAAGTTTAGCATTTATTAATTGAATGAATTAGTCAAAGATTGGTCAAAAAAAAATTCATATGAATTGTACACAGAAAATAAAGTCTTGTTATTTGAGTATGAAAATGGTCATTCTAATATTGGCTGTCTTCGTATTTCATTCATCGAATGTTCATGCCCAGGCTACTATTTTATTAAATACTACAGGGGCCTCTGTGAATGTAAGTAATGGAGATTTTTTTTATGATGCTGGAGGAGCTGCTGGAAATGACAATAATAATAATTATAGTATTACCTTATTACCAGCGAATGCAGGAGAAAAGGTATGTTTAGATTTCACATCATTTCATTTATATTATAGTGGTTCAAATCTTGGAGATTTTGTAGAAATATATGATGGGATAACGGCGACTTCAACAAATCAGCTTGCTCAAATCACTGGAGATTTTAATACATCTCCAGCATCAAGCGGATTAAGGGTGAATGCTGTTTCAGGCTTAGCTGCAGTAACGAATCCAGGAATTTTCTGTGCAAAGAATAGTGCAGGAGCATTGACAGTAAAATTTGTAAATAATTATTCGAGCACAGCGCCTGGTTTTGCGGCAAACATAAAAACGTATAAACCTCTAGGGGCTTCAGGTTGTAATATTAATTTAACTGGAAACTATTCTACCATTTGTAGTGGTCAAACTGTGGCATTAACTGCTACAGGAAATATTACCACAGCTCCTTTGAGTAATGATTTTAATAGCGGGACTATAGGTTCTGGATGGTCTTCTACCGTAACTGCAACATTTACAAATCCTGCTTGTGCAGTAACTGGTTTTGATGGAATTCCACATGCTACTACATTCTTGTGGATGTCTAATGTGTCCTTTCCTAGATCTTTAGCTTCGAATGCGCTCAATGTAGCAAATGGAGGCACAATTTCTTTTGATTATAGACAAGCCATTCAAGCAGGCGCTTCACCTTGTGAAGGACCAGATATTAATTTTAGTGGAAGTACTGCAGAAGGAGTGTACTTGCAGTATTCTACAAATGGCGGTACAACTTGGACAACCTTCGATTATTTATTTCCTAGAGATGATAACCAAAATGGATTTGGTGGATATTACCCTGGTACTGGAAGATTTGTAGAATCTTGGAGAAATATTGTAGTGCCTATTCCTGCAGCTGCGGCAACAAGTAGCACACAATTTAGATGGCATCAACAATTAGGCACGGGTGCAACGTATGACAATTGGGGCTTAGATAATATCGTAGTTTCTACGCCAAAGCCAAGTACAATCACTATTACAAATTTAGCCACAAGTGCAGTAGTTGGTACTTCGTCAACTTCGCCTTTTACAGTAAATGTAAATCCAACTACAACGACTACTTATAGAGCAACCATAACAGATGGTACTACTTCTTGCTATAACGATTATACCGTTACCATAGGAACGCCTTCCGCCACAATTTCATATCCAGGCACACCTTATTCAACCACGATAACTAGCCCTCAACCTGTTACATTTAGTGGTTCAACTGGGGGTACTTATTCGGTAACGCCAACTGGTTTGACATTGAATGCAACAACAGGAGCGATTACCCCTTCAACGAGTACGCCTGGCACTTACACCGTGACTTACTATATTGCAGCTAATGGAAGTTGCCCTGCATTTTCTACCACGGCTACTTTAACTATTGTTGGTCCATCTTGTGGTACATGTTCTTTGCCAAATTGTATTATCGGAACAGCATCAAATTATAGCGGGGCCTTGTCTAATCATATTTCCTATTGCAATACATTTAGTCCATCGCTTTCAGGACCTGTGGTATATAAATCATACCATACAGTAACTGTAGGGAGTAGTGGAATTTTAGGCGTGGTTGCTTCAAGTAATAATGGTGGCCCATCGGGTTGTGCTTCAACAAGAACATTTAAGTTGTTACCTTTAGCTACTTCTTGTAACAACGCTACAGCCATTAGTCCAAGTGTGTTAAATGCAAATGCTTCACCTTATTCAAATCCAGAATGGACTGGCTTAACTCCAGGAACCTATGTACTTGAAATAACACATACTGTTACAACGGGTTGTACTATCACAGATCATTGTCAATCTTATTATTCGCCAAACTCTACAGTATGTGGTACATGTACATCACCCACTTGTCCAATAGGTATTGTAAATACTTATGCAGATAGAACATTTCTAACTTGCGCGACAAGTCCAAGTATTGCAAATCCTGTATATGGTCCAGGTAGTATTACCAATTGTTATCAGGTAACAACAAATTCAACTGGTTTTTTAGGTTTTTGTAATCAGATATCTAGTCCTGGATGTTTACCTGGAGATATCACCATAAGTTGGCAACTTAAATTAGCCTCAGCATGCGCAGGGGCTGCAATTGCTAATCCCGTGCCTAATTTTAATGGAGTTTCATCTGGATTTAATCCTGAATATACTGGATTATTGCCTAATACAGCATACGTGTTATGTGTAACCTACACAGTTCCATTCTTTTGTGATATGGATGGTGTATGTGTGGATGCGTATAGATGCAAATCAATGGTTACACCAACTTTTAATACTATTGGGCCTTTTTGTCAAGGAAGTTCAGCTACACTCCCTGCGAGTTCAACCAATACAGTACCCATATCCGGAACTTGGACTCCAACATTTTCGACATCTGCTATAGGAACTACTACCTATACCTTCACACCAGTAGCTGGACAATGTGCAAATAATAAAACGGTGAGTGTAACAATAACACCGGCTACAGTACCAAATTTTGCAGCAATATCACCAAAGTGTTATGGTGCTACAGTGCCAATATTAGGAACAACCTCTCCAAATGGTATTATTGGGAGTTGGAATCCAGCAGTGATAAATAATCTCACTAGTGGCACTTATACATTTACACCCAATGCATCACAATGTGCTACAACTCAAATTGTCAATGTCACGATTTATACGCAAATTATTCCTACAGCAAGTGCTGCATCTATCACTTGTTCAGGCAATACCAGTACAATCACCGCAGGTGCTAGTGGAGGCAC
>CAZSUF010000122.1:0-11007 GCA_964609875.1 uncultured Bifidobacterium sp.
CATTTGTTGGTGGTGGAAATGGTGGTTGCGCCTTTGGTGGCGGAGCATGTGGTTCCGGTTGCAGTAGTTACGGCGGCGGCGGTGGTGGTTATTCTGGCGGTGCTGGTGACAATACTGGTAATGGCGGCGGCGGCGGCTCATTTAATTCAGGAACAAATCAAAATAATGTAGCAGGTTATAATAATGGAAACGGCTATGTAACTATTTCTTATAACAGCTTAGCAACTGTATGTACTAGTCTTACAAGAACTCCTGTTGCAGTAACAGTAGATGTTCCTTCTGTTGAACCTACATCTATAATAAGCTCAAATGGCACAGGATTTTGTACAGTAGCCAATTCAGTTTTAAGTTTGCAAGGGGGAAGTTTAGGCACCAATGCGGATTGGGTTTGGTATAGTGGATCTTGTGGAGGTACACTTGAGGGAACAGGTCCCACATTGTCCGTTTCACCAACATCTACAACAACTTATTTTGCTCGTGCTGAAAGTTCAACAGGGTTTTGTGCCAATACAAATTGTGCTCAAATTACAATCACAGTGAGTCCATCAGGGCCACCTGCAGCACCTATTACAGCATCTGCAACACCTAACCTACTATGTCAAGGAACTTTGGTTCAATTGGAAGCATCGGCACCTGGTAATTTTATTACATGGTATGATGCTCCAGTTGGTGGCAATTTATTAGGTTCCACATTAAGTGGTGGACAATTACCCATCACCCCAAGTACAAGTACCTCTTATTATGCCGAAGCCGTATTTGGTGTTTTTGGCACTCCTGTAACTGAAATTTTTAATTATACAGGTGCTATTGTTCCATGGACAGTTCCTGCGAATGTAACCTCTATCACCATAGAAGGATTTGGCGCACAAGGTGGTGAATGCTCATCTACTTCAACTCAAGGTGCTCGAATGAAAGGTGATTTCAATGTAACACCAGGTCAACAACTTTGGCTTTTAGTTGGTGAAAATCCATCAGGAAGTAACTATGGTGGTGGTGGAACTTTTGTTGGAACAGGTAGCACACTTGCTTTGTCTACACCTTTGCTAGTAGCAGGTGGAGGTGGAGGTAGTGCTGGCAATATGGGACCTTCTGCATTGGCACCCATTGGCAATGATGGGAATGCTTCTTATGATGGTACACTTGGTGGCACTTTAGGAAATGGATCTTTATCTCCAAATGGAGGCGGTGGATATTATACCTCAGGAACAAGTGGTGGCTCGTTTGTTGGTGGAGGAATTGGTGGTTGTGCTTTTGGAGGTGGTGCGTGTGGCTCTGGTTGCAATAGTTACGGCGGCGGCGGCGGCGGTTATTCTGGCGGTGCAGGCGATAATACTGGTAATGGCGGTGGCGGTGGATCTTTTAATATCGGCACCAATCAAAGTAATACTCCGGGTGATCATTCTGGTCATGGATTACTTACGATAACATATAATACAATACAACCCATTTGCGGCAGTCTAACAAGAACACCCGTTTCTGTAAATGTTGAAACATCTTCAGTTATGCCAACAGATTTAACAAGTTCATTAGGTAATTGTGGTGATGGAATTACACCGACGACATTAAGTATAGTTGGAGGAACATTAGGGACCAATGCAGATTGGAAATGGTATACAGGATCATGTGGAGGTAATTTGGTTGGTAGTGGGCCTTCACTTGTGGTCACACCAACGGTAACAACTACTTATTATTTGCGCAGTGAATCAACAGGACCTTGTCCTGCAACAACATGTGATAGTATTACCATAATTCTGGTTGAGGCACCTACCGCTGTAACAGCCACACCAAATGTATTCTGTGGAGCAGGTCCATTTGCAAGTCAATTGAATGCAACATCAACTGGAAATTTAATTAACTGGTATGACGTGCCAAGTGGAGGAACACCTATCGCTGGCGGCGCATCTGTACCAAGTGGTTCGAATGTACCTGTTAGCTTGTCTGCTACCACTACATATTATGCTGAAGCGCAATCCATAGCATGCAGTAATAATTCATTATCGAATATCTTGTCTAATTTAAATACAAATGCTACTTCTATCAGCAACACCGTTCCCAATCCTTTTAATTTTGCAATGGATGGAGGATTAAATGGCACTGATATAGGCGATGGAGGAAATGACATGTATGACGGTGGGAATGTCTTGAATACAAATTTTTCAATTGGCTTTAACTACTCAGATAATACAATTATTAACTCAAGTGCTTTTGGTACAAATGGTCAATTTTTTACGAAGAAAATAGACAATATGTTTGTAATGGCTGCCGATTTAGATGGAGTTACTAACTTTTCAATTACAGGTAATAATGGGGCAGATGGATCAGGCGTAGCAGACGCGACTTCATTTCCTTTGACTATAGGTTGTACAGATTATACTGTATATTTAAAAAGAGTTCATTCTGCTGGAGATCCATCGATCAATCAAATGATCATTATCAAAAACAATCCAAATGTGGTGCATAACTTTGCAACAAATACGGATGATACGTATCATGAGTTAACAGGCCTTTCGGGTACAACCAGGATGTATTATCTTTTATATGCAGGCGATAATGGATCGATCATTGATGTGGTAGATTATACCAATATAGCCACAAATTTCTTGACGACAGTTCAAGCAAATATTGGATCAACCGCTTGCGTTTCTACTACAAGAACACCAGTAACAATTACAGTAAACCCTAGTTGTAATACAGAAACATTGGAGTTGACCGCTTTTTTACAAGGCTATTATACAGGTGCTAGCACGATGGCAAATGTGATGGCGGCTCAAAATTATTTGCCAGTACCTGCTGCTAATGATGTGGATGATATAACTGTTGAATTACATGATGCAACTACTTTCGCCTTGGTACCAGGGGCAACAGTTACTGCACGTTTGCAATCAGATGGCACTGCATTATGTGCGATTCCTGTACAGCCTGGTAATTATTATGTAGTTTGTAAGCATCGCAATCACATTCAAACATGGAGTGCTGATCCGATTACTTTCAGTGGCACACCGGTTCCTTACAATTTCAGCACTTCATCAACACAAGCTTTTGCAGGGAATATGGTAGAAGTCGATTTAGGTGTATGGGCTTTCTTTAGTGGAGATATCAATCAAGATGAATATATTGATGGCTTTGATTATTCAGATTTTGATACAGACTCTCAAAATAATGTTTCAGGAGTATATGTCAATACTGATTTAAATGGTGATGGTTATGTAGATGGATTTGACTATCAGGTCTTAGATGCGAATAGTCAAAATAATGTTCTATCTGTACATCCTTAATATTTGAAAATCGAAAAGAAAATAGATAGCTGACGACTATATTAACATCTTGAGCGCTTAATCTTAAATTAGACTAGATGAATGGTTAGGGTTGTTGAATTATTTTGCCCCCGCCATCTCTATAGTTCAAACATACTTTCGTTGCGGGGACCCTCCGTGTCAGGGCTAGCGAGTAATGTCTTCTAGCAAGTGATGCCAATCAAACATGCGGTGAAAAAAATCATGAAAGGGTTCCCGAAACGAATCATGCGGTGACTGCAAAGAAAATCGGGAGCATAAAAAAGACTGTCTGAAAAAACAGTCTCTCCAAAACACAACAAAATTTATGGGGTTATCACACTGACATTGTTTTGACTATTTTGATCAAACAGGGGGTAGTCAAATCCATCTACATAACCATCGCCGTTTAAGTCTGTAGCCACATATATACCGCTAACATTATTTTGTGTATCTGAATCCAAGGCCGGGTAATCGAAGCCATCAATATAACCATCTTGGTTCATGTCGCCAGAATAAAAGGCAAACAATCCGGGCTCAACTTCCACTTGGTTATCGCCATAAGCTTGTGATGCGACTGTGGTAAAATCATAGATAGTATTTTCGCTGAGTGCAACTGGATTTGCACTCCATGTTTCGAGATGATTTCGATGTTTAATGACAATGTAACAAGATTGCCCAACAGACGTTAGACCATGATAAGTAAGCATTCCATTGGTAGGTATGATTTGTTTAGAAGAACTCAACAAGGTGTAGGGCCAAGTTGACGATCGTAATTCGATGGTAATACTATCAGTTTGATCAGGCGTGGCTGACACCACACCTTGATTCATGAGTACACTTGCCATGGATGCTGAACCCAAATTATATCCTTGTAGCCACGCCTTCAAATGAAGTGTCAGCGTAAATGGTTGTTGAAACCCTTGTGTCAGTATTTTTCCTGCTGCATTAAATGTCTCTGTTTGTGTTTCGCCTACAGTACTTGAAAGCGATGCAGTGGACGAATTCATCAAACCGCCTGCACTGGCTATCACTTGTTGCGATAAGCTTTGTGCATGAAGTAAACAAGAGACAAGATTCGCGATTATGATAATGAAGCTATTTCGCATAGTATATAGTATAGTGAAAATATTAAAATCAATAGTTGATGGGTGAAGGATTATCTGTTTAGTATTTAGAAAGTAACAATACCGGAATTTGTTTTATCGATAACGAACCCACAAGCTTCCATTAGAAATGACATCGATTGAACTATTAGGAGATAGTGTGGTTTTCAACGTTCCATCTAATTCGGTAAATTGTGTGACGGGTAAATTAAAATTAGTTCGATTCACTAAGGTATAGGTACGATTGGTAATACTTGAAGGAGCTGGCAATGTAATGATGTTGGTGCTACTTGTAAAATACCAGATAGTGGCACTTGCATCCACTGTTACAGCTGCAAATCCTGGCGTTGCCATTTTAATTCCTAAGGTTCCACCTATATCCACGGTGCTTTTAGGCAAATCTTTATTAAATCCTACATTTCCTGAACTTTGCACCACCATGGCGTTGCTTCGAGTTGAAGTCGACCCTCCGTTACCAACAATGAATAATGGATCGTGCCCATTTTCATTTGGAATATTAAGCGAAAGTAGGCTGTCGTTGTATCTACCCACCACAAAACAATAAGGGTTATTCGCAATATTGTATACGCCATGAGCAGAAGAATAATCTGCTTGAGCCTTGTTGAGATATCCGGTGGTAGTGGCATATTTTCCCGACGAAATATTCGAAGAACCCATGGCTACAGAGGCTATATTTTTTGCTTCATTATCAAACCCTATCGCCACACTATGCAAAGAATCGGCTCGACTTAGTCGCCCCATGGCAATAGACCATGATGAGCGAGCCACACTTCCAGAGCCCATGGCAATAGACTGTGAACCTAGAGCAGAGCAAGAGCTTCCTAGAGTTGCGGCTGCATAGCCTTTCGCAAAGCCACCATCACCAGCACTAAAACTATAGGCCCCTAAACTATCTTGGTTCCAATAATCACCAAATGCCTTACCTGTTCTAAAGGCTCCAAGTGGCGGGTAAAAAAACATTCTGGTTCCACTACCACTTAAACTCAAAGGACTTCCTATAAGTTCACCAGTGACTTGAAATCCATCGCTTCCATTGATCCATACTGCCCCATCATTGGCAGTAATGGTTGAACCCGCGCCAGGGCCACCAAAGTTATAGGCTTCATTGAGGGTGCCACCACTGCCGTTTAGAATGTCCCATGTAGCCAAACCATTGGCATCGGATGTCAGCACTTTTCCTGCACCCGGATTGCCTCCACCAATTTTGATTTGTCCGTTTACATCGAGTTTGGCTTGCGGTGCAGATGTTCCAACACCCACATCACCTGAGGCACTAATCGAGAGATCAGTGCCATTATTAGTACCAAATTCAAGAAGGCTTGCTTCTTTGTTGGTAATGGCTACCGCATTTCCCACAGCTCCAATAATTAATCCATCATTAGATGAGCTGCCAGTAGTGGAATTCGTCAAGCGAATTTCAGAGATGAGTCCGCTTTTATGCAGATGTAAAGGAGCCACTGGCGCACTTGTGCCTATACCGATATTCGTGCCATTATCATAGATTAATGAATTTGTTCCACTGGTGGTGCCATTGAATTTAACTACATAATTCGTGGTGCCGGAGATATTTGCACTACCTGGTAAACCCTGAGGACCCGCCACACCTTGAACACCCTGAGGGCCTTGTGGACCAGCAGTGGGAGCTTGCCAACTTGCCAAACCATTTGCATCAGAAGTGAGTACCTTTCCATTCGCAGGATTGCCGCCTGTTATTTTCATTTGTCCATTGACATGGAGTCGCGCATCGGGATTCAACACCCCTACTCCAATATCACCATCAGGTTGTATCACCATTCGGGGAGTGCCAGCAGTACCTAACACCAATTGACCCATTTCTTGTTGCATGAGACCTGCATTGGTTCCATCGGTAAATAAACGTAAACCATCACTATCTTGAACACCAGTAGTCACATTGGTCATTAAGATATCGGTAAGGCTATTGTCGTGCACATGAATTTTTGCAGCTGGCGTGGATGGCAAATCGATAGCAATGCGATTTCCGTAATCGGAGATTTGAGATGAACCTAAATCATTCGCGCTATTGTAGCGTGCTAGAGTTTGTGGAACCCCATTTACATTCCCAGTGCGTTGTGCAAATAATGCGTAAGGCACACTCAACAATTGCATGGTACCCATTAAGGTAAAATTATTGCCATTGGGGCTAATTTCAACGGCCACAAATTTGTTTCCCTGTGACCAATTGACAGAATTAAAGTTGGCGATCAAAGGACTTCCAGCGCCTATAGACAAAGTCAATAAACCCAGAGTATTGGTAGAGGTTTGATGTAGCTCCTTATAAACTGTTGTTCCATTTACTGAATCTTGGAGAATTGAGATGCGAACATTTAGTGGTTGATTCACCCATAAGCTTCCTAATGAATCACGCACAACGGCTTGATACGAAAATGAAGAAGGTGCTTGGGAAAAAGCAAGTTGCATCCAAAGCAAACAACCGATAGCAAGTAACATGTTTTTCATAGAAAATAAATTAAGCCACAAAACTATGAGCTAGTTGAAGTGACACTCTTACCCTTTAGGGTAATTTTTAAACTTGTTTTATAAAGTTGAGGCTGTTAGGAAATAAAGACTGGATAACATGAAAGGGTTCCCGAAACGAATCATGCGGCGACTGCAAAGAAAATCGGGAGCATAAAAAAAGACTGTCTGAAAAAACAGTCTCTACAAAACACAACAAAATTTATGGGGTGATAAGACTTACATTGTTCTGACTATTTTGACCAAACCGTGGATATTCAAATCCATCGATAATTTACAATCCATATCTCCATTTGTTTGCCCTAACCCTAAAAAGTATGCTGCATTTTGAATTCAATTAGTAGTCCAGGCAATGAAAAAACATTTCAACATGTGTACAATGAATAATTTCTTTTGCACATGATTATATGTTTTTAAGTTTAGTTAAATAATTTCATATGTATAGCTTTAGCAACCGCTTCCGTCATAGAAGCCACATGAAGTTTTTCATATATTTTTTTCATATGTGCCCTCACTGTATCATAAGTGATATTCATTTTGCCACCGATTTGCTTATAGGCTAAACCTTGCACTAAATATTGCAATACTTCAGTTTCTTTTGGGCTTAATTGATAATCTTTATGGTTAGGCAGTTGATGACGCAATTGATTTAATACTTTACGTGCAATTCTAGGAGACATAGGCGCCCCTCCTTCATAAACATCTGAAATAGCTTCTACCAATTTTTCTGTCGATGTGTTTTTTAATAAATAACCATTGGCTCCATGACTAATGGCATCAAAAACATGATCATCATCATCAAAGGTTGTAAGCATCAAAATTGGTAGGGCTGCATACTTCTTTCTGATTTCTTTGACAGCACTTATCCCATTCATGCCTGGCATACTAATATCTAAAATAACCACATCTGGCTTGCAATGTAAAATATCATTCATCACTGTATCACAATTCTCAAACGCACCCACTAACTCTATATGTTCTACATCTTGAATCATTAGCTCAATGGAAGTTCTGACAGCTTCATGATCATCAAAAATGATGACTTTTAAAATATTCTCGTTATTCATATTGCATGTAAAATTAAGTGATTGAAATAATTTGTCCTATTACCAACATAGGTGTATTAAATGCTCAATGGAAGAAGGATAGAAATTTTAGTACCCGATAAATTATCAGACTGAATGTCAATATGCCCTCCCAATTTATCTACCCTTGCTTTCATATTCTTTAATCCTGCGCCGCCTAAGTTTTTTGCCTTACTTGCTGTATCAAATCCTTTTCCATTGTCATGAATTAAGACAAATAATTGCTCAGCTTGCAGAGAAAAAACAACTGTAAACTTACTTGCTTCGGAATACTTCAACATATTATTCATACTTTCTTTAATCATGAGATAGCATTCCTTAAGTGAATAGGCACTGAGGCTTTTTTCATTTACTTCTTTTGAAGAATTTCTTCAAAATCGATTTGAATTGGAGACAAATGAATGGCACATAAATCTTCCACACGATGTACAAGTTCTTCAATATTTTCATGATTCAAATTCAGACTCCATACAATATCACTCATTTTCGACATCATTTCTTTAGACACCAGACTAATATTGTGTACAATGTCTTGTGCATTTTCTTGCTTATTCAATTTACGTTCTACGACTTCGGCCTGCATAGATATACTGCTTAAAGTACTTCCAATTTCGTCGTGAAGGTCTCTGCTAATATGGCTCTTCATTTCAGCTAGGGCTAATTTTTTTTGTGCAATTTGTTTTTGACGACTATGGTAAAACAAAAACAAAATCATGAATGAGGCAAATCCTATTCCAAGGAATAATATATTTCTATTTCTTTTTATTGCCAAGTCCTTCTTTTCTTGAACCACCTTTTGTGCAAATTCCTTTTGATCAAATTCATACTTCATTTGTTGCTGAGTAATCTTTTTTGTATTCTCTTCATTGATGAGACTATCGCGAAGCTGAATAAATATTTTATAATTAGCTAAGGCCCCTTTGAAATTACCTTGGACACTATCTAAAGTAGATAATCCCTGATAACATTCTTTCATACCATCAAGATTTTGCATCTCTTCGCAAAGTTTTAAACTCATCTGCATATAGTCCTTTACTCCTTCATATTTTCTCTGCCCAATTTTAGACATACCCAAATTAAAATAAGCGTTCGCCATACCTCCCTTATAGTCAAGATCTTTAGCTAATTTCAAAGCCTTTGTAAAATTTTCAGACGCTGCGCTATAATCGCCTTGCAATTGATTTACCAATCCAATATTATTATAAATGGCTGATACACCTTTTGTATCACCCAATTCTTGTCTGATTTTTAACGCCATGTAATAATTACTCATAGCTTCTGTATATTTCCCTTGGTCTGAATAAATATTTCCTAAATTGGTATACGTATTGTGCACCCATGTTTTATCGTTAATTTCTTTGAAAATAGCTAAAGCCTTATTCATGTTTAATAAAGCGTCATCATATTGTTTTTGTTCTAAATACACAGTACCTATATTATTATATGCACCCGCTATGCCTTTTTTGTCTCCTAGCCCTTCATTAATTCTTAGTGTCTCTAAAAAGCATTTTAGCGATGCAGGATGATTCCCTAGCTTTTTTTGTATACGACCCACAAGCCTATTCGCATTAGCTTCTCCTCTTTTAAACCGAAGTGCTTGTGACAAGATTAAGGCACGATTCCCATAATCTAAGGCGGGAAAGAAATCGCCATCAGACATAATTTGATTACATAACTCATTCAATAAATTAACTTGATTGGTGTCTGCTTGAGATTTTTTTAATTCGATCTTTAAAGAATCAATGGAGCTTGCCTTAGAATGTACGATCAAACACAGCATAAAATATATCAAGAGTTGAAGCCCTTTTTTCATAGTGTATTTGGATTTTCAACCTAATATACAACATTTCTTTTCTTGTGCAAATGGCTTAAGAAATTTTGATTTCTTATGACAAGCAAAAAACCACCTCAACTTTCATTGAGATGGTTCTTTCGATCAAATTAATATTTACTTTCTACTTTCCTCTGATACTTTCACTTCAGGTATTTTCATTGCTGATGTTGGTCTACCTTCTTGATCTTTCTTTTTCTTCGCCTCTTCATTTACAAAATCTATGCCTTTACTTTCTGGCAAACCAAATGCTGTAGGATGGATATACTTTCCTTTTTCATCCGCATTTTTTTCTACTTCCACTTTCACTCTGTGTTGATTTGCGAAGGCATCTTTACGCACACCTGTCACCATCCAACTCACTTCTGTATTAGGTATACTAGATTTTATTTTAAATGTATTACCATTGATTTTTTCACTCACCATCACTTGCGCAAACGAACCAATTGTTGTGAGTTGATATCTGAAATCTGAATTCAAGGCATTAAAATAATCAGGCATAGTCACTACGGCTTCTCCATTTGAATTAGTGGTAATATTTCCGTTATAGATATTCATCATATCAGGACTTTCAACAAAACTGTGATACAAAATTTTATTCTCTGGATCTAAGGGATGATCGATTTTAAATGTACCGCCACCTTTAGATAACATATTCACTACATTGACATTTCCACTACCAAAATAACCCGCATAATTTGTTGAACCGCCACTTGCAGTCGCATAAATACCATACTTTGTTCCAACCCCACTCGCTGAATAAGCACCTGCTTGTCCGTATTCACCATAAGCAGATGAATTATTATATACAGTAGCATATAATCCATACACTGTTGCAGGAATTGGATTATTTACAATACCTTCTATGCCTTTATAACCACCTTCACCTCTTACGCCGATACCATCATTCAATACAGTAGAATGAACTGACTTGCCATATACTCCTGTGATGCTCGATAAGGTAGAAGTGCCTGTATATTCACCTCTTAAAACTCCATTGTATAAAGCAGACCCAGAACCTGAACTTGTAAAATAACCGGCGGCTAAGGTGTCAGACGTTCCATATACACCATAACCTTTGCCTGAATTTGAAACAACGCCATTGTCTTCAGCATCAATTTGCATTCCACTTCCTTGACTAAAAATACTTTGAGCTGGGGCGTATGGTGATGCACTGTTCAAATACAACACAGCTG
>CAZSUF010000123.1:0-661 GCA_964609875.1 uncultured Bifidobacterium sp.
TGCCGATTGAGCTTTGAAGTGTTTTCAAAAAGCATGACTTGACTGCTAACAACGTGAATTGCTGAGGAATCGATGCATCTAACACGAATGATGACTTGAGAAATATTTCTATCTGAATGTTCCGTTTGAAAGGCTGACTATCGTCAGAGATTATTGTATTTTGTTTCGCCGATTGTAAAATTCATCACTCAGATTTTATCTATTCAATTAATGAGGAATCGAAGCATCTAACAAGAAACATGACTTTAGAAATGTTTCTAGTCGCATGATGGATGATGGTTTGTGTTGCCAAACTATGAGATAAACAAGCTGTGAATTTGATGTTGAATTGTAGTTATTTGCTACCTACCAATTTAATCTTTTTCACCTCTTTGAGTTCATTCCCTTCAAATAATTGTATCACATACAAGGCATTTGATAAATCACTGAGGTCAATGACTGTATGTTGTTTTCCAGCTTCATATGTATCTTGAACCACTTTTAAAATTCTGCCATCAAGATCAATGACTTTGAATTGAATGTTGCTCGCTGTAGCTAAAGTGAAATCGATATTGACTTTGCCACTAGATGGATTCGGATAGATATTGATAGCTTCATCTATGTCATTGTTGTTATTTGAAGAACCACTTGGTCTTAATACGGGGGTAGTAAAACTATAACT
>CAZSUF010000123.1:671-10977 GCA_964609875.1 uncultured Bifidobacterium sp.
GCCAGGGAACGTGCGCGAATTAAAACGTGTGTGCGAACAATTGGTTTTGACTTCTACATCATAACTTGTAGAAGGAGATAAACCCATAATTAATTTTGAATTGGTTGTAGACATCGTATTTAACCAACTTGTGGTTCCTGATTTTTTATAGCGAATCATATAACTCAACGCGCCTGGAACAGCTTGCCATTTAAGAGTTGTTTTGATACTTGTTGTCAGGGTATCAATGATATTTATTGGAGCAATACAAGAAGTACTTGTATTAAACATCACTGAATTACTATAGGTTGATAAAGCATTGGAAGCGCTACAAAAAGTAGCACCTTGCACTTCATATATTGCATTGTTGGTCAAATTTGTAATTGTATAACCTGGAATTAATAAGCCATTTACATTGATCCAAGGATTTGCCGGATTGGCAAGCATTCTATATCTTAAAGAATAACTAGACGCGCCTTGAACACTGCCCCAATTTACTTGTGCACTATTGCTTGATATATTATTGATGATCAAATTGGCTGAAACACAAGGAGCTGCGGTGGTATTGAAAACAAAAATGGGTCCCCAATTACCAAAGGTATTATTTGTGCATTTCACTCTGCCTTGCACTTGATAAGCAGATGAAGATGTAAGATTTAATAAGGTAGCTGAATTACTCAAGGTATTCATTGTACTCCAAATTGTAGTGCCTAATTTTCTATAACGCAATTGATATGAATTGATATTAGGTATAGAAGGCCAACTCAGGGTTGCTTGATTGTAGCTTATATTTATAGGCATGATAGCACCCAGCATGATATTGCAACTATTTTCTGTATAGACATAATATTCTCCATTCAAGGATTGCACGGATGCTGTTATTTCGAAACGATTGAGTGCTGCATTCCAATTAGCTGTTGTTGCAAGATTATTGAAAGTACCATTACTTAAACCTCCAACAACTTGAGCTATTTTGACAGAATTTACATTCATGGCAAGAAAAGGCGAAGTGGCAGCATTGTATAAATTGAAATCAGCTTGGGTTAAGTATAAAGTCATTTGGCCACTTTCTGAATTCGTAGCATTTACTGTGAAGTGCCTAGGCCCGAATCTTTGTCCATTGGTAGCGTAGGGACAAAAAGTTTCTACGATGGTATGGAGGTTTGTGCTTCCAGCTCCTACGCCATTTGCCGAATCAAGAATCGTAGCGGCGTAATTACAAGTGGTTGCAAATAGTACATTGTTGTTTGTTAAGTTGGCTGTAATTGTAATGTTTCCAGGAGTAGAGCTCGCATTGCCTGCAGTACTTAACACAGCATCTTGAACAACACCCAAAGTTAAGTTTAATGTTGCCGTTCCAGCGCAACCGTTGATGGTAGTGGGTATAGTCAAACCCGTTTGATTTGTCGTATAGGTCACCCCATTCTGAGGCCATGTGTAAGAAGCACAAGCCGTGGCATTCGTTACGATATTTGAAGGTGTATTGGCATTAATAGTCACGTTTGTAGTTAAGGGTGCGCAACCTGGGGAATTTGATACTACAATCGTATGCGTGCCTACAGCAAGACCTGTTAAAGGAATGGGATTTGTAGTATAAGCTATGGAAGGACCTCCGTTAATTGTGTATGTTCCTGTGATAGGGTTGGGTGGGGGTAATAAATTAAGCATAGCGCTTCCTGTACCTGTATTGCAAGAGGGTTGAATCACATTAGAAATACTGATAGATTAAATACAATTAGTTGAGTTGGGTAGGTTTAAAAACATCGTATTGGCACATCCATTGACTCTAGTGATGGTAGTCGAACTTTGTAAACTCGATACAGTAGTGGCATTATTTTGATAAGCCGTAATGCCTGCACCTGTAGATGTATTTAACCAAGTCCAATTTAAGTTGGCATTTTGAATAAAGGTTCCTCCAGTTACTTTGACAGAGATTCGACCTATGGTGACAGGTACATTGAAAGGCAGTGTGGGTGCTGTTTGTGCAGTGAAATAAGTGGGTGAAGAAGTGAAAGTAAATGCACCTGATCCCGTGTTGTAGCTAAAGTTAGCATTCACAGTGTTTGGCCAAGCACTACTATTTATTGGCCAACTAGTCGGACAAGAATTAGGGACAAAGCCCCAGCTTACTGTTCCAGTAGATGTTAGTGTAGCTTGATTGGCCATAGTACCTCTGATGGTAGCTGAGGCAAATTTTAATGCCGTATTTCCGTCATTCACTACAACCACATCAAATTGAGCTTCACTTGGAGATACCATCACACAATTGGCTGTGCTAAGCGTAACATGCTGTGCTTGAAGACTCAAATGGGAAAAAAAGGCAATGATGGAGAGGAATACAATCTTTACAAAAAAAGATTGGAGCCTTGAGTTAGTTAAATTTGCATGCATAAAAATAGGTTTAAAAGGAACGAATTCGAAAGAAATGAAAGTTGAATTTAATGAAAATTTCTTAATTGAGCAATTTACTCGTCAAATTTTGTGCCTAAGTCACTGATTATGAAATGAAGTTAAGCTAATTAGAGCAACTTGTTGGACGTGCTAGTTTTGAGATGACACAGTTTGTATGATAATCTGCGAGGCTAAACGATTGCTTTTCCACTTTTAGGTTACTTTTGAATGATGACCTTTATACAGAGTTGTTTTATTTGTTGTTGTTTACTTTGCTTTCAGCATGCACAGGCCAAGAAGAAGCAAGTAGTGACTCCACCTTGGGAAATCATCGTTGAACCTGGGTTTGCAAATATTGATTTCAATGCAAAGTCAGGAAAAATGAGTTGGAGTTCGGGGTTTTGGGTAGATAATAAGCGCGTAAGTATTCCGAGTAATTTAGTTTCATATGATTCTCGTCAAAATTATTTTCCACCCTCGGTAGGTCCATTTACGGATCAAGCGAATAGATATTTGATTTCACTTAAAAATTCACGTGGTTTTATTTGGACCCTAGGCCTGATACATGATAAACGCGAAAATCGAACGAATGACCAAACCATCTTTCGATATACAAAGGGCGGGTTTGAGTGCAGCATACTTGCGGGCAAGAGATTTCGAATATATAAAGAACTTTATGTACAAGCTAGGGTGGGGCCTTTTGTTTCCTTCAATCATATCGAGGCCTCCATCAAAAATCAAGGAGGAGAAATATATACTTCTTCTCTGTCACATAGAAGGTATGCAGGTTTTGGGATGGCTTCTATGCTAGAATTAGGCTATTGCCTGAAACTTTCAAGGCATTGGGGTGTTTTTGCACAAATCAATGAAAGCGCTTTGTTAGGAAAGGCCAACACGCAAGTAATTCGAAGTCAGACTAATGACACCCATACCTTAAAAATAAGGTATGCTAATTTGTCAACGGGTGTTGGATTGGGATTCAGTTATAGATTTTAATATAAAAAGGAAAATCATCTTGTATTGAACGAAATTACATTCAGCGCTGCAATGCCCGCGTTACTGGCTGTAGTGGAAAGCGCCCTGGAGTGAGCGACAGGGACTTGGAACGAAAGACAGGACCCGGCTTTTAGAAGAGAATGATGAAGAGAATGAGAATGAAGATTTGCTGAAGGCAATTGAAAAGGACTCGAGAGGGAGGGGAACGCCCAAAAAAGTAAAACATCCCAAGAACAGGCTATAAATGTTAAAAAAGCCAAGTTTATTTTAACGCAAAACAATTCGGAATAGATTGACATGATTTTTTATATTTGCTACCTTATTAAAATTTTATCATGAGTTATAACAAAATAAACAATATTGTTGGTTGGGTAATCTGTCTGATCGCTTGTGCAGTCTATATGATGACTAAAGAAGCCTCAGTTAGTTTCTGGGATTGTGGGGAATTTACCGCAGGAGCTGCCAAATTAGAAGTGGTACATTCACCTGGAGCACCTTTGTTTTTGATGATAGGTCGTTTGTTTGTCATTCTTTTTGGAGGAATAAAAAATGCGGGCGCTGCCTTGAATTCGCTTTCTGCAATCAGTAGTGGATTTACAATTTTGTTTTTGTTTTGGACTATCACTCACTTTGCTAAGCGAATTTTGATGAGCATGCAAGCTGAAATGAACAACGATACCATCCTGAAAATTATGGGAGCCGGTGTTGTGGGAGCCTTAGCGTACACTTTTTCTGATACCTTTTGGTTTTCAGCTGTGGAAGGTGAGGTATATGCGATGTCTTCATTTTTAACTGCTTTAGTATTTTGGGCCATTTTGAAATGGGAAGATAGAATGAGCACTTCAGGTGAAACCCATTCTGATCGTTGGGTGGTATTGATTGCTTTTATTATGGGCTTATCTATTGGTGTTCACTTATTAAACTTATTGACTATCCCTGCGATCGTGATGGTATATTATTTTAAAAGATATCCTGTGACCAAATGGGGCACAGTTTGGGTATTTTTATTAGGTTGTGTGATTACTGGTGTGGTTCAATACGGTGTCATTCAAGCCATTCCAATTTTGGCCACTAAAATGGATATCCTTTTTGTAAATTCATTTGGATTGCCTTTTAATAGTGGAGTATTCTTTACTATTTTCTTAATTGCTGTAGGGGCATTCTTCTTGATTCGTTGGGCTAAGGCCAAGCAATATTACTTTGTGCATTTAGGCACACTTTGTGTGTTGTTTATCATCATTGGATATTCTGCTTTCTTTCAAACTATCATACGTTCAAATGCCGATGTGCCTATCGACATGACGAATCCTGATAACGCGATTTCGTTAATTAAATATCTTCAACGTGAGCAATATGGTAAAGTGCCTTTGATAACAGGTCCTGATTTTAATTCTCAGCCAATTGGCATGAAAGAAGGTACTATGCAATATTGGAAAGGTCCTTCTAAATACGAAGAGTTAGGAGAGAAGCAAGATGAATATGAATATGCAGCAGATGAGACAAGATTGTTCCCTAGAATTTGGGATGGCAATGATCCGAACCACGGCAACTTTTATAAAGCTTATTTAGGATTAGCTGAAGGTGAAAAAGCAAGTAGTGGTGATAATTTGAATTTCTTTATGAAGTATCAAGTCAACCAGATGTGGTGGAGATATTTCTGTTGGAATTATATTGGTCGCCAAAATGATATTCAAAATATCATGGGCGAGCCCGACCATGGTAACTGGTTGTCTGGGATTAAACCAATTGATGCCATGTTTTTTGGAGACAATGACAAACTTCCAGATGCCTATAAACATAATAGAGCTAGAAATGAATTGTATTTCTTGCCTTTCATTTTAGGATTATTAGGTTTGTTTTATCAATATAAGAATGATCGAAAAAATACTTTTATTGTCGCCTTATTATTCTTCTTTACTGGTTTGGCTATTGTAATTTATTTGAACAATACCCCAATGCAACCTAGAGAAAGAGATTATGCCTATGCAGGTTCTACCTATGCCTTTGCTATTTGGATAGGATTAGGTGTATTGATGGTGGCAGATTGGTTTAAGAAATTGAAGTTAGGGGCCATGTCTCCTGTGGCAGCGAGTGTTTTATGTTTGTTAGCTGTGCCTTTGTTGATGGCTTGTAAGGAATGGGACGTTCATGATAGTTCTATAAAAACCTTGCCTTTAGCTACTGCAAAGAACTTTTTGAATTCATGCGAACCCAATGCTATCTTATTTACTGAAGGTGATAATGATACTTATCCTCTTTGGTATGCGCAAGAAATTGATGGCTATAGAACTGATGTAAGAATTATCAATATTAGTTTATTAGGTATTGATTGGTATATCGATCAGTTAGGGTATGCTATAAATAAAAGTGGTAGAATTCCACTCATTTGGAAGCCAGAACAATATCGAGGCGAGAAGAGAAATTATATGCGCTATAATGCCAATCCATCTTTAGCCCAAGATAAACATTACGATTTAAAAGAGATTTTAGAATTTATTGGTGATGATAGCCAAGCTGGTTCACTTGAAGGTGGCGGAAGTGCGAATTATTTCCCTGTAAACAAATTTTCAATTCCTGTAGATAAAGATTTAATCATTAAAAATAAAGTGTTAGCACCTGGTGATACTTCTGTCATTGCAGATAAAATCCTTTTATCTATGCCTAAAAATGTGGCTTATAAAAATGATTTAGCCATCTTAAATATATTGGCAGCAAACGCATTTAAACGTCCAATTTATTTTGCCAACTCTATTGATCCAGATCATTATGAAGGATTACAAGAATTTTTGCAATTAGAAGGATTAGCTTTTAAATTAGTACCAGTGCGCACACCAGGTTCAACAACTAATACACCGCTTCGAATTAATTATGAAAAGTGTAAGGATTTAATTCTCAATAAGTTTGAATTCGGAGGTGTAGAAAATGGGGTATACACAGATCAGACAAATAGAAGAATGGTATCCTCACCTAAGATGTTGGCCTTGCAAGTTGCCCAACAATTATTAAAACTCAACAGAAAGGAAGAGGCTATGCAATTGGTAAAACATATCCTTAAAAAAGTGTCTGAAAAATCTGTACCTTATGTGATGTCGCGTGAAGATAATTCTATGATTTTTATTACGGATGTTTGTATTCAAGCAGGAGATAAGGAGATGGCTAAAATGTTGTTAGATAAATTAATGAAATTTACTGAAGGAGAAATTTCTTATCGTAATTCCTTAAGTGCAGATCAAAAACCTAGCAAGGATGATGATATTGAAATGGATTTAACTGCGATGAATTATTTAGCTAATCAGGCAAATACGCATGGAATGGCTGATTTAGGAAAAGCCATTGGAGATAATACCAATCGACTAGCTTCACAAGAACCCTCCATGCAACAAAGAAGACAATAATGTACACAGCAAGTATTCAAGAACATAGTTTTAAAGTAGAAGAAAAAAATCATGAATTTGTAGGCATCGAAAACCTTCAATTTCAAAAAGGTCCACAAGGCGGATACATTTGCCAATGGAAAGGCAAACCTGTAGTAGCGGACCTTGTCAGTATTGATAAAGAAAGCAAGCAAGTGGTCGTTCGAATTGAAGGCAAGAAATATCAAGTTCAAATTAAGGAACCTGTAGATATTTTTTTAGACAAGCTTGGGATGAATATCAGTACAACCAAGAAGCTACATCAATTAAAATCGCCTATGCCAGGGTTGGTTATTAAAGTTCTTGTGAAAGAAGGTGATGAAGTAAAGGCAGGCGACCCTCTGTTGATTTTAGAAGCCATGAAGATGGAGAATGTATTTAAGGCCACAGGAAACGCCATCGTAAAATCTATTAAGATCAAAGAAAGACAAGCCGTGGAGAAAGGCGAAGAGCTCATTGCCTTTGCATAACTAAATGTAAATCATGAATAAAATAGCGAGATGTTTATTGAGTATATGCATAGGATGTATTCTTATGTTCGGACTGCTTCAGTCTGCTAGGGCTCAGGCCATATCTTATATTTACATTGAAGGTATTCAAGGGATTCCTTTTAAGATTTCACTGAATCAAGCAGAGAAAAATGTAGTGGGCAAAAATTATGTTTTAATACCGACTAGTCAAGCTGGGGAGAATAAAATTGAAATTCGTTTTAATGGCGATGTTTACCCAGCACAAGAATTTGTAATTGATGTAAGAGAGAATTCTTCTTACGGATATAAATTAGCCAAGGCGGGTGATCAAAGATTTTATTTAATGGATTTAATCAATAACGGAAAAATTATTGAAACAAATTCAAATGTGAATATTGGTTTAACCACTGAGTTGAATCACATCAATATCAATCATACAGATAAATTTGCAGAGGCGAAAAGTAAAAAAGAGAAAAAGCAACGAGTAAAACCTGAGCCAGAAGTTATTCAAACCACCTTGCCCGAAGAGAAAAATAAGAGCCAAGAAGAAAGTATCTCCAAAAAAGAAAAAAGAAGACAAGAGAGATTAGCCGAAGCGCAAGCCGCACAAATTGAAGAAGATAAATTAGCCTTAGAAAAAGCAGCCAAACAAGTAGAGAAAGAAAAGCTACAAGCAGAAAAAGCAAGCAATCCTGAATTGTCTAATAAAGAGAAAAAAAGAAAACAAAAAGAAGAAGCACTTGCAGCAGCCAACTTAGCCAAACAAAAAGAAGAAGAAAGTAAAGAAGAAAAGCTCGGTGTGATAGAAGTGATCAAGTCACAAGAAACAAAAGAAGTAGAAGTTACCAAAGAAAAAATAAATCAAGTTGCATCCAAAGCATCTCATTGTCCTACCAATGCTTCGGATAATGAAGTGAATTATTTTTTAGATAAATTAAATCAAAAATCTGATGACGAAGCCAAGATGATCATGATTAAGAAAAAAATATTTACAGGTTGTCTCACAGCCGCTCAACTGAATGTGCTTGCAGAATCTTTAGATACACAATATGGTCGTTTTACTTTGGTGAAATTTCTGAAATCTGAAATTTCTAATCCCGAAGACTTAATCATCCTTGAGCCATTATTTAAATACGAATCTTATAGAGCCAAGTTGCGTAAGTTAGCAAGCGAATAATTTTCTTGATCTAAAATTTAATTAAATCATCATCATATGAAAGCTAGGTTAGATTTTACTCAAGATTATTTACTGGAAGATAAGCGTGTATTGCTCAGGCCAATTGCTGTAGAAGATATGGAGAATCTATTACATTTTTCATTGAATGAACCAGAAATTTGGATTTACTCACAAGTAAGAGCTGGAGGAGGAAAAGAACAAATGACTCAGTATATTCAATTGGCACTTGATGCAAGAATTGCTCAAAAAGAGTATGCATTTATTGTGTGGGATAAACTGAAGCAGGCCTATGCGGGTAGCACAAGATTTTACGATATTCAACTTCATCAAGATACTTTACAGTTGGGCTATACTTGGTATGGAAAAGATTTTCAACGAACAGGATTGAATAGACATTGTAAATTTTTGATGTTACAATTTGCTTTTGAACAGCAAGGATTTAAGCGCGTAGAATTTCGGGCAGATTTTGACAATAAAAGAAGTATCACTGCCATGAAAAAAATTGGTTGCATAGAAGAAGGTGTGCTCAGAAATCATTCCTACAGACATGATGGTACACGCAGAGATTCCATTGTTTTGAGTATTTTGGAAGCTGAATGGCATGCAAGTGTAAAAGAAAATTTGAAGGCAATTATTAATCCGTAAAATATTTTTCTTTATTAAATTTCTGTGGGCGGCATACAGGCTATCCGTTCCAAGTCCTCTCCCGTCTCGTTTTTAAGAACGAGACGGCATCCGGGCTTTTCACTACTATCCTTGCCGCAATACAAGCAAGCAGTTCACAAGTAACTTTATCTATCTATTTGAATTGAAGTGTCAATCGGTGATAATAAAAACGTTGAAGTATCAGTTTGCAGAATACCATCTGGAGGTCTGCTTGAGGCAGCTTTATGTCCAGATCCAACAAGTTGTTCATGTGGTTTTGAGGTAACTTTGATGGCTGCGGCTGGAGGAATTTTTGGGGGTATTGGGCTTGTGGCTTTTGCAATGATAGTCGGTGCAGTTTGAGTATGGGTTGCAGTATCTACTTTACTTGAAGCAAAGCCAGCTTCCGGAATTAACTCATCTATCGGAGCAGCAGGTGCCATTGCTGAATCGGCAACCGCCATACTAGGTGCACTCATTTCATCAGCAGAGGGTGTTTGATTATTTGGAGTGCTTTCATTCTGTGTAGTGAGTAAAAAGAATGCAGCCACGATACCAATGCCACAAAGAGAAATGGCAATGCTGAATGTACATCCTCTTTTTTTAGGGCTCTCTATAGGCGGAGTTTGGATGGGTTTTTGTTCGCTAGGCGTTGGTTTTTCTTGACCAATATTTCCCATGAAGCCTTGTGGAGTGGCCATTTTTTGCTGATAGTGAGTTTCTATTGATTGAATGAGTTTTTGTTTTTCTATATTATAATCGACAGCCTTGATGATGAGTCTGTCGGATAGAAAAGCAATTAAGTCGGCAATATTGGTTCTGATTTGTTTTACATTCTGAAAGATTTCGTAGTAATCGCCAATGTCTGTATGTTGTTTAACTAAGCCTTCCCATTCAATTTCTGTTTTTTCCAAATGAGAGAGATAAGACGAAATGACGGCCGGTTTATTTAATTCGAGTCCCTCTAATTGAATCGGAAATATTTTCTGTATAAATTCTTCTGGATCTGAATCTGATTTTTGATAAATCTTATTTAATTCAGTCATGCAATAAGTACTCTTAAGATACTTATCTGAAATGCCTACCACAATTAAATTGCCTTGTCCGATTTCGTCGATAAAATCACCGATCGAATCTTTATACGTCATATCTTGTTTATCACGAATGACATGGTAATTTTTGTTTTTGAAATAAGAGAATAAATCGTCTATAATAATTTCACGATCTTCTTTTGT
>CAZSUF010000124.1:0-5687 GCA_964609875.1 uncultured Bifidobacterium sp.
TCCTAAGCAAATACAAAACAAAAGAGCCATCTAATTAGGTGGCTTTTTTAATGCGTGATAAAATCGGTATATCCAAGTTTCAGATGGGTGAATCATGCTCCATTAACAAGTTCAGCCTTTTGCTTCATGGCCGACTGATGTATTTTTACGATGAGAAAATACTTAACAGTTGTAGCAATTGTTCAAATACTTTACATTAGGTAAACATGATGCGATCTATACTTATTTTGCTTGTCGTTGTATCCACTTCTTGCTTCGCGCAAAAGCAAAATAACAGTTGGTATTTTGGACATAGTGCTGGACTAGATTTCAATACCAACCCACCAAGCATAATTAATAATAGTGCTCTGAATACCTTAGAAGGAAGTAGTTCTATATCGGATCCAATCACAGGTCAGCTTCTCTTTTATACAGATGGTATATATGTTTGGGATAAGACCCATAATCAAATGCCTGCTTGTTGGAATACCCCTTTAAATGGCCATGCTTCAAGTACGCAAAGCGCTATTATAGTACCCAAGCCCGGCAATCCCAATCTATATTATATTTTTACAACTCCTTCAGAAGTTTATATGTATGGCCCACCTGCTTTGTGCTATAGCATCGTAGATTTAAGTTTGAATGGTGGAAATGGCGATGTAACAACACTCAATGTGCCCATACTTGATTCGTCAACAGAAAAAGTTGCTGTGATTGGAAACTGTGATAATTCTGCTTATTGGATAGTTGGGCACAAATGGCGGTCTGATAGTTTTTATGCCTATAAGCTAACAGCTACCGGACTTTCTGCACCTGTAAAAAGTAAAGCAGGTGCTTTGCATATGAATACCATTGCTCCCGTTCCAGGTTTTGAATCTATTGGGGAAATGAAATTTTCTTCCGATGCCAAACACATAGGCTTGGTATGCAATGAACCTTTGAATATTATTGAAATGTATAATTTCGATGAAGTCACAGGTAAAATTACCCATCAATTTACCGAAAACTCCGCTAGCTTTTATGGTGGCTATGGTTGCTCCTTTTCTCCAGATAATAGTAAATTTTATATCGCCAATTTTTCTGGTGCGAGTGAAATTCATCAATACAATATGAATGCTGGAAGTGATGCTGCCATCATGGCGAGTAGAACTTTACTTACTACAACCAACAAAACCTTAGGCGCCATGCAAATCGGTCCTGATGGCAAAATATATATAGCCGTCAATAATTCATTTACCTTAGATGTGATCGCCAATCCGAATGCAGCAGGCAGTGCCGCTAATTATATTCCCAATGCGCAATCTTTAGGTGTACATATGTCATCTATCGGCTTACCTCATTTGATATATACCCAAATTGAATCTTCGGCTATTCCTTTATTCACACCTCCTTCAACCACTTCAATTTGTGCAGGAGATACAGTACAAGCCACTCAAATTGTCAAAAATAATTTTAGTATAACGCCGAATAGTTTTTACACCAATTCAGATTCTTCGGTGGTGATTTTCAAACCTGATACCACTACCACTTACCGCATAATTAATATTGGAAATTGCGGTCAAAGTGATACTCAATTTTTCACATTAACCGTGTGGCCCTTACCTCAAGCCAATTTTGATTTTAATCCTACAACACCCACTTTATACAATTCAACTATAAGCTTAGACAATAAAAGTAGCCAAGCTTCAACCTATGCTTGGTTATCCAATCAACAACTTCTTTCAACGTCTACGAATTATACAATTACGAATCCTGGTATTGGTAAATACTGTTATCAATTAAAAGCGTTTAATGTACTAGGTTGTGCAGATTCAATCACCAAGTGTTTTGAACAGACAGATACATTAAAAAGTATAGCTTTCGTGCCTTCAGCATTTTCACCCAATGGAGATAATTTAAATGATATTATTTATGCTTTGGGATCAAATATTACACTAATCTATTTTTCAATTTATAATCGATACGGAGAAAGAATTTTTTCAACCTATAATATAAAATTAGGTTGGGATGGATATTTAAGAGGCAAACGTTGTGAAGTAGGTACATACTATTACATGCTGAAATACACCGATCTTGCGGGAAGATCACACTTGATTAAAGGTGATATAAGTTTGATTCGCTAAACTAAAAAATGAAGCCGTTTTCTTTAGAGTAAATTAAATTTGGGCGGCATACACGCTTTCCGCTACAAGTCCGCCCCACGACGAAGCCAAGCGTGGGTACGTGCTTTTCGCTGCAATCGTTGCCGCAATACAAACACAGTTTACAAATATTGACTCTGCTTTACAATGTAAACTTATGTTCTGAATGGCTTCGCATTTCATACGCAACTATATTTCCCAACCGAATCAATGAGTTCATCGTCTTTGAAAATAATTTACTCGAGTAAACATATTTCGAAACTATTTTCAACATCAAACGCATGAAACAAATTTTCTTTATTGCTTTTATCTGTATCTCATTCAATTCTTTTTCTCAAGTATCCAATTTTTCGGTGTACCATAATGGGGAGCTAAACAAAATAGAGAATGTTAGCTCGGGAGGTTATATCACTACAGGTAAGGATAGTTTGCAAGGTCAACAATGTGTGCGCTGGGGTGCAGGTTTTAATCAAATTTGGTCATTCAAATTACCCAATAATGGTTTTATCCCTACTGCCTGCTTGGTGATAGAAGCCAATGATGGAAATTTTTATTTATCTGCCTATAGCAGTGTAAACAATGGTTCTTTAACCGTTTTCAAATTAAGTAGTAGCGGTGTTTTACTTTGGCAAAAAACCTATACTGGCTCTGCAGTCAATTTTGGATTATATGCACCTACCATTAGTAAAGGTGCAGGCAATGATAAAGGATTTATTTTTGGAACCGGCAGTTGCTCTTTAAGCAATGCCATCGTCAAATGCGATGAAAACGGAAATATTGTTTGGCAAAAAAGTTTCAACACGCCTTTATCTACAGGAGTTACAACATGCTCTAGTATTTTAACTGAAGGCAATCATTATATTGTTTCCTCGAGTTATAATGTAAAATCATTACTTACTTTTAAGCTAGATTCGCTAGGCAATGTAATTACGCATACAGCCTATAAATACAATGAAGCCGCTCAAATTTTTCCATTAAAACTGATCAAGCTCCAAGAAACTAACGGCTATGCCTTAATTGCCCGATGCAATAACTCAAACAACCAAATTCAATATGTAGTTTTCTTCAATAGCTCACTCAATATCACCTCCTTTAATGAATTAACTGTACCTTATCAAGAATTTACCTTGTTTGATATTTGCGCGGTCGAAAAAGGCAATGTAGTCATTAATGGAATCATTTTTGATAGTAATAAAAGCTATGCCCCCATCATCAAGGTATCAAGTCAGGGAAATTTGATATGGTATAAAACAGCCCACACAGCCAATGAAAATAATTTATTTTATCCTTACTTTGAGTATCATGGCTTAGCAACTAAAAACAATATGATATTAAGTGTAGGCAGATCGATGACTGAAGGTTCGGTTGTGTCTATGCTAGATACTGCAGGCCAAGGCATTTGCGAAGAAAGACCTTTGACTCTTACCAATGTGCATAGAACACTCGTACAAGAATTTAGTAATTTAAGCGGCTATTGGAGTACAGCGCTTGTAAACACAGCCAATTATGCTTGTACTTATCAAGTGCCTTTTACAAAGACTTTGATTTGTGGCACCATGCCTAACTCAGTTGAAGCTATTCAAAATTTAGCGGATGAATTTCAAATTTTTCCGAACCCGGCGAATGAACAATTACAACTGAAAAGTTTACATCCAAATGCTGAGCCTTCACACATTGACATTTTATCACTTGATGGGAAAATTATTTACCAATCAACATTTGAAAATTCAATGAAAATTCAAACTTGTAATTTTGCGAACGGCATCTATATTCTTTCATTCAAAAATAAAGATGGAGTAAGGTATGCTAAGTTTCAAGTACAACATTAGCCCTTCGATGAAATAATATTCTATTGCTTTAATATCAAACTAGATTGCTGTTCTATTGAGTCTTTGCCCACAAGAATATATAATCCTTTTGGCCAAGTAGATGTAGATATTTGTAAGGCCTTTTCATTCCCTGTATGTTCATAGAATATCCTACCCATTAAATCATACACCCAGGTTTTATGCAATCCTTTGAATGAAACCCAGGCTATCTCTAACTGATTAGTAAAAGGGCTCTTAAACTTTAATTCCAATTGTTTCTTCCATGGAGACCCTACATCTTGCAGGGCATTGGGCACATATTGTTTGCTGCAATACAAAGTATCATTACAAGTACCTATCACTTGATTAGAATCTTTTACGTTAGTGATATAATACCAGCCACTATCAGATAATGGAATCAACAAACTATCTATCACTTGGGTATATGATTGTACAAAGGTATTATTTCTAAATAAATCAAAAGAATAGTAACCTGCTCTACAAAATTGGACTTGGGTCATCATGGTATCTGCAAGCGTAGTATCCTTTATGAAATAATGCGCAAACGGTGGAGAAATTATTCGTTGAATAAAGGTATCAATATCTGCACAAGGAGGAAAGGTATGGTCATTGAAATTATAGAAAAAACTGCAATTGCCTAATCCATTAAAATAAGTTTGCGTGTAATGAAAATCATGTTCAGGATCCATTGTCAATACTGGATCATTTTCTCCGTAGGTAAATAAATACTGGGTATGAGATTGTGAAATTCTATTCTTTACTTTCACACGATCAAACGTGTCTAACAAATAATCAAACCTAGTTTTTAGAATATCTTTTTCTACAATGCAACTATCAAAATTAATTGAATACCCGCCTGATATTAAAGCTGCATCAGGTTCTATATACATAGTACATAGTGTAGCTGAGTAACCTCCTTCTGACAAGCCGAATAAAAATACTTTGTCATATTTTGATTTAAGGTAGTTCACCATCGCAATCATTTCTATTAAATAATTAGTTCCATAACGCGTATTTTGAGTGATCAAATAATTGACAATATATTCATTCAGTTTAAGCCCATTCCAATACACAGCTCGATGCTCTTCATTGGGTTTTACAAAAGTATACACATCACCATAGCTTCGGCAATTGTCTTTCATTTGACACAGTTGATTATGATAACCCAAACCACGCACTATATCGTAAGAAGCATTGATGCCTGTTCCAGGTACAAGTAAAAACGCATATCTACAATGTGGATGCGTTGTATCAGGATATAAAATGGCGTGAGCTCTTGAATGCTTTTGTTTAAATGTATAGGGTAGGAACACAATCGGATTTTGTTGTGACAATAAACCTGGATACTGTACAAATGAATTATTGATACCGATATCATAATGTAAGCTATCATCAATAGTCAAGTAATCGACACTATCTAAATCTGCTGTGGTAAATTTAAAATTAGTATCCAAAATCAAGTAATGATTATACATGGTGGTGATGGGTCCGTAATTAAACCAATTACCAGGATTTACATTGGTATCTATATATAATGGATTGGTAAATGCACCTAAGAAATAGGCACTATCTGCCGCACTGAGTTGGGCATAGCTTTGTTGACAAACTACATTGAATATAAGGCAACAACTTAAAATAATACTTTTCATCATGAAGGGTTTAAACATCTAAGTACAAAATTCTGGATGGCATTTGTTTACATGAAGATACAAATATTTCATTAAGCATAGTGTCTCTT
>CAZSUF010000124.1:5697-10917 GCA_964609875.1 uncultured Bifidobacterium sp.
CGATTACCATTGAAAACACTTTAGGCTTGCCAATTTCCTCCATATCATAAGCTTAAATCAGCTTCCTTTTGGCCGTTGCCTTCACCAATTGAATTTATACTTCTTTGTGAAGGCCCTAAGCAATTCTAGCATATGTAAATCTTCTCCTGCATGAATATCGCAAGCACATTAGTATTTAAATACTTTAAATGCTTGTTGCCATGTAGGTGACTTTAATTTAATAAAATATATTCCATTAGGATAATTTCTAAGACTTACATTTATTTCCTTTTCTAAAAAAAGTTTGTTTATTTGAATAATAGCTCCTTCGATACTGATTATTTCTATACATACTTCATCTTCGATATTTGGTAGCAAGATTGAAATTTTATCATTGGTTGGGTTTGGATTCACACTTACTTGTATCTTGTTGTTTATATCCAATGCAGTGACCACAAAGGGCAAACAAATAGAAGTATCGGTGCAAACACCATTTGAAATAATGACTGCATATGAGCTATTTGTGGTAGGTATATAAGTTTGGTTCGTTGCCCCTAGTATTTGCTGAAAATTATTGTTTTTACAATCTACCCATTGATATGTAACGCCTATTGCATTTGAAAGTAAGGTATTATTATTTACCTGCACGCTGATATCCAATGTTGAAAGTGTTAAATTAAGCGTAACGATAGAATCACACCCATTTACATTGCTAAGGGTATCTTTTGCTGAAAAATTACTACTTGAATATGTATTGCCATCAATCCACGTATATGGTGAACATGCTTGTATGACGTCAATACTGCTGTTAGGAATGCAAGATCTCAATTTAATCAAATAGGCATGATAACCACCATTTGAACTTATCATTTGGACGCCAACATTGGGGTCAACATCTGTGGTGCCATCAAAACTACCCACAACATATATTTTGCTTTGAGTGGTTTGTGCTATACATTTTGCGGAAGCTTCTGTAGAATTATCTCCTATGGCTGCTGCCCATTTAAAATTACCATTGCTATCTAACTGCATGTAAAATGCATCGCTTGAATTAAATATACTCCCAGGACCTAAAAGATAATTGCCAGCGTTGGGATCAAAATCTTCTAAACCGGCAAACTCGCCACATAATGAAATATCTCCTTGTGGATTACAATCTATATCAAATACAATATCTATCTTAATAGGTCCATTTACGCCTCCCATTTTTTTGATCCAAATAAAATTACCATTGGTATCTAACTTTAATGCATAGGCTGCATAACCCACTGATGAAACATTGTAGATGTTTGGACCGGGGTCAAAGTCAACAGTACCAAAAAATGCCCCTCCTATAATTATATGTCCGAAATTGTCTGATGTAATTGTTTGACATGAAGGTATATTGGTTATGTTAACCCACACAAATTGTCCGTTACTGTTTAATTTTAAAATAAAAAAACTATAAGTATTTGGAGCTAAACTATATTGAGGGTTATAGGGTATATCAGGGTCAAAATCGACTGAATCTTTAAATGTACCACCCATGTAAAAATTTTGGTTTACATCGGTTGTCAATCCATTTAAATCTCCATTTGATGTTGCACCGCCCTCTAAAGTTTTAACCCATATGAAATCTCCTTGTGTATTTAATTTTAGTAAATAAATGTCATATGATATGGCTGTTCGGTTGAAGATAGAAATACCGGGATCAAAATCTACCGTGTTTTGTAAGTAACCACCAAGGACAATATCGTTGGAACTATTTATACAAAGTTTTCGCACTACATCAACCGAGGCACTCCCAAAAGTATGCGACCAATTGTAATTGCCCTGATTGTCTAATTTGAGTACAAAGAAATCCTTCAATCCCATTGAAGTTTTAGTATCAACTCCAAGTCCAGGATTAAAATCAACACTTTGACTAAAATTACCCACTATCACCAAATTTCCAGCATTGTCTAAAGCGGCATCTGCAAACGTTTCTATACTGTTACCTCCAATATATTTAGCCCAAAGAAAATTGCCATTGCTATCTAATTTTTGGATATAAATATCACTGCCTCCATTAGAAGTAAGGTTGAATATATTTAAGCTGGGGTCAAAATCAACAGTATTTGAAAACTCTCCAATTACAAATACATTACCTTGTGAATCTATTAAAGTTTTACTGCCATTTACATTGCTCATATTGGTAGCGGAACCAAAAGTATTGACCCACTCTAAACTGACTGTTTGAGAAAAAATAATTAAATGAAATAATAATAGCAATGCTGTGAATAAGTATTTCATATGATTGGAATAATCAATGAAGATATAATTATTTTAGCTACTTACTGTATAACTTCGATATCATGGTCCTTTTTTTCAGCTAGCGCGGGTTTGTAACCCGTGCTTATCATTAAATCTCTATTCATTATTTCTCCTCCGCTAGCGCGGGTTTGTAACCTGTGCTCATCATTAAATCTCCATTCATTATTTCCCTTCTATCTCTCTACCTCTCCGCTAGCGAGGGTTTGTAACTCGTGCTCATCATTAAATCTCCATTCATTATTTCCCTCCTATTTCTCTACTACAAACTTACCACTCATCTCATTCACCTTGATCAAATAAATCCCAACAGAAAATGTAGCTAAATCAAGTTCTACTCTTCGGGATATTTGGGTTTGCGGCTTGCCGAAGTATAGAAAAATCAGTTTCTCTGAACCTAAAGCAAAAAAGTTCTATACCAAACATATAGAATGTTGTTTTAGTGAAAATAATCAATCTGTACAAGTACAGAAAATATCGTAACTACAGACTTCAAAAATTAATACTTTTCGCTTTCGTCATGTTAAGTTCAACAAATTCTTTCTATCTTTAGTTCAACATTCCGCAATGCCAAACATGTCGAACAAGTGAGATCGAGTCAATAAAATAAATTATTCATTCTAAATTTCAATAGTATGTATCTGTTCTTAAAATCCTGCTTCCTTTTCCTCTTCCTATCTAATGTATGTTTTGCACAAAATCTCAATTCCGAAAGAAATTTATTTTATAAACAAGAATGGGAAAACCATAAAATGGCTTGGAATAAAAAAACAAGATCACAATTATTTACGGATTCAACCATAGATATAAAATTCTATCATTTGGATGTGCAAATCGCGGTTGATTCTCATTATATCGCAGGAAGCGTTTATATAAAATTGCAACCCACGATAAATAATTTAAATTCTCTAAAGTTAAATCTTCATTCATCTATGATCGTGGATAGTGTTACCATAGACGCCGCATCATATTCATCCATGAATGATATACTTTCAATTGGCTTGACAAATAACTATAACATTGGTGATGACATTGGGATAAAAATTTTTTATCATGGTATTCCAATTTTAGCCAATGCCACCAAAGGTTTGAGATATGAAACACATGGTGCTAACGAACCTATTATCTCAACACTTAGTACCCCTTTCCTTTCACACTATTGGTGGCCATGCAAAGACGGGCCTACGGACAAAGCTGACTCCGTATATATAGACATTGGCATTAAGGATTCAGTCATTCAAGGGATTCCTCTCATGGCAGTCTCAAATGGAATTTTAGATGCTGTGGATAGTTCATCAGGCGTTCAGAAAATTTTTAAATGGAAACATCGCTACCCTATTGTCCCCTATTATGTAATGGCAGCTATTTCAAATTACAGAACCATTAATCAAACCTATACTGGTGCAAATTCAACATTTCCTTTAATCTATTATGTGTTTGATTCTACCTATAATCAAAATCTTTTAGGCATATCACAAATACCTGATGCACTTGATAAATATATTGAACTATTTGGTGATTACCCTTTTAAAAACGAGAAATATGGAATGACAGAATTGGGTTATTATGGTGCTATTGAAAATCAAACGAATTCGATTATCAACTCGATGGACACATCATGGTATTATACTTCTGTACATGAATTGGCACATCAATGGTTTGGTGATATGATTACTTGCGCAGATTGGCATCATGGCTGGATGAATGAAGGATTTGCTTCGTATGCAGAGGCATTAGTATCTGAACATCTTTACGGCTTTAGTTCCTACAAAAACTACATGAGCAGTTATGAGTGGTATAATGGCGGTACTGTTTATTTGCCACAGGATACAAGTGCATTTAATATCTTTCAAGGAATAATTTATTTTAAAGGAGCATACGTATTACATATGCTAAGAGGGGCTTTAGGTGATCCTCTATTTTTTAATTGCCTAAAAACGTATGCCACATCAAATCAATTTACTTACCGCCATGCTACCACTGAAGACTTTAGGCAAGTTTGCGAATCCGTATCAGGCCAAAATCTTGGATATTTTTTCGATCAATGGATTTATGACCAATACTATCCAAAATATAGATATAATTTTAAAAGTCAACCATCTTTATCCTCCACTACGGTAACTATTAACCAACAACAAGGTATATCAAATGGATGGAGACCCATATTCAACATGCCATTGCAAATCAAATTTCAATTTGCTACAAATACAGACACCCTTATTACTGTAATCAATGACCAACAATCGCAAACCTACTATTTTAACTTTGCTGATTCTGTTATCAATATGAGTATAGATCCAAATAATTGGGTTTTAAAAAATGTAATCTATGATCCAAATATATATGTTGGGATTGATGAAATTAAAGACCAACCACATATTGAAATTTATCCAAATCCTACTAGTCAATTAATAATTATTTCAACATCAAACTTGAAGAATTCGACATATTCCATAACCGACCTTTCTGGGAGAAAAATTTTGATTGGTACATTCATGTCAAGCCACACATCAATAAATATGGCTGATTTCCCAGCGGGACTATATCTATTAGAAATAGGAGAAGAAAAATTGTTTAGATATAAAATACTCAAACAATAAACTTCTTGCTAGCTTTTGTTTGCAACCCGTGCTTATCATTAAATCTTCAGTCATCATTTTCATATTATCTCTCTATCAAAATTTTACCGCTCATCTCATTCACCTTAATCAAATAAATTCCTTTAGAAAACTTAGCTAAATCTATTTCTAATTTTGTCAAACTTGTTTTCACACTTTCTTTATACACAAGCTCGCCCATTATATTGAATATTACTATATCATTCACTTGTTGATTTAATTTTGTACTTTCTATGGTAATCAAACTTGTGGCAGGATTTGGATAAATTAATAAATCACGGTCAAGTTTAATCACATCATGTACTGAATTCGGACTTCCACTTGCAAACAAATG
>CAZSUF010000125.1:0-1660 GCA_964609875.1 uncultured Bifidobacterium sp.
AAAAGCAAAAAATGATACAAGCCAACTAGCAATTTCACTAAAGTTGTTTTTCCTGATCCAGATGGCCCCACAAATGCATTAGTTTCACCTTTTTTTACCTTGAAGGTAATATTTGTTAGGGCATTTTGACGAGCAGTTTGATGTTTGTAGCTTACTTGCTCAAAGTGAAGTTCTTCAATATCCTTTATCGTAATTGGGTTTTCTGGTATAGGTTCTACAGGCGTATTCATTAACTTTTCAAAATTATTCAGTGAAGTTTCTGCCTCGCGATAAGCCAAAATAATATTTCCTAATTCTTGTAAAGGGCCGAAAATGAAGAAGGAAAAAAATTGAAGTGTAATAATTTGTCCCATCGTAAGCACAGAATGGAAAGCCAAATAGATTAGGGTAAACAAAATGCACATCCGTAACAAATTCACAAAAGTGCCTTGAACGAAACTTAAGGCTCTAATGCTTTTTACCTTTTTAAGTTCCAAATTTAAAATTTTCTGCGTCGTGATATTCAATCGTCGAATTTCTTGGTTAGTGAGGCCTAAGCTGCGCACAAGTTCAATATTTCTGAGCGATTCAGTAGTAGCTCCTGCTAAGGCGGTGGTTTCTTTAATTATAGTTTTTTGAATGATTTTTATTTTCTTGCTCAGGACGCTCATTAAAGACGACAGTAAAATGGCACCTATAATATAAATCAATACCAGTTTTGGATACGTTTGGATAGAATAAATCATCACGAAGACTACACTTACTATCACTCCAAAAAGAACATTGATAAACAAGGACATGAATTTTTCGCTATCGACTCTTACCTTTTCTAGCACGGCTAGCGTTTCGCCGCTGCGTTGATCTTCAAATTTTTGATAAGGCAATTGCAAGGCTCTTTTTAAACCATCAGAATATACATCTGCGCCGAAGCGTTGAATCACTGTGTTGACAGTAAAATCTTGAAATGCTTTAGCGATTCTTGACAGCATGGCCACTCCAACCATACATCCTATAAGCACCATCACATGTTGTATGAATTCGGTTTGAGAAAACTGCACGGCAACTACCTTCTCAACACCTTGAACAGTTTGTTTGACCCCATATTTTTCAAACACATTCTTTACATAATCGATCAATTTACCAAAGAAAATTGGATCGCATAAGGAAAAGCCCGTATTCATGGCTGCTAGCAGAAAAGAGAGTAATACAAAATTTTTATATCGAGAAAGGTAATGGATTAGGATTTTCATATTCGGGGGCGAAGTTAACACTATTCAATGATTAAACTATTGACGATAAACGATTTTGATTGTGTAAGAATTCGACAATTCGCGAATCTGCATGTACATTTGCGCCATGAAATCTACCCCTAGATGGCGCAGTATTCTTATAGGCGGTTTGTTTAGCACCTTTATTCCTGTAGGCGCTTACTTATTTTTGAGAATGAACGGCCATGATGGACATGTTACTTTACCTAAATGCTATGGTATAGACAAAATTGATAGTTCCCTGGTAGAAGGAAAATGGAAAAAAGACACCACCTTTCATACAATTTCTGATATAGGCTTGATAAGTCAATTGGGCGATACCATTCGTTTAAACGAAGATTTGAAAGGCAAAATATTGGTGATTAATTTTTTCTTTACTTCTTGCAAAACGATATGTCCGATTCAGAGTAAGA
>CAZSUF010000125.1:1670-5657 GCA_964609875.1 uncultured Bifidobacterium sp.
CTTTTAAAAAGAATGACACATCCATACGATTTGTTTCTATTAGTGTTGATCCAGAAGCAGATTCTGTGAGTGCTTTGAGAGCTTATGCCGATAGAATTGGCGTGAATCATGATAAGTGGTATTTCATGACTGGAAACAAAGTTGACATTTATAATTACGCCAGAAAAGAGCTTTTTCTTGATTTACCAGAAGGACAAGAAGAGGCTGCAGATTTTATACATCCCGATAAATTTGTGTTGATAGATAAGTATAGAAATATACGAGGCTATTATAACGGGCTAGACTCCGACAAGGTGAGGCTTTGCGCAGAAGACATTACTTATTTGATGTTAGAAAAAAACAAATTACACGAAAAATCTAGAAGATAATTTTATCCATACAATAATGAATACAACAAACTTACTTGAAGCTTCGATAAAGAAGAATGATTTTAAAGCCCATATTTTAATTTGGATATTTTCCGCCATTGTATTTTTAGCAGTTACGATATTAGATAAAATTACCTTGGATGTGAAACTTGGTTTTGATCCGCATATTTTTGCCTTCTTGAGTGCTGCTATTAATAGCGTTGTTTCTATATTGCTTGTCGCAGGATTAATTACAGTCAAGCAAAAGAAATTTGCTTTGCATAAAAATGTGATGCTATTTACCATGGGCTTGTCTGTATTATTTTTAGTATTTTATATTGCTCATCATTTGTTTACCGGCGAAACAAAATTTGGCGATTTGGATCATAATGGATTGTTGAATGATGAAGAGAAATTGTTAGCTGGCAATGTGCGTTATATTTACTATTTTATCATTAGCACTCATGTGACCTTGGCAGGAATTATTATGCCTTTCGTTTTATATAGTGCTTATCGTGCACTTACAGGAGAATTTGGGCTTCATAAAAAATTAGTCCGTTATACATTTCCCATATGGCTGTATGTGGCTGTCACGGGTGTGATTGTGTATTGGATGATTTCG
The DNA here is from genome assembly GCA_964609875.1 of uncultured Bifidobacterium sp. Lineage (GTDB taxonomy): Bacteria > Bacteroidota > Bacteroidia > Chitinophagales > Chitinophagaceae > OLB11. The sequence continues at coordinate 2,640 of CAZSUF010000125.1, forward strand.
CCTTATTATTTGTAGAAATTGAAATAACATTTTTATTTTATTATCTTTAAAGATCCCCCATTACTTTTCCACTTTTGCCTTGATGCAAAAGTGGAGCAAAAAATCAAGGCTGAAGATTCTTTGGCAAAAAAAATTATCTCATCTACGCCGCTTTTATCCAAACTCGCACGAGAAGTTTTTTCTTAAATAACAGCATTCATCTGTGCTCAAACAGTGGATAAAAGTCTGGCTTCGATTTCGATATTTTTTTAGGCCTCGAATCTTAGGCCATCTTCTACATGAAGATTTTATCTTCAAAAGTGCTTTGCAACATGTTGGTAATAGATAATTGTCATTTTTGTTCATTAGGCCTAATGGGATAGTTTAAAAGAAAGTCGTTAGTTTTTACCCTACATTTATTAGGACTTCCTAGCTTGTATTGCGGCAGGGATAGCAGTGAAAAGCCCGCATCCCGAGAGGCTTTACCCTGAGTATTTTTAAAAACATAGGCTAGCCGATTCGGGAGAGGACTTGTAACGGATAGCCCGTATGCCGCCCAAATCATTCAAATGAAAATTGTAGATGCTTCATGGTATTTGTTCATAGAATATTGTACTTTTAAAGGTGAATTCAACATTAAACAATATTTTATGAGTCTCGAATGGCAAACTGGTAAAGTCGTCCGTATCGTGGATGAAACTGAAAATACAAGACGATTTTTTATTCAGGTCGTGGGCATGGACAATTTTGATTTTAAGCCCGGTCAATTTGTAACGCTTGATTTGCCTATTCATGAAAAGAAAAATAAGCGATGGAGAAGTTATTCGATTGCCTCTGCACCTGACGGAACCAATATTTTTGAATTACTGATAGTATTGGTTGATGATGGATTGGGTACAAACTATTTATTTAAAAATATTGTGGTGGGCGACGAATTGATTTTGCGAGGACCTGCGGGTGTGTTTGTTTTAAAAGATCCTATCGAACAGGATTATGTGATGATATGCACAGGTACGGGCATAGCGCCATTTAGAAGCATGTCGCATCATATTTTTAATCATCAAATTCCATGCAAAAATTTGTATCTAATTTTTGGTACACGATTCAAAAAAGATCTCTTGTATTTTGAAGAGATGAATGCCTTGCAAGAAAAAATGCCAAACTTTCATTACATGCCCACTTTGTCGAGAGAGCATTGGGAAGGAAGAAGTGGCTATGTGCATCCGATTTATAAGGAGCTAGCCCAACAAAATCCTCATGCAGATTTTCTGTTGTGTGGGTGGAAAAATATGATTGATGAAGCAAGACAGGAACTGAATTTGATGGGTATAGATAAAAAACAAATTCATTTTGAACTTTATGGGTAGCCATATTAATTAAACTATTAAACACGACTGTTATGAAACAATCTAGATTACTTCTTATTATATTTTTCGTGCTGCATTGTTTTTATATGCAAGCACAAACTGTTGTCTATAAAAAAATCGCTCAACGTCATGACGACTACGCCAACATGAATTGGAAAGGTATAGACTCTATTGTATATGGGTATAATGCAGAGGCGATGCAAACAAGTTCTTTAGCTATAAAAGGAAATTCAAGCAATACTTGGGATAATAATTATAAGTATACCACGACTTATACACCTGCACAAAAAATTCAAACTCAAATCAGAGAAAATTGGAATGGAAGTAATTGGGTGAATCAAACTAAATACGAATATACGTATGATGCGAATGATGACAATGTTCAAATAGATTATTTCGTTTGGAATGGTGTCACATGGGGAGCTACAGGCAAAATTACCTACTCGGCTTATTCTCCTTTTCATAAACCCTTAGGAGAATTAGTGCAGTCTTTTACGAGTAATGGTTGGGAAAATATCTCGCTCAAGAACTTTGAATATGTGAGCAATACCTCCAAGTTACTTTCTAGAGAAACATTTAAGTGGGACATCCCTTCAAATAATTGGAAAAAAGTGGATCGTTATTATTATAATTACAATGCCGATTCAGTCAGTATGATTACTAAATCAATTCCTAATTGGGCAGAAATTTGGACGAATAGCGATAGATATCTTTACAATTATGCTACGACGCCGTTTTTACTTCAGGAATATATTACGCAAAAATGGGATACCATTCCGGCAGTAGATGTGTGGGTAAACATAAGCAGAATTAGTTATGCTTACACGCCTTCTCAAAAGGTAGAGCAAATTGTTTCGGCAGATTATGCAGGTGCTAACAATTGGAATCCGACAAAAAAAGAACAATTCGTATTTGATTTATCAGACAGAGTCGTTGAAGATTTTACTCAAATAAACAACGGATCTTGGACTAATGATGTAAGAAAGACCTATAGTTATACAGGCAATTTGGTTACGCAAGAATTGCAAGAAGCAGGTTCTGGCTCAAGTTGGAGTTTGTATCGAAAGACAAACTTTGACTATGACAGCCATGAGAATATGATCTTTAAACAGTTAGAAGAATACAATGGAAGTTATACGCCTATAAGTCGAGATTTTTATTATTACAATTCATTTACCGTGGGGTTATTATCACACGAATTCACTCAAATTCAAGCAACCTTGTATCCTAATCCAGCTACAACTTCGTGTGATATACATGTCAACACAGATGAAAATAGTTTGGTAAGTATTGAAATCATCGATCTACAAGGAAGAGTAAACACTGTAATCACTCAACCTATATTTAAGGGGCAAAATAAAATCGAATTCTCTCTTAGTAGTTTAAGTGCAGGAAATTATTTTGTGGTTATTACAGATGTAAAACAACAAAAAAAGGCCATTAAAAAATTAGTGATTCAAAAATAAGCATGCAATTACCTGAAAAATATTACGCTGTTATTTTCACCTCTATTCGAACAGATGTTGATGGCGGCTATAGTGACATGGCAGCCGACATGGAAAAACTCGCTTCTCAACAGGCTGGATTTTTAGGCATAGAAAGTGCCAGAAGTGAATTAGGCATCACTGTTTCTTATTGGAAAGATTTAGAAAGCATCAAACTTTGGAAAGCC
>CAZSUF010000125.1:5826-10913 GCA_964609875.1 uncultured Bifidobacterium sp.
TCACCTAGCCCCGATTGCAGCAAGCTACCGTGTGCGCGAAAAGCGGGCTCGATAGATGATAGAAAGAAAATGATCATGCTCCGAATACAAATAAGAGCCTGCGATTTAACATGACGAGCCTATGAAATAATCAACAGCCCTTTATGAATATACTATTCCACTTGCTGCAAGCCACTCAACTTCAGCATCACTTATGTCGAAAAATTACTTTGGCTTTTTGGTTGCCATTTATTGCCAGTAAGAAATACATGCCTGAACTTACAGCAGTCATATCTATTTTTTCTTGTACATTTTGACTCTCTTTAGTCAGAATAATTTTTCCATTCATATCAATAACTCGAATAAGTGTATTTGATAGTTTCCAATCATGTGGTAATTGGATATTGTATATTGAATTTCCAGGATTAGGAAAAAGATTCAGTACTTGCTGACTCGCTTGTTCATGTAGAATTTCTGTTGGTTGTTCTTGACTATTTTCATTTCTTAAACTAGCTGTTGTAAACTGAACTAAATTACTGAAGGAACTCAAACTGCCATCACTACACCAGGTACTTACTTGAACTTCATACAAAGTTGAAGCTGTCAATCCGTGAATGAACCGTGGATTGTTGAGCCCTCCTCCTTGACTCCATAAGGTATTGCCTACAGGTCTCCATCTAGCTACATATCCTAAGGCCCCTTGGATATTATTCCAATTCAAAATGGCCGAATTTGTCAATACAGAAGTCACATTTAAATTTGATGGAGCAGTACATGACACTGAAGTTGTAAAAAAAATAGAATTACTCCATGAGCTGAGCTTTTGTAATGCAGGGCACCATGATGCAATTTGCACTTCATAGTTTGTTGCAGGTGCAAGATTATTGAGTTGCTTATTTACACCTTGAACTCCTGCATTCATCCATGTTGAGTTACCTGTAGGTTTGAAACGTAATATATAGGTCGCTACAGGACTATTCATTGAATTCCAAACCACGTTCACAGAATTACTTGTTACTGTATTGGTTGCAAATCCTGTAGGAATTGGACAAACTGTGGATGCCAAGGTAGTAAAAAATATGGATGGGCTAAACAATCCTGAGGTGGTGGCGCTGCAACGTACTTTGAGTTGTGCTTCGTATGTTGTTGAAGGTGCAAGGCCTGTCATAGTTGCATTTAAACTTGTCCAACCATTTGATATATTCCAAGTGTTTGTACCTATTGGCCTTATACGAATATCGTAATTTAGCGCGGCAGCGTTATTATTCCAACTTAATGCTGCGGTGGTTGAGGTAGTTGTTCCTGCCACAAAACCGTTGATAATTTGATTACAAACAGGATCCGTAAAAAAATAATACTTTCCGTTTATGTCAGTATTGGCAGTGATTTCCCATCTGTTGTTTGTCGAATTCCAATTACTCGTTATAGTCGGATACGAAAATGTTCCACTAGTCAAATCTCCATTTAGAATTTTAGCGAGGCGAAGATTTGCTATAGCAGGATCACTATTTGATCCGCTAGTTGGCAAATCAAACAAAGATCCGTTTCCTGCATTGTAGGTATTAAAATCAGATTGAGCTAAATAAAAAGTGATGAATGCACTTTCACTATTTGATGGGCTAATTTCAAAATATCGTGGCAAATATACTTGTCCATTTAGTGTATTATTTTGGCCAATTATCGGATTCGAAGTAAGCGTTGTGGCACAACTTGTCAAACCAAGTCCACTTCCATTCGCAGGATCCTGAATCAACACCAGACTATTACAAGAACCATCAGCATAAAATCTTGTAGTGCCATCATTTTGCGTTAAACTGCTAGTATAGGCTCCTGCTACAGAAGGTAATGCTGAGCTATTCACCGTAACCGTAACGCCAAGTATATCAGCATTTGTACAACTATAATTACTTGTACATCGAACTTTTATTTTATATGTGGTGGTTGTCGTTGGTGCCACATTTGTAATAGTTTCATAGGCGCCCCATGTTTCATTGTTAGTCCAGGTTGACCCATTCCAATAAGTTGCATCCGTTCCTGTGCCAGTATACCATGCATACTCCCAAGTACCTGTACAACCAACACCGCCAACTGCATTTGCAGTAAGAGAAAATAATTCCCCGTCACAAATTGTTTTTGATTGTTCGTCATTATATTTTGCATCTAACGAAGGGGAAGTGCATCCTTTTTCTGCAAATAAAAAATATCCAAGTGAAGTTGAGGTATTATCAGAATTAGTTACGGTATTACCAGCAACTGTTCCATTCAAATCATCATATTGACCTGTGAGTGAAGAAGACCTTGCAATGACATTTAAAGGCGCTAAGTTAGATTGACGACCCATAGATATATTCCCATTTAGAAAATTTCCTGTAAATGAGGCAACCCAATATTCAGTTTGACTCAAACTTACTAATCCACTACCAATACTACCTCCAGAATTGGCCTGTACTGCTTCTACTTTTATTAAAGGTTGAACAGCCCCTGTATTCACATTCTGAATAGTGAATGGCAGATACGTTGTTGAAACACCCACAGGAAAAAAGTAATCTCCTGTTGCCAAATTTGCATTTAAATTTCTCGATAAAGGTCCAGCAACAAAACTACTCGTACTACCTCCATTAATTGCCGAAGTGGCTGAATTTGCAATGGTTAAAAGATTAATATTTGTGGTGGCAATATTTCCACTTTGTAAATACAATACTCCGTTCATTGTTTGTGCACTAGAAAGCGTAACTCCATTTGAAGTATTCATTGTCAAATTACTTAGTATGCTTGTATTTGTTGGCAATTCAGGACCTGATACTATATTGGATCCGTGTTGATTATAGGTTACATGTATAGATGATCCAAACGTAGGCGCGGTATTTAAGCTTCCACCACTTCGGTATATCGTAGTGGCATTTGCCATAGTAAGCGTATTACTCAAGGTAAAAATTCCGCTATTCAATGACAATGAATTATTGATTACTTTATTTGTACTGAGTGTTACTCCTGATGGATTTTGAATAACAACATCTTTGATTAATGTACCGCTCGTAGGCCATGAAACATGCCCTGTGAGAGGAGTACCTTGAGTGCCATTAATTGTTGCCTGAGCCAAGCTACTACTATATTGCTCATTGAATCCTGTTGGACCACTTACATTTTTATAAAAGAATCTTCGACCAATTCCACCTGAACCTGTTTGCAAATCACCACCTGACCAATTAAACGATTGAATACCTGCACCTATAAAATAAACTCCAGAACTACCTGTTGCTATGGCTTGTGTGAATTTCATCTCACCCGAACTTAGATTCAAATTACTTTTTACAAACAATCTGCCTCCGTTGATTGTGCCAATCGCACTTAAATCAAGACTTCCTCCTTGAATATTTAAATCACCATCAATAGTTGCGCTAGCTATCGAACCGCCTGTACCACTATTATTCATGAGCCTGAAAATACCTCCATTTAAAGTCGCACTTCCATTTACGTTTAAAGCATAAGTTGCATTCAATGAATTATTATTAGATCGATTAATTTCAAATTCGCCTCCATGTTGAATAAAATTATTTGTAACAGTTAATGAATAACTAGCGGGATTACCATTGGCAGCAGTTCCAGCAATATAAAATCGACCTCCATGTTGAATAAAATTATTGACAGTTCTGTTTCTAGAATTTGAACTATTCGCAATAGATAGAGTACCTGTTGTTCCTGTATTCTTTATGACTAAAGAGTCTATACTTGTAGGCCAATCTGCATCAAATACTCGTGCAGTAGTGCCGGCAGCATAATCGATTTCCAGAATATTAAAAGCATGATTGGCCAATGTGGTAGCACTTGTAATATCACTAGTAATTAAACATTTTGACCCATTATTCCATGTGGTGTTTCCTCCTGCTGGCAACCCATCCACAAAGGAACGATTATGTTGGTATACCCCTCCATTATTTACGATCAATGCAGAACCACTTATCATATTTATAGCTCCTCCGGCATCTAATCTTAATAAGCCATTTAATTCCAAATCAGTTCCTGCTCCATTCTCCACAAACAATTGAGTTGCCACTCCGCTAACAATCACACTTCCGCTAGCTTGAATAATACATTGATCAATATTCAATGTTGAAGCCACACTCATACTATGTGAATTCAGAATTGTGATGACACCATTCAAATTTGTTGGAAAAGCTATAGCTGTTACCCATGTAGAACCATTGTAGGTTTCCCAATTTGCTGCTGTACTCCAAACGCCTGATTGCTTTGATCTATAATCACCAGCAATTTGTGCACGCAGAAAAAAACTATTTAGGAGTAAGAGTAAAATTAAAACAAATTGTTTTGTAAAAATTTTGAATAAAAATGAATGTTCTTGCATGATTGTTTCATTAAATAGTTAAAAATTATTTGATCAAGACAATATCTCCTTTGAGTTGATAAATTTCATTAGACTTAAGACATTTATACCTTAACAAGTAGTAGTATGTTCCAACATCACATGGTTGACCTTTATATTTGCCATCCCATCTATCATAAAAATTTTGCGCCTTAAATACAATATTTCCAAATCGATTCACGACAATAAAATTGATAATTTCCAAATCTGTTTCCAGTGCATTTAAAAATTTAAATTCATCATTGATTCCATCATCATTAGGAGTAAATGCGTTGGGTATGACTAATCCTTCACAACAAGGAGTGCCTTTAATTGTCAACGAAGAAGCTACAGAACATTCATTCGCATCTTTGACTGTTATTGTGTAAATACCTCTGCTTAAATTATTGAATACATTACTTGACTGAATTATTGCACCAGGATCTAATTTATAAGAGTATGGCAAAGTACCTCCATTCACTTGGCAAGAAATGGCTCCAACATCCGTGGATTCACAACTTCCATTGGGTTGAAAATTAAGACTTATTTGCATCGGCATTTTTATTGCTATTGAAAACACACTTGATACTGTGCACTGATTTGCATCGACAGCTTGAACGGTATAACTTCCTGGGGCAATAGCACTGAAACTTCCAGATGAATTTACTAGATTTAAAGGAAGCAAAGTATATTGAATAGGTAAGTTCCCATTATTGATTATTATTTGTACATCAGAACTTCCATCACA
>CAZSUF010000126.1:0-218 GCA_964609875.1 uncultured Bifidobacterium sp.
GAGATGATTATGGCATGGTAGATGAAAAAATTACAGAAGATCCGAACAATGATATCATCGTATTTGGCCAGAACGGAAAAGTGATTAAGGCAAAAACAAGAAATCAAAAATTACTTGTCAATGCTTCAGAAAAACATGATATCATTTTTGCAGTTGGACCCGCTGGAACAGGAAAAACCTATACTGCAGTGGCCTTAGCTGTGAGAGCCTTGAAAAAC
>CAZSUF010000126.1:228-2830 GCA_964609875.1 uncultured Bifidobacterium sp.
TTTTTTACCCGGCGATTTAAAAGAAAAAATTGATCCATATTTAAGGCCCTTATACGACGCTTTAGATGATATGATTCCTGCGGATAAACTTAATTATTATATGACGAATCGTGTGATCGAAGTTGCCCCACTAGCCTATATGCGTGGACGAACCTTAGACAATGCTTTTATTATTTTAGATGAAGCACAAAACACGACGGAACTTCAAATCAAAATGTTTCTTACGCGTATAGGACCCTCTGCAAAAGCCATTATTACAGGTGATATGACGCAAATTGATTTACCTAAAAATCAACAAAGTGGCTTGGGCAAGGCCATCCATATACTTAGGCATATTTCAGGCATAGCCCATATCGAATTAGATGGCGAAGATGTAGTAAGACATAGATTGGTAAAGGAAATTATTAAAGCCTATGAAATGGCCAATCATGTGGATGAAAAAAAGCAAACGCCTAAGAATGAAGGATAATTTTTTATTGGGCTTGATTTTTTCTTTCCTGCTGTTGAATGCTTGTCATGAACCGCATGCAGAGAAGCCGAAATCAACAGCAATTCCTCCTAGTTCGGAGAGCTTAAATAATGTGGCATTTTTGAGAGATAGTTGTAAACAATTTTTACAAAACGGATGCATTGTCTTGAGAACCGGCAACGACGCCATAAGCAGCATGTTTGCTCAACTGAACAAAACAGATCGAACCTTTTCGCATTGCGGCATTGCCTTTCAAGAAGAAGGACAATGGTACGTATATCATTCCATTGGCGGTGAAGATAATCCTGACGCTAAACTTCGAAGAGATCATTATGAAAAATTTGTAAGCCGCAACCATAACCTTGGATTTGGCATATGCAAGTATCCATTAAAGCCTCAGGAAATCGAACAACTCAATCGAATTGTGTTAGAATTTTATCATCAAGAAATTCCTTTCGATATGGATTTTAGTTTGAAAAGTAACAACAGATTTTATTGTGCTGAAATGGTCTATAAATCCTTTCATAAAGCCTTGCAGGTGGATACGTTTTTTCAAACGACCAAACATGCAGGATTTGAATATGTGTCTACAGACAACTTATTCGTCAATGAAAAGGCCTCGATGCTTTGTCATGTGATATATCCTTAACCTAAATTTCGAATGCCATAAGTTCAAGTATGATTAGGGCGGCACACACGCTTTTCGCTTCAAGTCCTCGTCTCGTTCCTCGCCTGTGGGCTTTTCGCTGCAATCGTTGCCGCAATACAACATCATAGTTCAAACATGCAAGCGTTTGACTTTTAATGTAAGCAACTTCCCCTTTATTTTAATGAGTTAGCTCACCTACCCCGAATTAATCGCTCAATTCCTTTGCTTTATCGTTAATTGGGTATATTTTCGCGCCTATATTAAAATATTACACATGAAAAAAATAGTATTCTCTGTCGTAGCCTTTGCATTTGCGGCTTTAACCATTATGAGTTGTGGAAGCAAAAGCGATCCTAAATCTGTTGCCATTGCCTTCTTAAATGCAAGAAATAGCATGGATTATGAAAACGCTAAAAAATATGGTACTGCTGAAACAGGCAAAATGATTGATATGATGTCTAGTTTTTCTAGCATGATTCCAGATATGAAAAATGAAGCGAAGAAAATTAAAGTAGACATCAAAGACGTGAAAGAAGAAGGTGATAAGGCTACTGTTGTTTATAGCGAAAGCATTAAGCCAGGTGACCAAACTTTAAACATGGTGAAGAAAGATGGCAAATGGTTAGTAAACATGTCAAAAGACGATATGGGACCTGGAGCAGGTGTTGACGAAGGTGCTGCGCCACCCGTTGACGAACCAACTACAGGAAACGATTCTGTACAAGTAAAAATGAAATAATTTTCTTGATAAATAAAAAAAACCCTCAACATGTTGAGGGTTTTTTTTATGTTTATATCGAAATCAATTCAGTGATTATCAAAAAGTCCATGCAAACAAAAGCTTCTCAAATTCCTCTATTTTATTACCAGACTTAAACCACATTCATGAAATCATTGATACTATGAATTCAACTTATCAGACTGGTTTTCTCGAAAGATTTGGTTTATATTACCTAAAGATTTTTAGAAGAAGAACGATGTCCTTTGATCAACTTCCCAATGACCAAACCATCAAAAATCGTATTGATCGTATTACTTTATTGGGCATTTTAAGTTCTGGCATTATCGGTATTCTTTGTGTATTTCCTATGATATGGGTAGATGTAAAATTTGAATCTACACCATGGTATATCCATTATGGCTGGGTTGCCTTAGCTACCATTATCTTTACTTTAATAGAATTTTATGGGCTTTTTTTAATTTCATTACGGAGTGTGCATGAAGTGGCAGAGATAGTCAATATTCACGCAACAAATAAAGAATATCAACTTCAAGGCCCATTTTCAATACTGAATATTCTTTCTCGAACTGCCCTTGAAATCAACGAACCCGAAATGAATATTTTAGGTATTAATCCATTTCAAAAAGTATCCAGAAAAAATCTTTTACTCTTAGGGTTTATGTATAAGCTTAAAATAATATTAAGTAATATGATTTTAAAATACAGCCTACTTTTTTTATTTGGCAAACATATCCTAGGCATT
>CAZSUF010000126.1:2896-3669 GCA_964609875.1 uncultured Bifidobacterium sp.
CGAATCTAGATTACGTCTTTTTGGATTTGTGTTAGCCAATCAAATTACAGATCAACTAGGGCTAGATAAAGATCATTTACAACTTTCTCCTCAAGCAAAAATGGCTTGTTTGCGAGCTATCGGAAATACCATAGTACTTACAAAAAATTACCATCCTAACATGGTCATTCTTTTATTAGAATGTAAAAATCAATTTGATATACATACGCCAGACCAACTTGATGATTGGAATCTTTTTATCAAAGACTTATCATCACTTTCCGAACAAGAACGAAATGCAGTCTTAGATTTATTATGTATTGCTGCAGCCTTTGATGGAAAAATTTCTGACTTAGAAAAAAAATATCTTCATGAAGCTTTTCAAGAACATGCCGACATCTATTTTAATCGCCTTGATAAATTACAGCAATTTCTAACTCAAGGAAGAATACATGCTGCCTATGATTTATGTAAAATAGATTTCATTGCTGGCTAATAATTATATAGACTTTAACGTCCACGATTCTTCAAACCCATTACTTTTACTTTTTAGTTTACACAAATTCATTTCGTACTATGAAACTCTCTGTCAACATCAACAAATTTGCAACACTTAGAAATGCCCGTGGGGGCAACAATCCTGATTTGATACAAATTGCTAAGGACTGTCAGCAATTTGGCGCCGATGGAATTACAGTGCATCCACGACCCGATGAAAGACATATCCGCTATGAAGATGTGTATTCGCTAAAACCAATTGTATACACAGAATTGAATATCGAAGGCAATCCTTT
>CAZSUF010000126.1:3725-10708 GCA_964609875.1 uncultured Bifidobacterium sp.
GTTCCTGATGCTACTGGTCAACTCACTTCTGACCATGGTTGGGATACGATCAAACATCAAGATTATCTGAAAGAAACGATTTCGATTTTCAAGGCAGTTGATATTCGTGTGTCGATTTTTATCGATCCGATTGAAAACATGATACAACATGCTTCAACCACAGGCACAGATAGAATTGAATTGTATACAGAGGCTTATGCAAAACAATTTCCCCATGATCCGAAATCCGCCATCAACAACTATATAAGCGCTGCAAAATTGGCTCATCAAGTAAACCTAGGCATCAATGCCGGACATGATTTAGACTTACACAATCTTGCATTTTTTGCCCAACATATTCCATATTTACAGGAAGTCTCTATTGGTCATGCACTCGTTTGTGATGCCCTTTATCTTGGATTGAACAATACTATTCAGATGTATAAAAAAGCCCTGACTACAGAGATGTAAACGGCTGTTAAACTCTACCTACTCAACAGCCCCTATTTATAAGCCTGTGCATATTTTTCAGTCCACTTAATTCGATCCCCATGTTTGCCAAAACCAAACAATTGATTGAGTCTTAAATTCAAACCCATTTCATGATGAGCACCTGCAATATGAAAATAAGATTGCGCATAATGAATGACAAATTTATTTAAGTACAATCCTGCACCGAAAGAAAAACCTGCAATCCCTTTTTTCTCAGCATAACCTAATTCAGCTCGACGCAAATGATTATACCCCACACTCATTTCAAAACGTTTGCCTAAGTTAATTTCAAGTCCAAATACCAAATGTCTAAATAATTTATCAGCAAAATATGTCTTCTTTTTTTCTACAGCATTCGTATCTTTAAAAAGTAGTTGATTATTCACTTGATCCGCTGGATTATCATACCTGATATCCCATGTATATAAATGGTGACCTAATACACTTAAAGAAAAAGGAGCTTTTTTAAACCTTTTTGTGATACCCACTTGTAAGTCTAAAGGCAAAGAAGCCGCCGCACCAGGTGTGTAGTTTTTAAGCACCAAGCCCGCATTTTTTACTGCAGCAGCCATATACCATTGAGCATTTGTATCTGCATACATCAAGCCAACATCCACCATCAAGCCACTTGCCTGTTTGTCTGCCAAGCGCGATCGTGCATACTTCAGTGAAGCTCCATAACGCCATCTTTCTAAATAAGATCTCGATGCATGTAAGGATAGCATATACTCTACAGCACTTACTTCTCCATTAGTATTACCAAAAACATCTGTTTGTTTAAACGTGCCATAATCTAAATACTTCAAGCCCAAGCCAAAAGTTGTCTTCAACTTTTCATCATGATGGGCGTATAACAAATTAGTTATCCTACTTCCTGCATAATAAAAATTATAATTCAACCCAAGCTGACTATTAAACTCTGGTCTTAATAAGGCTGGATTTGAAACACTCATCATCACATCACGAGAAGGATTACTTAAGGCATTGCCCCCTAAGGCAGTCTCATGTGGACTATGAGATAAACTTATAAAATTAAGCACCTTAGAGCCACCTATTACCTGGCCCTTTGACTGAGCAGAAAAAATAAGCAACAGTAAAATATAGAATCTTGTTTGCATTAGGTGTTTTAACGAATATTTGTCAAATATATTTTATTTTCCACCAAATAGTTTTCTAGCATTGCTATTTCTTATTAAGTAAGGAAGTAAGGTTACATATGAGTGAGAAAACTAAATGGGGTTTGATATTTTTTTGTATTGCTTTTGCAGGCATTTACCTCGCAGAGAAATTCTTTTTTTCACGACAACCTATCCTCTATCCAAACTTCGGCATCGAAATCCCCGCAGGATATTCTACTCACGGCATTGATGTTTCACGATATCAAAAAAACATCGATTGGGAACTTGTTTCTTCCATGACCGACAAAGGGCAAAAAATTTCTTTCGCGATTATAAAGGCCACCGAAGGAAATAATATGACAGATCCTTTTTTCAAAAAAAATTGGAAACAAATTGATGATTTTCCTTTAATGCGAGGTGCTTATTTATATTTTCATCCTAATAAAAGCGGCAAGTCGCAAGCTGAGTATTTTATTAGTAAAGTCGATTTAAAATCTGGTGATCTTCCACCGGTTATTGATGTTGAAGAAAGCAATGGCATGAGCAATGCGAACATTCAAAAGGCAGTTAAAGAATGTGCAGATTTGTTAGAAAAAAAGTATAATAAGAAACCAATTATCTATACCTCTGTTGATTTTTATAGTAAGAGGTTAGGCACCGTTTTTCAAGACTATCCGCTTTGGGCTGCTCATTACGAAAGACTTGACGCACCGCGTATCAAGCGCGATTGGCTCATTTGGCAACACAATTGCAAAGGTCATGTCAATGGCATTGATGCGGAAGTTGATTTCAATGTCGTCAACGGTAGTTTATTTGCCTTGTCGAATATTTGTATTGAATAGGTATGTTTTTTGAAAAACCTCGACATTCAATCGGCGTAACAAAACACCATAATCTCTGACGATAGGAAGAGTCTCAAACGCCACACGTGGCAAGAACTATTTCTTAAGTCATGTTTTGAGAGAGATGCTTCGATTCCTCAGCAATCGACGGTGTTGGTAGTCAAGTCATTTTTTAATCACTACCTCCATGTTCAATCAGCGAAACAAAAGACTATAATCTCTGACGATAGGAAGAGTCTCAAACGCCACACATTGCAAGAACTATTTCTTAAGTCATGTTTTGAGAGAGATGCTTCGATTCCTCAGCAATCGACGGTGTTGGTAGTCAAGTCAAGCAGTTGGCAATAAAAATTTCTCAAGAGATCATTTCTTCAATTAATATATTATCTTTGATATTCAACCTTTTCACTATGATTACATTCATTCTTATCGGTGCTGCCTTATTACTTATAGGCTTTTATTTTATTTCTATTTATAATCAACTTGTCAAGGCACGCATTATGGTGCAAGAGGCATGGAGCGGTGTCGGTACTTTTTTGCAACAACGCAATGATGTGATTCCGAATATGGTTGAAATTGTAAAAGGATATGCTGGTCACGAAAACGCCACCTTGGTTGAAGTGACCAAATGGCGAAATAAAAGCGCCCAAGCTACTACACCCACTGAACAAAATGAAGCAAGCAATGGACTTGGAAAAGCCATGCTTGATTTTTATCAAGTCACTGAACAATATCCCGACTTAAAGGCAAATCAGAATTTCTTAAAGCTACAACAAGACCTAGGCGATTTAGAAGAAAAAATTAACCAGAGTCGTAGATACTATAATGGTACCGTTAGAGATTACAACCAATCTATTGCTGTGTTCCCAAAAGTACTAGTGGCCAATTCATTTGGTTTCAACAGTGAAACTTTTTTCAAAGAAGATGCTTCTGCGCAAACAGCGCCTAAGATTTCATTTTAAAAGCCCCTTTCATCATGAAAAGCTTTCTCACTGGATTAATCCTTCTGTTCTTATGTTCGTTGAACATACATGCTAAGGAAAAAGATGAAAACGATCGCATTATAAGTTTTGATCAACAAATTAAACTTACAAAGGATGGCACTCTTCAAGTTCATGAACTCATTACGATACATAATGGCGAAAATGATAACCTCAATAATTCTATCAAAAGAGGAATAACCAGGGATTTTCCAACAACCTATACAAATTCATTAGGCCTTATTAGCAAAGTTCCATTCGAATTAAAATCAGTAGAAAGGGATGGCGAAAAAGAAGACTACCATCTTGAACAAGTGAGTAATGGCATCAGAATGTTTTTAGGTCGTAGCGACTATTTCTTGCCAGCAGGTAATTATACCTATCATATCGAATATGAAACAAGCAAGCAACTCATTTTTCATGAAAATAAAGATGAGCTTTATTGGAATGTAACAGGCACAGGTTGGGAGTTTACAATTGATTATGCAAGCTGTTTAGTTTCATTTCCAGACGAAGCTACTTTGATTGAAAACAAATGTTATACTGGCTCGCAAGGGAGTACTAATAATGATTGCAATTCCATGATCGTTAATCAACATACAATACAATTTGAAACTAATAAAAAACTCGAAGCCTTTGAAGGATTAACCATTGCAGCAGCTGTGAACAAAGGAGTATTTAAACCAAGTAACGACATTGATAATCTTACTGCTTTACTCAAAGATAATTTAATCATTCCTATCTTAGGACTTTCAGTGTTGGGCTTATTTATTTTTTTGTATACAGCATGGCGTAAATATGGTAAGGACCCAAAGAAAGGAACCATCATTCCTGAATTTGCACCTCCTAAAAATATGTCACCAGCTGATATAGGTTATGCAAAAACACAAACTTATTCAACCCGATTATTTAGTGCCGCCATTGTAGATATGGTACTTAAAAAATGCTTACACGTAGAGACAAAAAAAGAAGGCCTTATTTTTAAATCTACGACCTACACATTTTCTAAAATCAATCCGAATGATAAAGTTCAATCTACTTTTTATGATCTGTATGGATTTGATGCAGACCAACTACATGGAGAAAAAGCAGCCAAAGGAGATTATAATAAAGACATTGCCAATGCATCCACCAAACTAGAAAATAAATTAGAAGAACGATTAGAGTATGCTAAAAACAAGAAGGGCTCATTGAGTTCAATCTTTGCGCGAAATAATCAGTTTATTGGTATCGCCATTGTTTTTTTAATAGCTGTTGGCATAGGTTCTACGATTTGGCTGGGTTATCATCACGCGAATATTAAACTCATCATATTGGCTGCAGCCATTTTTATCATTGGTATGTTGATGACCACTTTATTCTCTAAAATTATAGGTACCTATTCAATTGAAGGTCGAAAAATTATGGATCAAATTGAGGGGTTTGAATTATACCTATCCACTACCGAAAAGCATCGCTTCGATCAGTTGAATCCTCCAGAAGAAAATATTATCCTTATGCCATTGCCCTAGAAGTAGAAAATAGATGGGCAGAGAAGTTTAAGACTATCATAGAAACGGCCTTGCAACAAGGATATATTTCACCTATCAATCAATTTGGCTATCACAGCAATTTTGCTTCACATTCTTTTGCTTCAAATTTTGCCTCCAATATGTCTAATACCATTTCCTCGGCATCAACCCCGCCTAGTAGCAGTGGGGGCGGCAGTTCTGGAGGTGGCTTTTCAGGTGGAGGCGGCGGAGGCGGAGGCGGAGGTGGCTGGTAAATTGGGTCTTAGTAGGATTCAATTGATTTTCTCAAAAAATAAAATCAAACGGAGACTTGCGTTAGGGGTTGTAGCGAAAATCACCCTGAGGCTTTTGCTCAGGGTATTGTAGCGAAAAACCCGCCCACGCTTTCCATCAGCTTCATTTCGACTGAAAACATGATTAGCGTGGGAACGCCCAAAAAAGAAAACACCCCTATTTGACTTTATTTCCGTCAAATCAGGTCTGCCCCGCAAATTGTCTGTACAAAAAGGGCCTAGTTCTTTTTTTGTCTAAGATTTAGATGTTATTTTTGTTGCCATGAGCGAAGTTGTAGCCAATCCGAAACTCTCGGTAACCATAGACAATATTACAATTGAAGTAGACCCAGGGACTACAGTTTTACAAGCAGCCCGTCTGATTGGAGGCGATGTAACTCCGCCAGCCATGTGCTACTATAGCAAACTCGAAGGCAGCGGCGGAAAATGTCGTACCTGTTTGGTTGAAATTGCTGCTGGTTCTACCAAAGATCCAAGGCCTATGCCTAAACTTCAAGCAAGTTGTCGCACACCTATCATGGATGGCATGATCGTAAAAAATATCACCAGTGATAAAGTGAAGGAAGCTCGCGCAGGGGTGGTAGAAATGTTGTTTCTTAATCATCCACTTGATTGTCCAATTTGTGACCAAGCCGGAGAATGTCATTTGCAAGATTTAGGCTATGAGCATGGCAAGGAAGGTACACGCTATGAATTTGACAGACGAACTTTCGAGAAGGAAGATATTGGCCCTTACATTCAACTGCACATGACACGCTGCATCTTGTGCTATCGTTGCACTTATGTGGCCGATCAATTAACCAATTGTCGCAGTCATGGTATTTTAGAAAGAGGCGATCATGCAGCTATTTCTACCTTAATTTCAAAAGCTATCGACAACGAATTCAGTGGAAACATGATTGATGTTTGTCCAGTTGGCGCCTTGACAGATAAGACCTTTAGATTTAAAAATAGGGTATGGTTTACTAAGCCTGTGACTGCGCACCGCGATTGTACTTCTTGTTGTGGTGAAGTGACATTGTGGTATAGAGGCGAGGATGTACTTCGTGTAACCGCTAGAAAAGATCAATGGGGTGAAGTAGAAAATAATACCAAGGACGGCAAGCCAGGTTGGATTTGTAATACTTGTCGATTTGATAAAAAATCCACTAAAGATTGGGTCATAGAAGGTCCAACCGTAGTAAATCGACATAGTGTCATTTCGCAAGGCCATAGCAATCATCAAGTAAAACCACATGAAACTTTTAGCCAAGTGATGGAGGGCCGCTCGCCTAAATTACTCATGGATATTCATAGCATTAGCGACGTAAACAAACACTAAAAATTAATGCTGGAAAAACTTCAACAACGCTGGAAAGTTGGCGGTGTTCAATTAATATTAATACTTTGTGTTTTTGCCATTACAGGAACGCTTACCGCTTATCTATCGCGACAAATTGTTTTTTGGGTCGGCTTAACACCTGAATCTCCGCTTTGGCAACGAGCGGCTGTGCGGGGTGGCATGTTGATTTTTGGGTACCAATTCATTATTCTGATTGTATCTATTCCCTTTGGGCAATTTAAATTTTTCTGGAATTACGAAAAGAAAATTTTGCGCAGATTGGGTCTCATGAAGAAAGAGACTGTATAATTTATTTTTTATTTATTTGGGGCGGCACACAGGCTTTTCGTTCCAAGTCCTCTTCCGAATCGGCTATGAGTAATCTAGTCGAAAATAAATTTCGTGTAGCCTCTCGGAATGCGGGCTTTCCACTGCAATCCTTGCCGC
>CAZSUF010000127.1:0-10653 GCA_964609875.1 uncultured Bifidobacterium sp.
CAAGTGTAACTGCATATTGAGTTTACGCAGTGGTGCACTTTTACGGATAAGCATTTAAAATTAGAATAATTCCGATAGCAGCTAATAATCCTTTAATTACATTCGAGGGAATATAATTGGCAATAAATCCACCTTTTGCAATTCCTGCTGCAAGTTGAAAAACGCCTGCTAATACAACTGCCAATAAAAAAATGTCAAACTTGCCCAATTGAGTTATTGATGTAAGCACTATAGCCGCTAAGCCTGCTGCCGGCCCACTTACACTAGTATGCGATTGACTTAGAAAACCAACAACTATTCCGCCTATAATACCTGCAATAACACCAGATAACAAAGGTGCCCCACTTGCCAAGGCCACGCCCAAACATAATGGAAGGGCTACTAAAAAAACGACTATACTCGCTGGTAAATCTTGTTTAATTTTTGAAATCATAATTACTTTTACTTATTTAATTTGTTGATTGGTTTTTAGTTGTCTGTGTGGTTTACTTAATTATAATTTTACTTTTTAAAATTAAAACTAGCTAAGCTGGTTTCTATTTTCCTACCATTTTGTTGACTTTAGGTTGTATGATCCAAATGCCAATGGGATAAAACCAAATCATAAAAAACTCTCCAGCAAAATCTGCAAATTTAACCTCTCTTTGTAATTCAACGGATTTAATTGTTTTCGCTGCAAAATAGAGGGTATAAAAAATGCAAAACATAGAAAACAAGTGTAAAGGAAATATAACGGCAAATAATCCAAGCATAGACTCAACTTGGGGAGCTTGATCCATTTGAATAAAACTACTAAAGGCAAAACTGAAATAAACCATGATGACAGATATATAAATTAAAGGGATAAAAAAGAGTACTTTAAACTTTTTCACCTTCATTTTCACATTCTCGGGAATCTTATTTTGTAATCCAATAGCAATGGACCATAACCATCCAAAAAAGATTCCATAAATCGGAAGAACAAGTAATGGAGTCCATCTCATGCCATTCATCATCTTCATTGGATCTGGATTTGTTTGTGCAAGCATACTTGAAAACATATAACCAAATAAAATAAATTGTAAGATGATGGGCAAGCCAAAAACTAGCAAAAAAAGTTGCCAATGTTTGGCTTTTAAAAATCTGTTTACCATGTGCAAATTTCTTGAAAGATAAATTAATTCTCGAAAAGAAAAAATGTATAAAGGATATCCTAAAATAAAAGCTATAAAAAAACCGCTATCTCTAGGGGTTTCTATTTCTATAAAGTTCGTTTCACTTCAATTTCTTCAAATCCTTCGATGATATCGCCGGCTTGCAAATTATTAAAGTTTTTAATACCCACACCACATTCTGTGCCGACTACTACCTCTTTTACATCATCTTTATATCGTTTCAATGATGATAATTCACCAGTATGAATTACAATACCATCACGAACAATATTCACCTTGGTATCGCGCTTAATTCGTCCTTCAAGTACCATACAACCTGCAATTTCACCAACACCCGTAATTTTGAATACTTCTTTCACTTCAACATTACAGATCGCTTTCTTCTCAATCTTAGGTTCTAGCAATCCTTCAATCGCATCGTAGATGATAGAATAGTATCTGATTTCAATATTTTCATTCTCTGCAATCTTAGCTGCTGAACTAGAAGGTCTAACTTGGAAGCCTAAAATGATAGCATCAGAGGCCGTAGCTAATAATACATCAGATTCAGTAATTTGTCCAACGGCACTATGAACAACAGACACAGCAATTTCGTCTGTAGATAATTTCAATAAAGAATCTTTCAAGGCTTCTACAGATCCATCCACATCACCTTTGATAATCACATTCAATTGCTTGAAATTACCTAAAGCCAAACGACGACCAATTTCATCCAAGGTAATATGTTTCTTGGTTCTCATTCCTTGTTCACGAAGGATTTGCGCACGATGATTGGCCACATTTTTGGCTTCATCTTCATCTTCATATACTTTGAATTTTTCTCCAGATTGAGGTGCCCCATTCAATCCTAATATTTGCACAGGAGTTGAAGGGCCTGCTTTTGTTTTCTTATTTCCACGTTCGTCAGACATAGCTTTCACACGTCCAAAGATCGAACCCGCTACGATCATATCTCCTATTTCTAAGGTGCCGCTTTGTACAAGTATCGTAGAAACAAATCCACGTCCTTTATCCAACGAAGCCTCAATGATAGTTCCATTTGCAAATCGATCTGGATTTGCTTTAAGGTCTAACACTTCAGATTCTAAGACTATTTTTTCTAATAATAGATCCACATTCAATCCAGATTTAGCTGAGATTTCCTGAGATTGGAACTTACCGCCCCATTCTTCTACCAACACATTCATGGCAGATAATTGCTCACGAATTTTATCTGCATTGGCTCCATCTTTATCAATCTTATTAAAGGCAAAAATCATAGGTACACCCGCTGCTTGAGCATGACTGATTGCTTCTTTTGTTTGAGGCATCACAGAATCATCAGCTGCAATTACAATCACAGTGATATCTGTTACTTTAGCACCTCTAGCACGCATCGCGGTAAAGGCTTCATGACCAGGAGTATCTAAGAATGTAATTTGTCGGCCATTTTTTAGCGTAACTTCATAAGCACCAATATGTTGGGTAATTCCACCAGCCTCGCCTGCCACAACATTCGCATTACGAATATAATCGAGCAAGGAAGTTTTACCATGATCTACGTGTCCCATGATGGTTACAATCGGTGGTCGAGTCACAAGATCTTCAGGATCGTCTTCGATCAGAATTTCTTGTTCTGCTTCTTGTTCTAGATTAATAAATTCTACTTCAAAACCAAATTCGCTGGCAACAAGTTCGATAACTTCTGCATCTAAACGCTGATTGATAGAAACCATGATACCAAGGCTCATACATTTGCCAATAACTTCAGAGAAATTAACATCCATCAAATTGGCTAATTCACTTACAGAAATAAATTCAGTTAGTTGAAGCTTGCCTGTATCATTTTCATTTTCACGCAAGGCTCTTTTTTCAGCCATCTCTTCACGCTTATTACGACGATATTTGGCCTTCAAACTCTTGCCTCTTGTGGTATTACCCAATTTCGCTAGAGTTTGCTTGATCTTATCTTGAATTTCATTTTGGTCTACAGGCTTATCTTCTGGTCTTCTATAACGATTATCAGCATTGCCTTGATACCTATTTGGACCTGAATTATTATCTCTACGGAAATTAGGTCTATTATCTGTTGGCCTGTTTTGCGTAGTTCCTGGTGTAGCTGGTTTATTTGGATCAGGCGCTTTGCCATCTACAGGAATACGTTTACGCTTGCGTTTTTCCTTGGGTTTATTGTCTTTAGGTTGTTCAACTGGCAATTCAATTCTGCCAATAATTTTAGGCCCAGCAAGTACATCTCTTTTTAAAGTGTGAAGTACAACTTCTTCAGGCTCTGCAACTTTCTTTTCAACTTCAACTGGCGGTACAACAGCTTCTACAACAGGCACGACAGGTTCAACAGGCTCTACTTTTTTAGGCTTAGCAGGTTTTTTATCAATATCAATTTTACCTAAAATCTTAGGCCCATCAAGTTCTGGTGCTTCTATTTTTAATTTCTCAGAGGTTTTTTCTACCTTCTTTTTAGGTTTCTCTTCTTCTACAACAATTTGTGGTACTTCCTCTTTTTCTTTTGAAGGCTCAATTTCAACAGGTACTTCAACAGGTTCTTCAACAACAGCCACCTTTTTTGGTTTCTCTGTTAAATCTATTTTACCTACCTCAACTACTTTCACAGCATCTTCCTTCTTTAAAGAAATCACTTCTTCCTTAGGAACTTCTTTTGCCTTTTTATCGTCTGTCCCTACTTTGCTGAGCACGACATTATCACTCTTCTTTTTTGCTGCTTTCTCAGCTGCATACTCCATCATCAATGCTGAGTACATCGGCTCCGATAGCACAGCATTAGGGTTGTTAGCTACCTGGAATCCTTGCTTGGTCAAAAAATCGACAAGGGTATCCTTGCCAATATTGAATTCCTTGGCAGCCTTCATGAGGCGTATTGTATTTGTTGTTTCTGACATTTCTTATCTTATATCTTTCAAACAATTCTCACAATTATTGTGAGAAATGGTTTTTATATTTTAATCCCATCCGACAGGCCTTACAACTTAGATCTCAAGCCCGTCAGTTTGTTGAACGATGCTGTAAATATAAGTTGAATCCTACGAATTATTTGTCTTTTTCTTCTTCATCAAATTCCAATTGCAGAATTGCTTTCACGTCGCGAATTGTTTCTACTTCTAGATCAGTTCTACGTATCAATTCCTCATCGGTCAATGAAAGTATGCTTCGGGCTGTATCACAACCTACTTTCTTTAACTCGTCGATAACCCAAGCATCTATCTCATCTGTAAATTCATCTAAGTCGATATCAAATTCGCCTTCTTCAAGATCATCGCGGAATACATCGATATTGTATTCTGTAAGTTCCTGCGCTAATTTAATATTCACCCCTCTTTTTCCAATGGCTAAGGATACTTGATCAGCTTTCATAAATACTTCGACATATTTATTTTCCTCATTGATATTCATGCTCGTAATTTTTGCTGGGGTTAAAGCCCTTTGCAATAACAACTGAATATTCTGAGTAAAGTTGATGATATCAATATTTTCATTTTTCAATTCACGCACGATCCCGTGAATACGACTTCCCTTCATACCCACACAAGCTCCTACAGGATCAATACGATCGTCATAACTTTCTACAGCCACTTTAGCTCTTTCGCCTGGTTCCCGCACAATTTTCTTGATACTAATTAAACCATCAAATATTTCTGGCACTTCCATTTCAAGTAATTTAGCCAAAAAGCTAGGACTCGTTCTTGACAAAATAATGATGGCATTGCTTCCTCTTAATTCTACTTTTTTAACTACGGCTCTAACAGATTCTCCCTTTTTGAAATAATCTGTTGGAATTTGTTCAGATTTAGGCAAAATCAATTCATTGCCTTCATCATCTAACAACATGATTTCTTTTTTCCAAACTTGATACACTTCACCAGTTATAATTTCACCTTCACGCTCTTTGTACTTTTCCATTAAAATACCTTTCTTCAAATCGCTGATACGAGCTGCAAGTGTTTGTTTAGCTGCAAGTATTGCTCTTCGACCAAAGCTCTCCATCTTTACCTCTTCATATACTTCATCGCCTTCATCGTAACTTTCATCAAGTTTTTTAGCTTCAGTTAATTCAATTTGGGTATCATCATTCATGATATCAGCATCGGCTACTACTTCACGGCGTTGGAAAATTTCAAGATCACCTGTTTGATCATTTACAATGACATCAAAATTTTCATCGCTGTAATATTTCTTTCGAATTAAGGTTTTGAATACATCTTCGATTACTTTAATCAGGGTAGGACGATCGATATTCTCGGCGTCTTTAAACTCCGCAAACGAATCTATCAGATTAATACTTGCCATTTTATATGTTTTTAATGTTATACGTTGTGTTTAAAATTCAATTTGTGTGGTGGCTGTTTTTATTTGATCAAAAGGTAGATGCAACTTTTCAGGGGCTACTTCTACTTTCTTCACTCTTCTTGTCTTTGTCACTTTTTCAATCAAAATACCTTCTTTGTCTACTTCGAGCAATCTACCGACAATACCTTCTGCTTCTGGATCTAGGAGTACAATTTCGAGCAAACGACCCACATTTTTTAAAAATTGTCTTTCTCCTTTTAGCGGTGCATCCACGCCAGGACTTGACACTTCGAGTGAAAAATCGCCTTCGGGAAATAATTCAGCCTCTTCGATTTTTCGTCTAAGAGATCGATTGATGCGCATGCATTTTTCTAAGGTAAAACCCGTATCGCTATCAAGAAAAATCTTGAAATTGTTCGTAGGTTTTACTTTGTACTCTACCAAAAAACAATCAGTTCCTTCAAGGCACTGATCTATCATGGTTGCTATTTGTTCTGTTTTTGTCATGGTTTGATAATAAAGAAGGGAACCTTTCAGTTCCCTTCCTCTTTGCTCATTCTGACGCGAAAGTAGGATTAATTTCTTTTTTGACCAATTATTTTTACATGACGTTTTTAAATTTAGGCTGTGGAGTAGCCTCCCATGGGCTTATGGACACGATTACTTTCTACATGATGTTGCTCAATTTTGGACTAATCCGTTCTATTCGAAGACGTGTATTGTGGCAACGATTAAGGCGGTACCCCGCATTCCGAGAGGCTACACGATATTTGACTCGACTAGAAATTTAGTAGCCGATTCGGAAGCGGAGTATGAGCCGCAAGCGTGTGTGCCACCCAAAAAAAATGCTTCATTCAATCTGCAAACCAAGTGCTGAATACTGCTTTCAAAACACATTTGTTCCGCTTATGTATCATTTGTGAGTGGTATAACCTATTTCCCTATATTTGCACCCAATTTAAAAAAATGGACAAAAATACCATTGCCGGTTTTGGGCTTTTGATGCTTTTATTAATAGGCTATATCTTTTACAATCAGCCTTCTGATGCTGATATTCGTCAACAAAAAATAGCTGACTCAGTAGCCGCTGTAAAAAGCAAAGTCTCCCCTGCAACACCACAAGATAGCAACAAAGTGCTTCAATCAACTACGACCGTGATTGATTCAGTAAGCGTTATTCCTGAAAAAGATATCGTACTTGAAAACGATAAATTAAAAATCACTTTCACCAACAAAGGTGGATTTCCTAAAAAAGTTGAATTAAAAACTTTCAAAACTTTCGACGGCAAACCTTTATTATTACTGGATGGCAGCGAAAATTCTTATGATTTTTCATTTTTAAATTCTCAAGGAAGTAAAATTCATTCTAAGGCTCAAGTGTTTGCAGATATTGTAGCTGCTGATGGCAAGTCTGTGCAATTTAATAGCCATGACATGCAAATCAATTATAGTTTGCCTGCAAGTGGTTATATGGTAAATATGTCTATTCTTCCTACGGGCGTTAATAGCACACAGCCGATTTCATTCGACTGGAATTCAGTGTCTTTATTAACTGAGCAGGATTTGAGCAGTCAAGAACAATATACCCAAGTATGTTATAATTTAGAAGGTGAAGGGTATGATTACTTTACTATCAAAACAAAAGATTCTAAAACTTTCAAACAGCCAATCAAATGGTTAAGTTTTAAGCAACATTATTTTAATTCGACTTTAATTCCGGCTACCAACTTTATTGAATCTGGAAAAACTACCACTGAAATTAAAGTAGATACTGCTAAAAAAACTTTATCTGATTTCTCTTCGAGTTTTGCCTTGAAAAATCAAGACAAATATGATTTTCAACTTTTCATGGGGCCCAATGATTACAAGCTTTTAAAGAGCTATAAGAAAGATTTACAAGAAATTATTCCATTAAGCTATGGCATTTTTGGGTTTGTAAAATATATTAATCTATGGTTGATTATTCCAATATTTAATTTCTTAGCCAAGATGTTCGGCAATTATGGCATCGTAATTTTATTGCTAACTTTCATTATCCGTTTGTTGATGTCGCCTTTCACTTACAAGAGCTATGTATCTAGTGCAAAAATGAAAGCACTTAAACCTGAATTGGACGAACTTCGCGAAAAATTAGGTGACGACAAGCAAGCCTATGGTGTAGAGCAAATGAAATTATATCGTCAAGCAGGCGTAAATCCTTTAGGTGGATGTTTGCCAGCTTTGTTGCAATTGCCGGTTTTCTTTGCCCTTTTATCTTTCTTCCCTCATTCGATTGAGTTGAGACAATCGAGTTTTCTTTGGGCTAAGGATTTATCGACCTACGATTCTATTGCTTCATGGAGTGCGCAAATTCCTTTGCTTTCTCAAGTATATGGTAATCATATCAGTTTGTTCACCATATTATTTGTGATCACGAGTTTAGTGTTGGCTTTATATAGTATGAATATGGCTACCCAAGATCAAAATAATCCGATGATGAAATATTTACCTTTCATCATGCCGCTTATGTTTTTGGGTATCTTCAACAAACTTCCAGCAGCCTTAACGTATTACTACTTTGTATCTAACGTAATTACGCTCGGTTTGCAATTTGTGATTCAGAATTATATTATCAATCCGGATAAAATACATGCTGAAATTCAAGCCCAAGGAAAATAAGTTGATGGCAAGAATGGCTGAAATGCAAAAGCAACAGCAAGAAAGAAATAAGAAGAAGTAAGGATGTTTGATGATGAGGGCGGCACACGGGCTTTCCATTACAAGTCCTCGCCTTCGTTCCTCAGTCTGTGGGCTTTTCATTACAATCCCTGCCGCAATGCAGTCGATTCATGGAATGCGCATATTTCAATATTCACACTTTGGGAAATTGGTCAGAAGAATACATGAGCAAAATCATGAGAATTAGAAAGATAGAATCTTTATCTTTGGTTTTTCAACGATTAAATCAATTCAAATGAACACCTTACTTATTCCTACCGACTTTTCTCCGATTGCTGATAATGCCTTGACCTATGCCATGGACATGGCAGCACACTATCAATTTGATGTGACTTTATATCATGTGGTCTTAGTGTCTAATTTAATCAGCACCGATGCTGTGTATTTAGATTCTATTCCAGGCTTTCAACAACAAGCGGAAGAGAAAATGGCAGAAAAGGTAAACGCCTTGAAAGCAAGCCATCCAACTTTGAACTTTCATACTAAAGTAGAAACGGGCTTATTTCTCGATTCTTTGAGTACCTATTGTGATGAAATTAATCCTATTGCAGTGATCATGGGCATTACAGGCGACGGAAGCTCTATCGATAAAATTATTGGGAGCAACGCCATTTCATCCATGAACACCTTGGCCTATCCAATGATTATCGTACCCAAGCATGCTGCCTTTAAACCTGTACAAAAAATTTGTATGGCATGTGATCTGCAACAAGTGGCTTCTTCAACTCCCTTGTTACCCTTGAAAGCCTTTGCTTTATTAACTCATGCCGAACTACATATTTTAAACATTGATTATAAAAACAGACACTTTAAACCTGAGTCAGCAGATGAACTTGCCACACTGGAACAAATGCTAGAAAATATTCCTCACCAATTTCATTTCATCGAACATGAAGTTGTGCAAGATGCCATCAGTGATTTTATCGATCAAAATAATATAGACTTATTAATCATGATCCCTAAAAAGCATTCCTTCTTTGATAGCCTGTTTCATAAAAGCAGAACCAAGGAAATGCTCTATCATAGTCATGTGCCTGTTTTGGCCTTACACCAAAGGTAAAATTGCTTGTTAGCTTACCCCTTGAGTATGTGTTTATTTTTTAAAAAATTTTAACGTACAAATACTCTTTCCTCTTTATACATTTGTGGCACTCAAAAAATGTTTATGGAAAATTCCTCAGTAGACATACGTGAACTCAACGAACGTATACATCAGAAAAGTGCTTTTATTGATTTACTTAATTTAGAATTAAACAAATCCATCGTAGGGCAAAAATATATGCTCGAAAGATTGCTTATCGGGTTGCTTGCTCAAGGGCATGTATTACTTGAAGGTGTTCCGGGTCTTGCAAAAACTTTGGCGATTAAGTCCTTGTCCAATGCCATCAATGGAAAATTTGCACGGATTCAATTTACACCTGATTTGCTTCCTGCTGATATTGTAGGTACCATGATTTATAACCAACAAGCTAACCAATTTCAGGTTCGTAAAGGCCCTATTTTTGCTAACTTTATTTTGGCCGATGAAATAAATCGTGCACCCGCTAAAGTGCAAAGTGCTTTACTGGAAGCTATGCAAGAAAGACAAATTACTTTGGGAGAAAATACCTATCCCTTAGAAGAACCATTTTTAGTATTAGCCACACAAAATCCGATTGAGCAAGAAGGAACTTATCCTTTGCCTGAAGCGCAAGTAGATCGTTTTATGTTGAAGATCGTGGTTGGCTATCCTCAGCAAGAAGAAGAGCGAATGATTATTCGTCAAAATATTAATCCAGGTGGACAACCTAAAATCAATCCTATTATTTCTCCGAAAGAAATTTTAGATGCTAGAAATCTTGTTCGCGAAGTATATATGGACGAAAAGATTGAGAAGTATATTTTAGATATTGTATTTGCGACTCGTCAACCAGAAAACTTTAAGTTAGCAAAATTAAAACCGTTGATTAGCTATGGTGCTTCGCCTCGTGCGAGTATCAATTTGGCCTTAGCTTCCAAAGCCTATGCCTTTATCAAACGCAGAGGTTATGTAATTCCAGAAGATGTAAGAGCAGTTTGTATGGATGTGATGCGACATAGAATTGGATTGACCTACGAAGCCGAAGCAGAAAATATGAATAGCGAGATGATAGTCAATGAAATTTTAAATGCCGTAGAAGTCCCTTAGTATTTTAAATAAAGCAAACACTACTTGCTATTTATTTTTGTAAAAACATACGCACAAAACTTATTAGGCATTCATTCATGACCACCACAGAGATCATCAAAAAAGTTAGACAAATTGAGATCCGTACAAAAGGACTTACCAACCATATTTTTAGTGGTGAGTATCATAGTGCGTTTAAAGGTCGAGGTATGAGTTTTAGTGAAGTACGAGAATATGCCTATGGCGATGATATAAGATGTATTGATTGGAATGTAACTGCACGTTCAAACACACCCTATATTAAAGTTTTTGAAGAAGAACGTGAACTCATTT
>CAZSUF010000128.1:0-6233 GCA_964609875.1 uncultured Bifidobacterium sp.
ATTCAAGGCATCGCTGGCTGTAATCCACATAAATCCATAACTATCTTCATACCGAAATAAATTAACTGATTGAGATAAGCCTTCATCATGTGTAAGCTTGGTAACTGTAATATTTGTAAAGGATGATTGAAGTTGAGCCCGAACATTAAAAGACTGAATACTTATAATAAGTACCAAAAAAATAAAATGAAAATATGACTTCAATACTTCGAACATAGCCATTAAGAATACTTAAATGTAAATTTCTTTTGCCAATATTTACTCTGTTTCCTTAGTTGCTTTAAATCACCACAACAAAAAATCTACTCAATGAATCCTATCAATGGGAACCTTAGAAACGTAATGATATAAAAAGTCACTTGTTCAATCTTATCATCAATACAAAGGATAACACGCGGTGATTTCTCCTTGCTGATAAATAAAAACAATCTCTATACCACAACTAGTTTTACCCACCTTCTTGTAGGAAGTTTCTAAAATTGCTTGAGTAAAAGCTTCTAGCAACTTACTATGCAATTTTTCACTGTCCCATGAAATGGGAAACAAGGTTGAAGACTTCGTTTTTTTTACCCAATTATTTGTTCTTGGGTGGCGCATAGATAATTTAGCTTCCCAAATTCCCTTCTCGTTAGCAGGCTTTACCAATTCTTCAATTTGATGTATGGTCTCATCAAAAACATGTATACCAAAACTTTTCCCACGTTTGATTTCGCCCTGAGTTATATGATCAATCACGCGTGAAAATTGTAACGGTTCAGGATTGTTTTCAGCAGGCATCTTTATCAAAATTTAATAAATTTCAAGTTCAAATGTACACATTATGATCCTGTGTAGTTCCTATGCGTTAGGGGGAGTAGCGAAAATCGCCCTGATGCTTTTGATCAGGGCATTGTAGCGGATCACCCGACCACGCTACACGACAGATTCCATTTACTTCCAAGATACTGAGCGTGGGAACGCCCAAAGAATGAACACCGCTATTCCTCAATTTTGTCTAAATTTACCCCGTGATTTCTCGTTCTACCATACAAAAAGTACATGATGCCGCCGATATTATGGATGTCGTAGGCGCCTTTGTGAAATTGAAAAAACGAGGAGCCAATTATTTAGGGAATTGTCCGTTTCATAACGAGAAAACGCCCTCTTTTACCGTATCTCCGACCAAAGGAATTTATAAATGTTTTGGTTGTGGTAAGGCAGGAAATACCATTACTTTTATTCAGGAGCACGAAAAAATGAGCTATCCTGAAGCCATCACTTGGCTGGCAAAGCGCTACCACATTGAAATTGAAGAAACTGAACAGTCCAAAGAAGCGATTGAGAATCGACAAATGGAGGAGAGTTTGCGTATTGTAAATACATATGCTACGCAGTATTTTAGAGATCAACTCATGGAAAGCGAAGAAGGTCAGGCTATCGGACTATCTTATTTCAAAGAAAGAGGTTTTCGTCAGGATATTATCGATTTATTTCAACTCGGTTATTGTCCCGAAAATAGAGATCATTTGGTGAAAGATGCGCTTCAAAAAGGATATCAAAAAGAAATTTTGATGAAGGCGGGTATTGTAACAGAAAGAAATGGACAGTTACAAGCCATGTATGCAGGCAGGGTAATTTTTCCTATTCAAAATACCACAGGCAAGGTCATTGGTTTTGGCGCCAGAATTTTGAAGACGAATGAAAAATCGCCCAAGTATATTAATACGCCTGAAAATGAAATCTATTTTAAGAGCAAAACTTTATATGGTATTTATCAGGCCAATACCAGCATAGACAAACTCGATGAATGTCTGTTGGTTGAAGGCTATACAGATGTCATTTCTTTATATCAAGCCGGCGTAGAAAATGTAGCCGCAAGTAGTGGTACTTCTTTGACTGAAGAGCAATTAAAACTCATCAAGCGTTTTACCAACAATTTAATTATTCTGTATGATGGAGATGCTGCTGGCGTAAAAGCAGCCTTGCGTGGATTAGACATGGCGATCGAACAAGGCTTGTCTGTGCAAGTGGTGATGCTTCCTGACAATCACGACCCTGATAGTTTTGTACAATCTTTAGGTGCCGAAGCTTTCCGCGAATTTATTCGTACAAACAAAAAAGATATTATTCTTTTCAAACTTGAGGCTTCTTTGAATGAAGCTAAGAACGACACGCTCAAAAAAACGGCCCTCATCAACGATATTGCCGAAACCTTATCGAAAATAAATCGAGTCGAAGATTTTACAAAGCAGCAAGATTATATTCGACGATGTGCTCAACTCTTACAAATTGACGAAGCCGGATTAATTACTTTAGTCAATAAAAGAATACGAGAAAAGTTAGTTAAGCAAGAACGTTTTGATAAGGACGAAATTGAGTCATCGATTTTTCCAATTTAAAACGTGCCAGAATCTGGCGAGCCACAGCCTGCTATAAGTGCTTTGCTTCAAAAAGATTATGCACAAGAAAAAGGATTAATCCGAATTTTGATTGAGTATGGGGCTAAACCTTACGACGACAAATTAAGCATTGCAGATTTTATTCGTTTAAAAGTCGGTGATGCAGATTTTGTGCATCAAATTTGGCAACATACGTATCATGTTTATTTTAATCAACTTGATCAAACGCTTCAATTTCCTGATGCCAATTTCTTCACCTATCATGAAGAAGAATCTGTGCGCAATAGTGCCATAGAAGCTTTGTATTTTCCTTATGAGTTAAGCGAAAATTGGGCCAAGGAGCATAATATTTTAGTCCCTTCTAGAGAGGTAATTTACGTTGATGACGTCAATAAAACAGTCACTTATTTTATATTGAGAAAAATCAAAGCAACCATACAAGAATTATTTGAGGAGCTACAGCATATCGATGACAAAGACTTGGAGGAAGTCCTCATTATTCAAACGTCTTATGCCGAACTCAAACGAAATGAAAGAGAATTATTGTCGCCTTTTTCGACAGTATTAGTCAGATAAATATTTTGGGCGTGCCCCCTTTTTCTTGACAGACATTCATTTACAAAGAAAGTTCGGAGACAAGAAAAAGGGGTCAGGCTATCACTGCAAGCCATCTCGTTTTGAAGAACGAGATGGGCTTTCCGTTCTATCCTTCACGCGGGCATTCGGGAAAGAGTCAAGCACATGAAATGAAAGATGTACTTAATAACTAAATCCTACATGCACTTGTATCATCTGATTTTTCCAATCTTGCACATCTCCTTTAGAAGTCACCAAACTACTCATATTGGATACACCTGACACATATCGAATACCTGCATTGACTCTAAGCAAGGGAGACTTGCCTCCAAACTGAACCCAAAGTCCACCTACTAAATTGAAGTTATTTTGCTTAATTACTTCTACCCCACTTTTAAGAATTTTATTCTTATCTAATATATTTACACTAGCCGAATATTGCGGCCCAAGTTGTATCCATAAAAACTGAGACAATTTTAAGTTCACCAATAAGGGAATAGAAATGGTACTAAACTTAAAAGTTCCTCCATTTAAACTATCCATGGCTGTTTGATAATATTGTTTATACAACCCATAAAAGGATGAATCAGTTGTCATTTTATTCTGGGTCCAATTGGCCTCAATTTGTACGCCCACTCTATACTTATTTAGATACAGAAAAAATCCGCCATGAGGGTCGGTACTAAATTTATTTTTCCATTCTGAAGCCACTACTTTATTGAAGTTCAGTCCACCTTTTAGACCAATGCCTAAATCTGTTCCGAACTTTTGTTTAGCCATGAGTGATACAGGAAAAAGCAAGACCATAATAGCCAACGATAATTTTGTTGCGAGTAGATTATTTTTCATTTGACACGTTTAAATGTATTTGTAGATGAATGACAATTTTGAGAAGTAAAGTTCCTCAAACATATGACAAAAATAAACATTTAATCTATATAGCCGTAAAATCGCTAGTTCAAGTTGCAATTCAGGTTGATATTCTAAGTTGGCAAGCTTACATTTGCACAAATTTTGAACTATGATTTTATCGGATAAACGAATCTTGGAAGAAATGGACAAAGGGACTATTAAAATTGAGCCTTATACCCGAGATTGTTTAGGAAGCAATTCATATGATGTGCATTTAGGCAAGCATCTAGCCACATACATTAATCATGAATTGGATGCAAAAGCGCATAATCAGATTAAACATTTTGATATTCCTGAAGAAGGATTTGTATTACAACCTGGAGATTTTTACTTGGGCGTCACTGAAGAATATACCGAAACTCATGAACATGTGCCTTTTTTGGAAGGTAAATCAAGTACAGGCAGACTTGGTATTGATATTCATGCTACGGCAGGAAAAGGTGATGTGGGATTTTGTGGAAACTGGACTTTAGAGATTTCAGTCAAGCAGCCGGTTCGTGTATATGCAGGAATGCCTATTGGTCAATTAATTTATTTCCCGGTTGACGGGGAAATTGAAGTAAAATATAATAACAAGGTAGGTGCTAAATATAGCGGGCAACCTAAAAAGCCTGTAGAAAGCATGATGTGGAAGAATAAATTCTAATAGAAAGAATAAATAGGTTGAACACAAATTCTCTTGTAATTTTACAGCGCTAAAAAAGAATCTGAAAGTTTCATTAGATTCTCTGATTTAAAAGAATTTTTTATTTATATGAAAACGTCGAATATTGTTGCCTTAATTTTAATTGCTGTAGCCACAGGTTTTATTCTAAGCATGGTGGGCGATTTTAGTAGTTATCAAACTTTTGCCACTGCTGCAGCCAAACCAGGCAAGGAGTATCAAATCATTGGTGTGTTAGATACGGTAAGCAACAAAATGTCTTATGATCCGATCAAGGACCCGAATCATTTTGTATTTTATGCAAAAGATGAAGAAGGCGTATTGAAAAAAGTAACATTTAATGGAACTAAACCGCAAGATTTTGAGCGTAGTGAGCGATTAACCATGACTGGGGCTATGGTGGGCGATGAATTTAAATGTTCTAAAATACTCATGAAATGTCCGTCTAAATACAAAACAGATCAAGTTGCAGTCAGCAATCCTAGCTAAAATTTGCCAACAATCAATTCAAACTATTGGAAACAACCTTTTTAAATGAGCATTTACTCCCTGGTAAAATAGGTCATTTTTTTGTGATCTTATCTTTTGTAGCTGCTTTAGTTTCAGCCATTTCTTATTATGCTGCAGCGCAATCTCCTTTTGGGGACGTTGAAAATAGCTGGAAACGAATAGGACGTCGTGCGTTTATAATTCATACCGTTTCTGTGTTTGGCATTTTCAATCATCAATTTGAATATTTTTATGTGTGGTCTCACTCTAGTCAAGCCTTGCCATTCAAATATTTATTATCCTGTTTTTGGGAAGGTCAGCAAGGTAGCTTTTTGCTCTGGAGCATATGGCATACTGTTTTAGGTCTTTTAGTGATGCGAAGCAAATCCAAGTGGGAATCACCTGTGTTGAGTATTGTAAGTTTGGTTCAAATACTCTTAGCTTCCATGTTATTAGGGTTGGTATTCTTTGGCGAAAAAATAGGATCATCTCCTTTTGCCTTGCTTCGAGATGAGATGGTAGGCGCTCCAATATTTCAGCAACCCAATTATTTAGAATTTATTAAAGATGGGAATGGATTAAATCCACTCTTACAAAATTATTGGATGGTTATTCATCCGCCAATCTTGTTTATGGGCTTTGCCTCCACCTTATTACCTTTTGCCTATGCGTTATCTGCATTATGGAAAAAAGATTACGAAAATCTTACGCCATACATGTTACGATGGTCTGTATTTAGTGGGATGATATTAGGCACTGGCATTATGATGGGCGGAGCTTGGGCCTATGAAAGTTTGAATTTTGGCGGATATTGGGCATGGGATCCTGTAGAAAATGCGTCCTTAGTTCCTTGGATTGTGATGGTAGCAGGCTTACACACCACTATGATTTACAAATCAACAGGGTATTCTATGAAATCCACCTTGTTGTTTTTCATATTTTCTTTTGCATTGGTACTCTATTCAACTTTTTTAACTCGAACAGGCATTTTAGGAGATACTTCTGTGCATGCCTTTACAGGCGAGGGAAGTTCACTCTCCTTTCATTTGATCTTTTTTCTTTTCCTCTTTTTACTATTAGGATTATTTTTATTCTTCAAGAATTTCAAAAGTATCCCTGACATCAAGAAAGAAGAAGAAGCTTTAAGTTCCAGGGAATTTTGGATGTTTATCGGGGCTTTGGTATTGATGATTTCTGTTGTACAAATCACCTAT
>CAZSUF010000128.1:6265-8494 GCA_964609875.1 uncultured Bifidobacterium sp.
AGATATGGATCACGATGCTGGTCTTATTGGGCACGGCAAGTATTTATTATTTTAAGTTCAAATCTTCCAATATGAAGGAGGTGATGATGAAGATATTACCTCCATTTGTACTAGCTATCATCTTAACGGCTATTGTTTCTTATTTACAAGAACTAAAAACAGTTCCCATTGTATTAATCATGTTTGCTTCCATCTTTACTATACTAGCAAATTTGTTCTATGCAATTCGTGTCATCAAGTGGAATGGTATTAAATGGGGTGGTTCCACAGCGCATATTGGTTTTGGTCTAATGATAGTAGGCATTATACTTTCATCTTACAACAAACGAGTAATTTCTGTCAATAGATTAGGTGTTGATTTTGAAATGGGTAAGAAAAGCGAAGAGGAAAATAAGAAAGAAAGCCGCGAAAATGTGCTTCTTTTCAGAGGAATTCCTGTTCGCATGGGCTCATACGAAATGACTTATATTGGCGATACTGTAGATGGCCCAAACCATTATTATAAGGTCCGATATCAAAAAAGAGAAAATGACACAGGCAGGGTTCAGGAAGAATTTATACTGCAACCTAATGCACAAATTAACCCTAAAATGGGTTTAGTGTCTAGTCCAGATACCAGACATTATTTGAGCCATGATGTGTTTACCTATGTAACTTCAACCGTAGACAAAACTAAAATGGGGGATACTAGTCAGTATAAATCAAAGAAGGTAAAAACTGGAGATTCGATTTTTTTCAGTAATGGCTATATGATATTTGATGGCTTTAATACTCAGGTAAAATCTAATCAATATCAGGCAGTAAATGGCGATATTGCTGTATCAGCCAACTTAAGGGTTTTTAACTTAGAAGGTAACCTTGAAAAATCGAGCCCAATTTATGTAATTCGGGGAAATGAAGAAATGATGATTGATGACACGGTAAAAACCTACAATTTATACACAAGATTAAGCAAAATCATACCTTCTGACAATGCAGCTATCATTGAATACAAACAGCCAAGTGCCATGGAAGATTATATCATTATGAAGGCTATCCTTTTTCCTTACATCAACGTCTTGTGGATTGGAACCATTTTGATGATAGTAGGCTTCCTTATAAGTTTGTATAAGAGAATTCTCGCAAAATGATTTGTTTAAGAAATTATTTATATATTTACCCTATAGAAAGATCCTGAAACATGATGAAAAATATTATTCTTGCAAGCCTCTCCACCATTTTATTGTTTTTCGCTGTTACTTTTAATGCTTGCAAACCCGATAAATGTAAAAATGTAAGTTGTGCTTATAGCAGTACTTGTAAAGAAGGAGTTTGTATTTGTCAAATTGGTTATGAAGGCGAACATTGCGAAACAATTACTAGAGATAAATTTAAAGGCATTTGGAATATTAATGAAGATGGCACTTTATCAAGTCCAGCTCAGTATACAGTGAGTGTAGAGTCAGGGGACAAAATCAACAAGGTGATTGTGAAAAATTTTCAAAACAACTTTACCATGGATGTTGAGGCTTATGCTTTAAAAGATACATTAACCATACCTACTCAAACACTTTCAAACGGCAATACAGTAGAAGGATGGGCAACTATTGTTGATACGAATCCATTAAACCAACATTATTATCAACATGCTGTGATGAATATGTATTATAAAGTGACTAATTCCATTGGTCAAGTGAACGAATATGGCGGCGGCGGCGCAGGACCTTCTCAATGGAGTAAATAAAAAAAATAAATTAAGAATTTAGCGTGGTCATTACCACGCTTTTTTTGTGCCATCACATGAATCAAAGAGGCCCTAATCGCTTATAAGTGCCGAAGTTTATTTGCTTACCCATGGTTCCTCTAAGTCTCTTATAAAATGACTCTTTTTCAAGTATGGATTCAAAAGAAGGCTTAAAGGCTATCATACTATCAATGAAGGGATTAGCTTGGTTGATGGATTTAATTTTTTCAAAATCAACAGGGATATGACGTATGGGCGACATAAATCTTTTTCGAGTGAAAGAATTTAATAAAGCACTTTGAAATGGATCAGTGGCTAAGGCGATTTTCTTGAACCCTAATTTTTTGGCTATTTTATATGAATAAAAAACATTTTCTGTGCTATGTTTTGCCAAAGTATCATAAAAGATATTAGTGGCTGGCACCCCTAATTGTTGAGCATACAAGCCCATAGCCAAAGCCTCATAAAAAGGGGTATATACTGCCGCGCCTGAATAAATAATATTT
>CAZSUF010000128.1:8504-8846 GCA_964609875.1 uncultured Bifidobacterium sp.
CCCTTGCTTTCATGGTGCTACCCCACATCCCATTTTTTAAAGGTACTCCAGGAACAATCACTGCATCACAACGATATTTCTGTTGAATGACTTCAGCATTGAGGCGATTTGCTCTTTTAAGTGCTAATGAGCAAGATGAAAATAAGAGTGCACTAAATAATACTAAAAACAAATACCTCATTGATTCAAAATTTGCCTAAAGTTAATGGAATAAGCCTTTGCAAAACATAAGTTTACTTTATTCGATATAATCTAAAGCAACATTGGCTATGAAATCCATTATTTGTAGACCTATTTAGAAAGAAATTATGCGTAAAATATGAAAAGACATGTCTCAAGCAT
>CAZSUF010000128.1:8856-10570 GCA_964609875.1 uncultured Bifidobacterium sp.
GTTAATAATTTATCTTCTATAATTCAGTGGATATAGGTGTTTCAGACAATTTTTCTAACAAATTAAAAAGAAATTTTCTATTTTTTTTGGAAGCTTCCTTCAAAGATTTACATTTGCAGCGGAGAGATGGCAGAGTGGTCGATTGCGACGGTCTTGAAAACCGTTGACTGTCAAAGGTCCGGGGGTTCGAATCCCTCTCTCTCCGCTGAACAGAATGAGAATGAGTCAGAGAATGAGAATGAATAGTTCCATTACCTAAATTCATTCTCATTTTCATTTTGTATCGCCTTCAATTACCTTACTATTCTTGTTTGATTTTCAAAAACTGGCGGTCAATAAAAAACTAGGGATTTTCATGTTGGAGTTAAATAATCTTACAAAAAATCCAAAACAGAATAATATATGTAAATGGCCAAATTTGTTAGGCTTCGTATCACAGATGCAGGTGCCAAATGGTCAAAAGCGAATTGAAAACCCATCTCAATTTATTCCCCAAAACAGAAAAAGAAAATTAAAGAGAAATAAAAAGTTAGTTACTTATATCACTCCTAATTGTCAGCACATTGTCAAATTATTCAACCGAACAAAATGCTTTTCTTTTATTTGAATTATCTTCATGTATTAAAATAAGTCAATATGAAAAAACAAATACTTGTATTACTATGTTTAGTTTATGCTCTTTCTTCTCATGCTCAAATTACCCCAGTCGATACAGCCTCCTGTATTCATTTAGCACATATTGATTCTTCATATACCTTATGTGACACAAACCCACAACAGAATTTTACTATCAACATAGAGCCTTTGGCAAATAACCTTTGGCAATTGGGGCATACCACAAAATTTGGCACTACCCATGCCCGAGATACATCATGTGCAATTTTCACAGATTCTATCAATGCCTACCCTACTTCTAATTATTCCGCCTTCAATTTCTTATTGCCTAATACCCCAGGACAAAGTTGGGGAATGAATAGTTACCACATTAATTACTATCTAAAATTTTGGCACAAATTTGAAACAGATAGTTTGTATGATGGTTGTTGGTTAGAAGTTTCTTTAGATAGCGGGGCCACGTGGTTTGCCTTAGATTCTAT
Organism: uncultured Bifidobacterium sp.; assembly: GCA_964609875.1. Taxonomy (GTDB): domain Bacteria; phylum Bacteroidota; class Bacteroidia; order Chitinophagales; family Chitinophagaceae; genus OLB11. The sequence goes on from CAZSUF010000128.1 coordinate 9,954, forward strand.
TCAAGGTAGTTCATGGGGGAATAATTTCTGGAATGGAAGCACCGCTTGTAATTTGTATAATGCTCATTCCCCTTCCTTTTTATTTGATACCTTGTATAATGGACGGCATGCTTGGAGTGGTTCAAGTAAAGGATGGATATATACTGCCTTGCATCTCAACATGGCCTTTCCTCTAAAGCCTTCAAGAGGAAACTTTGTGAATGCCATTCGTTTTGTTTTTCAATCTGACAGTGTGCAAACTAATAAACCTGGTTGGATCATTGACGATTTTAACATGGGTTATGTGGAGACGAGCGGTGGATTATATGATGCCGCCCACGCAAATCAATTGCCTGTATATCCTAATCCATCTGTTTCGGGTATTTTTACTATTTCCTATCCATCTAAATCAGTGGTAGGCAGTCTGGAGATTTATAATCTTGAAGGACAAAAAATATTAAGTGGCGCACTTCAAACAGAGATCGATTTAAGCAAATTTCCAAATGGCTTATATTACTATCGGGCAACATTTGAAGAACAACATTTCACTGGCATGTTGAATAAAAACTAATGCTGAACCGACAAAGATTATCTAGGCAATTGGTATAAAACTAAAGGTGACTCCATAGAATTTTAGG
>CAZSUF010000129.1:0-9956 GCA_964609875.1 uncultured Bifidobacterium sp.
AATATATTAACAGCAGGTCTGCCTTGAAAGTCATAGATAGTTTCTGCAACAATGGCATTTTTTTCTGTACTAGTACTGGTTACCAATTGACGTTCACGCATGGTGCCATCCATATATTTTACTACGGTTTTACTTTTCCCTTCCTCTGCAAAAGTGGTTACCGATTGCCAGTTGATTTTATCATTGGCATGTACCGTATTATTAGTTACATAGTATTTATTTGAGTTTGGGTAATTTCCTACATTAAATTCCTGCCCTGGGTTCGCCCCCCCTGTTCGGCCTTCAAAAGGACCATAAAATAATTGTTCATAGTTTTCGCCAGCCAAACCATAACCTCTAACTCTTTGCTTGAGCAATAGTCGGGTACTATTGTTTTTGAATGTAAACGAAAGACGGTTAGCGGGAATGAAGCTTCCAATATTATCCGAGTAGTCATCTACAAATGTATATTCCAACTCATAACCTTCAGCATAAGAATTTGGGTTCCATTGAATAGTAAGTTCATTATTGGTTGAATTATAGTTGGAAGAAATCGCAGAAACTGAAAAATCGGAAATAACAGAATTACCATAAATATTATTGAAATTGTAGTATCGTTCATGTTCTGTAAACGTTTGCAACGAGATAAACTTTTTAATATCATCTGTTAATGCTTGGGCGCTATTCATCTCTAAGTAAAGTCCATTATTTTGGATGGCTACAACTACCTTTCGTGCATTAGGAATAGATAATACATCTACATTTTTGTATTTTGCTCCTAATACGGGATCGTAATCAACAGATAATATTTTATCTTCTGTGATGGGTGTATTCCTATTAGGCCCATCATTTAGCACATAGGTAATTTTAATTGGTACAATGGCTTTAAAGGCCAGTATATTTTGAGGAATATTATCTGTATTTAAGGATAGCTTAATATAACTACGTATAGATTTCGTTTGATATACTATTTGATTTGGAGGATTAACACTCGTTTCTATTTCTTGTGAAGAAATTTCATGTCTTGTATCCCAAAAAGTAGATGTAATAATTTCACTTGAATATATGTTTTTTTTGGCATAGCTTGAGCTAAAACATACGAAACAACTTATTACTAATAAATATAACTTTTTCATGTAAACTTGCTTTAGAACTATTTTTTATATGAACCAAAATTGACTGCTTGAACAGTAACCACCCCTTTTTATGTTTCTTTCTTTACTCGTTTTAGCTTCTTTTCACCATCGTATTCATAAAACGTGGCATAATTATTTTCATCTAAGGTAGCCATGAGTGAATAGTCTTGATCATTATACACATAAGATTTCATATTGGCATCAGCCGGAAAAATGCGTATATCATCGAAATTAGCATTCGGTGAAAATTGAAGTGTGAGATTTTCATAGCTGGTAGGTGTAGTGAATTCTTGTTCAATGCGTTGCCAGCCATCAATTATTGGTCCAGTAGGTTTGCACACAACTCCATCGCTATTACCTAGTAATACTTTTACATTAGCATTGCTGTAATTTAAGGCTGTTAAAGGGGCATTTGCTTCTTTTGTCCAAACAGAAATGATGTATTTTTTGTTGGGAATAAGCGTGAATTGTGGGGGGCATTTGTATATAAGATTATTCTTATTGCACCCATCCTTTAGAAATGGCACCTTTTTACATTTAACTAGTGTATCTGTTACATAGCTTATGGATAATGTTGTGTCCTTAATTTTAATTGAATATTTACCAGTATGCGCTTCAAGATTATCTAAATATGCATTTCTTGTTTCTAAAATCCCAAAATGCAATTTTTCACATTGGTCTGTAACGTCTTCAAAACTCTCGAACATATTTTCATGGTATTTAGCATTTGTACTAGTTGCATTAATAAGTCCTTTAAAATTTGACAATTGAGAACTTGAAGATATATTCAAAGCATTTGTACTTTCTATCGGATTGAATTTATCGTCAATTAAACTTACATATTCAGTATATTTCCAATTGTTTGAAAAAACTCTCCCCCAATTGTTAGTAGCCCAGAAAGGTAGAAAACTATTAATAAATCCTTCATTTCTGAGATTTAGATCTGTTATACTTTGCGATCTCGCTTCTAAAAATTTGTAAGAGGCCAAAGGTTGCCAAGGTGAGGCAAATAAATTGTAATAAGTCCTTCTAATCCTCTGAATAGTATCTATAGAATTGCAGTTTGAACAAATTACAGACGCATGATTAGTGAACTCAAAAGCTGATGCATCCAAGATTTTTGTACTACTATTAATTATTAATTGATTATTTTGGACAGGATTGACAAGTGAAGTGAAACTACCAACTGGTGTGGTAGCCAAGTTCTTTTTTCCAGATTGCAACACTTTACAATAACCACTAGTTGAGGTTGGTGAAGGATTAAAATTGGTAAGGTTTGAAAAAGGAATTGGGGTATATGTATTATTATTAGCATTTTTCGCTATTAAAGCTTTATATCCATTACTATAAGTAGCATCATTAATTCCAACTATGTCTCCTGATTGAAATTCAAAATTAGGATTAGGAAACGGGGTTTGATTGTCAACTTTTAAAACTGTCCCAATATTATCACTTGCCATACCCATACCACTATAGACCCAATGTGCGGGATACGTGAAATTATATATAGGCTGTTTAAATTCATTGATAGTACTGGTTAACAATACTGCACCTGTTTTTGCATCCCACAACTCGTTTTTGGTATAAATTCTTGAACCTTTATCTACTACAATAACGCTATCTAAAATACCTTGTTGACGAATATGTTTGGTTAAGGTCATGGAGTTAAAGTTTTTTTGTTCCATATTGATATCAGGTACTAAAGAAATAAGTGGTGGTGGAAATGGTGAAACATTAGTAGGCATTTCAAAGTTGCCATGTACACTTCCTGAAATGGTTTGTGAATAAAATCTTCTTGCATCACCATATGTTTGTGTTTCTATACCCAAGGTAGATGTTTTGATTACACCGTTTTTTTCTATAGCTTTAACTTCATTACTAAGATCATTATTAGGTTTTGTTTTATACTTATAATACTTGGCACTTATTAAATCTTTTGCATCGTTGTACACACCTTCCGATTTTGGTTTGCCATGCATGTCATTCGTTATAACCACAAACCCTTGTGCTGAAACCATAAAGTCATTTGAAATATTTTTTAAAAGTGAAAAATTAAATTTACCATCTCTTTCAGTTTGTATATCTGTATTTGATATTCGTGTAGGAAAATTATAGCTCGTATAGAATTCATTAATAGTATAACCAGTTCCTTGTAGCTTAGTATCATTGATAGGGTTTTGTGTAGTTTTCACTTCGCTGTATACAATGTTCGCAGAAGGGAAAAGTGACTCTCCAACCGGGTGCATGATATAATTGTTATCATCAGGCATAAGGATATTTTTATTAGAGAACAAAACAGGCTGTTTCCAAGGGTTTTCTGAATACTTAGTATTAGGCTCATAAGAGGCAACTCCTGAACTAATAGTATCTCCATTCAATACTTTTCTATAGTCATATGCAATAGAATAACTAGCACTTTTTGAAGGTGATTCTGCCATATTTTGCCAATTGTCATCGATTGTAATTTTTTTAACCCTAGCACCAGCTCCTCCATATTTAAAGCCATCGGGTACATATAATCGAATAAAGGACTTATCTAAATTAACTATACTACCTGCTCCTATTTTCTTTAATTCTCTATAAGGTCCTGTATTCAATAAAGACTTTGCAATATTCATTACTGGATTAAACATATTCGCCATAGCTTGTATAGTTTCATCGGCACTTAAACCATCATTATCATTATCCATACCAAATAGAATTTGAGGATAGTTATTACAAATAAATTGCCATGCAAAATATGAGATCTGATTTATTCCCCCATTCCCATTAATATAATTATTGCTACTGCCGATTTCTTTATCTTTTAACTTAATATACCCGTAGCTATAGGTATTGCCTTGATCAAGGATAGCACCTGCATTTTCAGCATCTAGAAATACAGGAATATCTTCTTCCCCAAAATCAGTATTAAGTTTTACGCTAAATTTACCGTATAGATTGTTGTGTGAATTATTGATTATGTGCCCATACTCATTATCGAGCGAATCTGTAAAATATTGTTCTTTCACTTTTTTATGAGCATCGGCGATTGAACTAGCAGTTATTGGATTCTTTAATTTGAAAATTAGATAGTTATTTGAAGTATTGCCATTATATAATTCTTTATTATTTAGATTACTAGGGTCACTACTTAGCGTTGCTTGCGGATCCATTCTTTCCCATATATCTACAACTTTTGTCATTGCCATGGCTTTATGATGTTGGACAAATGCATAATCATGTGCTTCATAATCTATTTTAATACTTCCACCACTCGGTAGCGTAATTTTATTTAAAAGCCATGCTGAAGCGTTTATATCTGCTTGGGTTTTATTGTTTTGTACAACGTAAGGAAAATCTTTATTATCATCAGCTATATTCATTGTGTTATTAGCATTAGTTCCTTTATAATTTCCCCATATATCAAATGCATTAGCATCGTAGTTAGGATTAAAATCGCTGTAATCAAATTGATAGGAACTATGTTTACCTTTATTTGAATTGCCATCCTTGAAATAAACACTATTTAAAGTTAATTTATAATTGCCTTGATCACCATTAATACCCTTACATAAGTTTTTACCTTGGTTTGGCTTATTGTAGTTGAAATAGATTTTTTTAAATGGAATAGGATTTGTTTTATTTAGCTCTTGTCGAGTATAAACTAGGATATAATCTAGTTTTTGAAGTTTTTTACTTCTGTCCTTTAAATTATAGGCATCATCCCTAGGGCTATAAAAGTATCTTGCTACCTCATTTTTTGATTCTATAGAATGTACATACCATATTTCCTTTTCTCCTTCAGTATAAAAACCTCTTGCATCTTTTTTATCGGCTTTATTGCCAAGATCAGCCATGGCTCGATTTACGTCATTATTCGATCTCCAATAATAATTCGAATCTATTCTAGAATAATTAAACTTCACGTAATCACCTATGTCATTTACACTTGGACCATTATCATCTACATCCACATAATTTGTTGCTAGTATTGACCCTATAAAAAATGTATGAACAAAAGCTGGGGTTTCTGTTATAGACAGGTAATCATCTTTACCTGCTTTCCATTTGGTAACATCTTCTTTTTCCTCCAGATTAGGTTGTTGATTAGTAGAATTATTTTTTAAATTATCATTATCATTTATTCTTAATTCATCAATTGAATAAGAATATTCAGATTTTTTATTGTTATAAGCAGGAACATTGAATACATAACGTTTGCCATCTGGCTTCAAACAAATTATCTCAGAAATATGATCTGGATTTCTACCATTAGATTCATCTTGCCTGGCAATTATCTGAGGCGCTTGTTCAAATTCATTAAGTTTATAACTTTCAATTGTTTTTTGAATTCCAAACAGTTTTGCTTCTTTTGCAGTCTGATAATAAATTACATCTAATCGGTTATCTCTATTTGAGTTAACAATTGGTTCTGAATGCTGAATGAAACTATGTTTTTTTAACAAATAATCAGAATAGGTACTCCCCCCATTCAAAAGAGAACGATTTAATTTGGGGGCAATAGGTTCAAAGCCGGAAAATTTAAATACAGGATTGGAATTGAACATTACATCGCTAGGATTTTTAAAGTAACATTGTTCGCTGAGTAAATTAGTTGGTTCTTTAAAATCTAAAAGGTTTAGAATATTATTGCCATTTACCTTGTTCCATTTTTGAGATGTGTTTTTTGTATATCCATATCGAATTTCTGCTCCAATATGATTGCCAATTCCAAACCCAAACTCTAGCTCACCACCGCCAGCATGACTATTTGTAGATACTAACGGATCAAATCCAACAAATACATTGTTACGCTTCAGTTCAAATGAACCTCCAATGCCATGCCCAGCAATAGTGTAAATATCCTGTGTGCCAAATAATAAAGGTAAAAATGGTTTTGCCTCTGTCATTACTCCATCATTTTCTCTATTAAAATCCATCATAGCATCAGAAATATCTTTACCACTCTCAGCGTATAAAAATCCATAGGCTGGTGTTGAAATGTCATGTCGACTCAACTTTTGTTTAGTTATATAACCTTTAATTTCTCCACCACCCGAAACATAAGCTCCTGCTATAGTTGCTTTTGCTGAAAAGTCCATTGAAATCGTGGTGAATGGAAATTCCAGTTGAGGTGTGTATGAACGTTTACCAAAATCTAAGCTACTACCGATTGATAATTCTGGGCATTTGATCTTTTTGCCTTCTCCATTGCTAGTAACATAATTTTCTTTCCAATTAGTTTTTTCATTTCTCATTAAATAGTTTAAACTAAAGCTTAATCCTGCGTAAGGTGTTACGTTTGTTCCGTGTTGCGAATTAGAATTGATACCAATACCAGCATTTCCATTCAGCCCTCCAAAATTCCCGTGAAAACCTAAACCTACATTACTTTCAATTCCCCAGCCAGTATAATTATTGTAGAAAAGCCCAGCACTTGAACTTAGCTTAACTCCTATTTGATGATGATTTGAGGTATCCCTCCGTTCTTTATTCTTAAACCCAAATACTTCTAATGATACTCCAAGGTCAACTCCTTTGGTAATATTATCCTTTAAATTAATTTTCTTACGTATCTTATCTCCTTTAAAATCATCAGGTAAGCCTCTCACATTTCTAATAATAAATCCTGGGGTTGTATTAAATCCTAAACCGATGCAACTAGCTTCTTGCTCCATTCCTACTTGGCTATTGTAGTTCATATTTATTGGATATCCACCTATTTCAAATAAAGGAAGGCTATATTGAAATTCCCCAGTTGCAGGTTCGACCATATTTGTCATTTCAACTGATTGAAAAGATTGAACTTCAGGTTGAGTAGGACCTGTAGATTGACCCAAAATGGGAGTATTTGCTAATAAAAATAAAATAAACAATAGGCTAAAACCATAAAGCTTACCTAAGTTGTTATTTTGTGAAGTGTACATTGTTCAATTATTTTAACAACAATGTTACTTAAACTACGAGGCAGACTTAAGAATGAATTAATATTCTGCGACTTTCGATAAAAATTTGGGAATGCTTTATATCAAGCCATCAACTCATACAACTCATCCTTCTTCCCACGGCTCACATCAATGCGATTGCCATTACTCATGATTACATGAGTACCATCTATTCGATTTAACTCAGTTATTTCATCCAAATTGATAATATGTGATTGATGGCAACGAAAAAATGGGAAAAAATCAAGTAAATCGGCAAAGTAGCCTATGTTTTTGCTTATAAGATGCTTTACCTCGTTTTTCATAAAAAATGTGGTGTAATTTCCATCATTGTTGATATGGATAATATCTTGATAGCTTACATAAGTATAACCACTTTGTGTGGGCAACGCAATTTTGTTTCTGTCGAACGTTTTTTTGGTATCTAAAACTGACCTTAAATTATTGAGCGCCGTGTTCAATTCGTCTATATCCACTGGCTTCAATAAATAATCTTCAGCTTTGGCTTTGATGGCTTTCAAGGCATAGTCGCTACTGGCTGTAGTAAAAATCACCTTAAAATCACGGTTAGGAAAGGCTTCTAAAAAATCAAATCCATTGCCTCCAGGCATGTCCACATCAAGGAACACAATATCAGGGTGATGGGTATTTACTTTTTTAATTCCTTCTAAAGCACCATTGGCGGTATCGACAACTTCTATGCCTTCGCAATATTCATTTAGTATGGTTTGTAGACTTAAAATAGCATTGGGTTCATCATCTATAATGATGGTTAGTAGGGTTTTCATGTGACGCTAAATTATTCAATTTCATTTAATTTTTCATAAGAAATTTTATAAGGCATGTTAAATTTTACTAGTGTGCCACTATCATGCTGTTTATCAATAATTTCGAAATAATATTTCTGTTTGGTTTCATTCATTAATAGTTCCATTCGTTTGTTTGTAATGGACTGCCCTGCGCTCTTGTGCTCTTTGTGTATAGGCTTTTTTTCAGTGGCTATTCGCCTACCAACCCCGTTATCCTCTATGGTACAAACAATATTATCTGCTATTTTTTCAAAGTGAACTTGAATGTTTCCTTCTTTATCATGTAAATAAAAAATACCATGTTTTACACTATTTTCTAAAAAAGGCTGAATGAGCATAGAAGGCACAAAAGTGTGTCGTTGGTCTATGTTTTCATCGCAAGTAATGCTGAATTTAAATCGTGCAAAACGTAATTTTTCGAGTTCTAAATAAATATCAACTAATTCAATTTCAGAGTGTAGACTCACCCATTTCATTCTACTATTATCTAAACTTATACGCATGAGTCGAGCAAACTTGTTGAGATAATTATAGGCCACTTTTTTGTCTTGTGTGAGCACAAAACTCTGAATATTGGTAATCACATTAAATATAAAATGAGGATTAATTTGTGCTGCTAAGGCCTGCTGTTCATATGACAACATGAGTTCTCTAATTTTATTCTTTTCGTTGTTAATCGCAATTTGTCTTTTGTATATTAAATACGTAATTAGTGCCATCAATATTCCTGCGATCAATAAAAACCAACCTCGTTTCCAAATGGGCGCTAATACCAAAAAACGATAGCTTGCAGTTTGGATAGAGGCTATATTGTTCTCGTTCAATGCTTTTACCTCAAATATGTATTCGCCTGCTAAGAGTGAGGTGAACTCTATAAATGCTTGTGTGGTAGTACGCCATGTGCTATCATTATTGCCCAATAATCTGTATTGATAGATGTCATTATTATTGGCCCTAAAAAGCAAGGTAGCAAACTCTATTTTTATTCGTTGTTTTTCATTGATTTCGGGGTTTATTTTTGCAGTGGCATCTACCGTATCTATGGTGGAATGTGTAATAAAAATAGGTGGCGGTGTGGTATTGCTAGTATAAGTACTCAAATTAACGCTGGTAACTCTTCCACCACTTAGAAAATACAGCATACTATCCTTAACGGTAATGTCTTTAATATCATTGGATAAAAACCCCGAACTAAAGGTTATAAATTGATAGCTTGGCAATTTGGGAAAATGAGTTTTTACTATGGCAATGCCCTCGGGTGTGGCGAGATACAAGATGTTATGATCTAACACCATTTTGGGTATAAAATTAAACCGATTGTAGCGTTCCGGAAATCTAAAATTAAGCAGTAAGCTATCTTTTTTATAAAAATATAAACCACTACCCAAGGTAGAAAATACCAAGGTGCTATCGTCTAATTCGGCTATTTGGGTAACTCTACTTTTTATGGTATCGTGGTATACAAATCGGGTAGTATCGTGTGCAAATTCTTCTACACCATTTTGAGTTCCTACTAGTATTCGTTTGTCCTTAGTTTCAAAAATGCAAAACCCTCGTTCTGATTTTAAGTCACAAACCCATTCAGTTGTTTTATTAAATTTAGTATATTTTCTAATCCATTTTTGAACCAGAAGCAACTTAACACTTTCATTTATAACAATTGCATCATCACCATTTAAAGTAATATCTAATCTATTGGTATATTCATCTATGGCAAAACTAGAGCCAGAGTAAAAAGGTTGTATAATTTGTTGTTTAGGCAAATACTTGATTTGCTTTAAGTTGCCATTATTTTTAAAATTGGCATTTCTATAAAAAGAATATTTTGCCTTTATGTTATTCAATTGCTCTTCAGAATACAAATTACCACTCCAACTTTTGTTTTGCTTTGTGTATACTTTAAAGTTATGCAAAGCCACATAGAGCTTATTGGTATTGGCAACTTGTATCCCTGCAGGTATTTCATGTTCTTGCAAAAAAGGTAATTTTATGTCTTGCAAGGCAAATGAGGGTATATAATATACGCCTGTGTTGTGTGTTGTAATCCAAAATCCACCTTCTCTATCTTGATTGATAGATGTAGTTCTTATATCGCTAAAGATCGT
>CAZSUF010000129.1:9966-10479 GCA_964609875.1 uncultured Bifidobacterium sp.
CCAATATTATTATCAAGCGCTACATATAAAGTGCTGTCTTTATCTAGGTAATAGTTTAAGATATTACTAGCAAATTGTTGATGTTTTTCTATTGCATTATTTTTGATAATAAATAAATCATGTCCAAAACTAAAAAACAACCTATCGCCATGGATATAAATATAAGAAGTGGGTGAATAACTTAACGATAAATTAAATACTTGATTATAAAATACACATTGATTAATAAGTGTTGAAGTCTGATTTTTTGTGTAAGGATACGTATGATCTTTAGCCCCTATTACTTTATGTTTAATGTCAGGATAATAATCATATCTGTAATTTTTAGTATTGGGTATATTGTTTTGTGCTTCTAATTGGCCTTTTTTATTTAAATAAACTAAGCCCTTATATCGAGTGCCAAAATAAGTGGGTACTTCTGCTTCGAAACTAAAATTTAAAATCAGTTCTTCTTTTAGTTTATTCTGTAATTCATTATTATATTGGTAGGGTACAAATTTTTTACCGTCGAAA
>CAZSUF010000130.1:0-6643 GCA_964609875.1 uncultured Bifidobacterium sp.
CATATACCCATTTGACAGGTATTCCTTTTTCGATATTTGATAATAATGGTTTCAAATCTGGAATCCCAGTATTTGATAAAATAACTCTTTTTAAATTTGGCTTATTGGCTAAAGGTTCAAGACTTTCTAATTTGCATTGGCTGAGGTAGATAGTTTGCAAATTACTCAAATTTCTTAGTGGCGAAATATTCTTCACATTCGTATTGCTAAGACCTACAGATTCTAACAACACCAATTGACTTAAACTATTTATATTCTCAATGGCATTCTTTTGCAAATCAAGATTAATGAGATTTTTACAATGAGTGAGATAATCGACATTAGAAATATAATTATTACCCAGCAATAGAATAAATAAATAGTTATTCGAATCAAGATTTTCAATTTGTGAAATTCTATTATTACTTAATTCCAACGTATTCAACCTAGATAATACTTCCAAACCTTCAATTTTAGCAATTTGGTTTTCATTCAAAAAAATGGCAGTAAGGCTCTCTACCTGATTTAACCCTTCAATTTTAGTAATATTGTTTTTTGCCAAATCTAAGACCTGCAAATGTTTTAATCCATCCAAACCTTCAATTTTTTGAATCTGATTAAAACCTAAATACAACACTTTTAACTTCAATAATGTTTCTAAGCCTTCAATTTTTTCAATTGAGTTATAAAATAATCCAAGTTCTTCAAGGATAACCTGATTTGTTAAACCTTCAATTTTAGCAATCTTATTATTATAAACACTTAATTTAACAAGCTTAACTAAATTGTTCAGATTACTTAATTTCAAAATCGAGTTATGACTCAAATCCAATTCAGTGAGCCATGTTAGTTTATTTAATTCAGTTGGAATTTCAGTAAGTCCTAAATTAGATAAGTCTAATTTCCCGGTTCTTAATTCGAACTCTTTTTCAATACGTTCTAAATAGGTTGGATTATTCATTTTGTTGATTTATTGGAATTGATTATTGAAGGCTAAATATAATCATGAGTTTGAATAAATGGTAATTACAAAGAAATAATCCATACTAATTTGAACTTTATGTTTAAAACAAACCCAATATAGAGAATGCATATCTGTATTAGATTCTCGTCGAAAAAAAATTACTTACTAAAATAACATCCCGAAAGAAATTATGTTTTTGCAGTCATTTATTTGCAAAATAAAATCATGATGCCTACATTTAACGCATAAACACTTAACAATGAGAAATTCCATTTTATTCATCTTCGTATGTCTATTTTCTTTGTCGGCTTGTAAAAAAAGCAGTACGAATACCAATACGAATACACCTAATCCAATTAATAATGCGACCATTGCAGGAAACTGGGTTTTGTCAAATATGACACAAACCAATGGCGTGTACAAGTCGAATGGTACGCAAATTGGCACCTATACTGCAACCTCTTCTAATTATATAGGTGGCTTTTTATTAAATGCCGATGGAAGCTATACCTCGAATATTGGATATGATTACGAAGTGACTTCTCTGTTCCCTCCTGATCCAGATACATATGTGGACAACTTCAGCATTCCAGCGCAATCAAGTGCAGGTACTTTCACATACAACACGACAACTAAACTTTTGACCTTCACGGTAGGTAGTCAATCGGTTTCGTATACTGTTCAGAATTTAGGAACTAACAATCTTGAATTAACCATAAATGTGAGTAGTTCTGATAATAGCGGTGGTGTTCTAGAAGAAAGTTCTAATACGACTCATTTGTATTTTACAAAGTAAATTTCTATTCCCACTTCGAAAAATATTTTCATGCATTTTACTTATGGCTATACCCAATGAAGAATAAAATTTTATTAGGGTCCCCGCCTAGAAAGATCAAACTTCAATACTGAAAATCGGGGGCATAAAAAAAGTCATACTTTGTCGAGTATGACTTTAATTGACGAAATTTTTCTTACTTCATGATCATGGCATAAAGTTCATCTTTCAAATGAACTCTTTTCATTCTTAGCTCATTTAAATGTTCATCCGTAGTGGATTCTGTGCCATTTTCAATGCGATAAACATGATGATCTAATTCATTATACTCATCGAATAATTTTCTAAAATGCGCGTTTGATACTTTCAAAGCAGAAATTTTTTCTTCATGCTGGGGAAATTCGTGTCTTAATCCGTGTTTGTCTAACATATGTATTTGTTTTGTTTTTAATGTTTTGGTTTGTGGCAACAGCTCATTTCTTGATTATCTGCACTTAGTCCTGGACTCACATAAGGTATTCCTAAATTTAAACCTCTAAGAATTAAGAGTATGCCTACGAAAATAGAAATATAATAAGATGATTTAGTAATATATTTTCTCCAAGCCATATTGGTTTTACTCTTCAACATGATGATGGATGTTAAGGCAGGGATGGTGCCGAATCCGAAAAAGGTCATAAACAACATGCCTTGCCAAGGTGTGGCTGTAACCATAGCAGCGGCAAGTGCTGCATACACTAAACCGCAAGGTAGCAATCCATTTATAAAACCGAAAGCAAAGAAATAGGTTGGCTTCGGGTTATTTCCCATCTTTTGGTAGATAAAAGCAAAGCCATTTTGCAAAGGAAGAGACCATTGCATTTTTTGTTTTAAAACTGGCAAAAAAGTAATTAGTAGCAAAAATACTCCCGATAAAATCGAGAGTACTTGTTGCCACTCTAACAAAACAAAACTTTTACCAATTATACCGACAAACAAACCCATGATTGCATAGGTGCTTGTTTTACCTAGGTGATAATTGATATTGGCTAACCATCTTTTACTCTTCTCTACTTGTTGAAATGGCATACTCATCACTAAAGGACCACACATGCCAATGCAATGCAAACTACCAAATAAGCCAAGAATAAAAGCTGGAATCAGGAAATTCATTATGAACTAAAATTAAATTCTTGATAATAATTTTTATCTTTAGTGTACACCATCAACTTCAAAATATAGTTTCCTTTGCCCCAATCTTTTGTGCTCACAGCATATATGCCACTTTCATTCTTTTCTAATTTCACCATTCTATCCTTTTTATCATCTGACTTATTGTACACTTTCAAATTGGCAGAAGTCATAGATGTTTTCATATCTCCTTGCAGACTTAACACCACATCCTGACCAGTTTGATCGAATAAAATTTTATCATTTGAAGTTTGTGCATTTACTTTCGCATCAATTATATCTTGATACACCAATTCTTGTTCATAATAGTTATTACTCACCAAGACGTATGGGTTTTGTGTACATTGAAAAACCAACCACGACATAAACAAAACCATTCCTCCAAATCCAAGTAAAATCATATTGCCAGCATGTAGTTTCATAGTATTCATTTTTAATATTCTCCGATAAAAGTTATTTTTTTAGTCTGAATAATTTTATCACCAGACTTGACATAAATTTTTAAATTTTCTTTTCGTTTTGTAATATGGCTTTTTGGGACTTTGATAAAAAATGTTTCCTCAGTCTCCAAACCAGATTTCAATGAATCTAATTTTTTCCCAACATATTCGATTTTGGCATTTTCTGTATCCATCTCTAAGTGATAGGGTTCTGTATAGCCACTCTTACTTACAATTTTAATTTTATACAAATTACTTATTGTACTATCGGCGTTTTCTTGCAAAATTTGACCACCCACACGAAGGATAGTTGCATCAAACATACTTCTAGTTACTAGTAAACCAATTAGTATACTTAACAAAATCAGTAACACCACACTATAAGCTTTGATACGGTAAGTTAGCTTAGGTTTTACACCAGTAGCCACATCGTTTTCGCTGGCAAACTTAATAAGATCAGGTTCCAAGCCCACTTTATCCATCATCATATTGCAGGCATCGATGCATGCTGTGCAATTCACACATTCTAATTGAGTGCCATTTCGAATATCAATTCCCGTTGGACAAACATTTACGCACATACCACAGTCAATACAATCGCCGATTTTATTTTCAGTATTCTTTCTTTTTTTAGTGCGAGGCTCACCACGTAGATAATCGTAAATAACTAAAATAGAATTCCTGTCGAGCAATACACCTTGCAAGCGTCCATAAGGACAAATTACAATGCAACTAATTTCACGAACAAAAGCATATACAGCATAAAAGGCAAACGTAAACACGCATAATAAAGTAAATCCAAGTACATGAGAAGAGATTGGTTCTTGAATGATCTTCTTCAATGCATCCAGTCCAATGATATAGGATAAAAAGGTATTAGCTATGACAAAAGACAAACTAAAAAATATAATATGCTTAATTGCTTTTCTCAGATACATCTCAGTTGTCCACGCCTGTGCATCAGCAGCTTGTTGTTTATTAGCTGGTCCTTCGATCCAGAATTCTATTTTACGAAACACCATTTCTAAGAAAATAGTTTGGGGGCAAGCCCATCCGCAGAACACACGACCAAAAATAAGTGTAAACACTACAATAAATAGAAGAAAAACAAGCATACCAATTCCAAACAACACAAAATCTTGCGGCAAAAATACTTGCCCGAAAAAAATAAATTTAGAACTTGTTACATCAAATAAAAACAACGGATTGCCATTATATTTAATAAATGGCAATCCGAATAATAGGACTAAATAAAATATACTAAAATAAGTTCTAAGGTTATATAACTTCCCTTTAGGCTGAAAGGCGTACATCCACTTCCTCTTTCCTTTGACATCTACAGTAGATATCTTATCTCTGAAATTTTCTTCAGATTGGGTATTAAATTCTTGCACTTGGTCTTAATTATTTTTTTGTTTTAGTATCTGTCTTTGTTGTGCTGCTTGAATCTGCTACAGGTGCTGAAGCTTCTTCAGTATATAATTCACCTTGCTTTTCTTTAGGTGCAGGTGGGTTAGTTCCCTTAAGTGTTCTGATATAACTCGAAAGCTGCGCGATTTGACTTGGTGAAAAATCATCTTTCCAAGGCTTCATCCCTTTTTCTTGCCATCCGTATTTGATTGAATAAAAGATGTCTTTGATACCTCCTTTATGAATCCAATATTCGTCTGTAAGATTAGGGCCAACGCCACCTTGACCTTTATCGCCATGACATGCTATACAATTTTTGGCATATAGTGCAGCGCCCTCGCCTATTTCTGCATCACTTAGCATGACCACATTTGTTTCATCTACGTTATTAGCGCCTTTTTTCAAATAAGCGGCCTTTTGGACTTCAGCTATTTCATTGGCTTTTGCTAGTTCTGTAAACTGATCAGGCAAAGTTTCTGAGATGAACATGCGATATAGATATACCACACTAAATAATACAAAAGAGAAGAAGGCCCATGTCCACCAAGATGGAATTTTATTGTCTAATTCTCTAATGCCATCATAGTCATGTGACATATCTAGACTTGCTTCATCTTCGATGGGTACAGTTTCATTAAATTTTTGAAACCAAGTTCTTACTTTTGAAGGAGAACCATCAGGATTTAATGCAGCAGCTTCTTCAGTTTTCTTAATTCCCATCAGAATAAACAAAGTTCTTACTAAAACCAAAACTACAATGAATAGTAAGAATACCACAGTGCCTAATAAATATAAATCTATATTGTCAAAGACATTTGGCTTAGTTGCTCCTTCTGTGGTTTGTGCAAATAAAGAAGTCGAAAGAAGTGAGAAGAAGATCACTAAAGGTAATTTCTTACTTGATTCTATTCTTGCCTGCTTTATTTTATCACTATATGATTTCCCTGCAATTTTAATTGCATTAGACATCACAAAAATGATAAACACAAAAAGTACAATTACTGATGCTAACACATAGAGGGCAATATTTTGAGAACTAATCATTGGTTCTTCGGGAGCAGGCATGGTAGCATCTGCACCAAAACTATGGAATTGTGTGGCAAGCAATACCATGATTGTTGCTACTATTTTCTGTATATTTTTAAATGTATTCATTTGAGTAATTGAGATTAGTTTAAAGGAATATTGGCTTTATCTTTTAGGCTATTTTTATCTGCTGTAAATACATAGGCAAGCACACCGATAAAAATTAGGCCAAAGAGAATTAATGAGACCATAGGAAAAATTTCCACCCCATCAATTTGTTCTAGATATGTTTTAAATTTCATTTTATTTTGTCTTTTGTGCCTTATTTACTTTTTTTGATATCAGTACCAAGGCGTTGTAAGTATGCAATCACAGCAATAATTTCTTTATTTCTATCAGCTTTGATTTTTTCAGATCTCAAGTTATCTGCAATGCCATCTGCTTGCTTCTGCAAATCGGCCACAGCCATATTTTCATATCCTTCTGGATAAGGAACTCCTAATTTGCGCATTGCACTGATTTTAGAAACAGTTGTACTTATATCTAAATCATCATCAAGCAACCAAGGATATTCTGGCATTAAACTACCTGGCGTCATATCAGTTGGGGCTCTCATATGGTTATAATGCCATGAGTTTGGATATTTACCTCCCACACGGTGCAAATCTGGTCCTGTACGTTTGCTACCCCATTGGAAAGGGTGATCATATACAAAATCTCCAGCTTTTGAATATTCGCCATATCTTTCTGTCTCAGATCTGAATGGCCTTATCATTTGTGAGTGACATGTATAGCAGCCTTCTCTTATATATAAATCTCTTCCCTGCAATTCTAAAGGAGTATATGGTTTAACACTCGGTATCGTCGGTATATTAGATT
>CAZSUF010000130.1:6653-7520 GCA_964609875.1 uncultured Bifidobacterium sp.
ACCATGCCACCGCGCCTGGTCAGGGGCGCTGCTGCTTCTTCGTCACGGAAAGGTCTTACCATTTGAGAGTGACAATTGTAACAACCTTCTCTGATATAAATATCTCGGCCTTGAAGTTCTAAAGGAGTATAAGGTTTAACGGATGCTATGGTAGGTACATTCTCATCGATCATGAAAGTAGGTATAAGTTCGAAGGCGCCTCCAATAGCCACGGCAATTAGTGCAAATAGTAAGAATCGCAAAGGCTTTCTTTCGATGATAGTATGCCAATGTAATTTATGTGCTGGCATAGGCTGAGCAGACAAAGGCATAGCCTCACCAGATTCAATTTCTACAAACTGACCTTGCTTCATGGTTTTGTAAATATTAAATACAGCCATCAACGCACCAATCCAATATAATGAACCACCAATGCCTCTAATTATATACATAGGAACAATGTGAGAAACTGTTTCCATGAATTGATATTGTAATTGACCACTTTCAGTGAATTGTTTCCACATTAAACTTTGAGAGAATCCAGCCCAATACATAGGAATGGCATAGAGTAAAATACCCACTGTACCAATTAAAAAATGTTGATTTGCCAATTTGACACTGTACAAGGTTGTACCCCACATTTTAGGTATTAAATAATACAACATCCCAAATACTAAAAATCCATTCCAACCAAGGGCACCAATATGAACGTGAGCTACTGTCCAATCGGTATAGTGACTAATTGCATTTACAGATTTTAGGGATAACATAGGACCTTCGAAAGTTGACATACCATAACATGTTAAGGCAACTACAAACATTTTTAAAATAGGATCTTCTCTAACTTTATCCCATGCACCACGTAAAGTGTATAACCCATTGAGCATA
>CAZSUF010000130.1:7530-10266 GCA_964609875.1 uncultured Bifidobacterium sp.
CGGAATAATTAGCATGATACTAAAAACTGTACCTAATGCTTGAGCCCAACCAGGCAAGGCTGTGTACAAAAGGTGATGCGGTCCAGCCCATATATATAAGAAGATTAATGCCCAAAAGTGTACTATGCTCCATCTGTATGAATAAATGGGACGGCCAGAAGCTTTAGGTACAAAATAATACATTAAACCAATAAAAGGTGTAGTTAGGAAAAATGCTACGGCATTGTGGCCATACCACCATTGCACCAAAGCATCTTGCACACCTGCATATAAGCTATAACTTTTGGTCAACGAAACAGGTAATTCGAATGAGTTTACAATATGCAACATGGCCACAGTTACCCATGTAGCAATGAAAAACCAAACAGCTACATAAAGATGTCTTTCTCTTCGTTTGAGGATGGTACCGAACATGTTTACGCCAAACACTACCCATATAAGTGTAATTAAAATGTCAATTGGCCATTCCAATTCGGCATACTCCTTACCTGTTGTAAATCCTAATACAAGAGAAAGTGCACCAAGAACGATAATCAGTTGCCAACCCCATAAATGAATTCTGCTTAGGGTATCATTAAACAAACGAGTTTTCAACACACGTTGCATGATATAATAACTACCCGCGAAAATGGCATTACCTACAAAAGCAAAAATCACTGCATTGGTATGCAAGGGTCTTAAGCGTCCGAAGGTTAAATACGAAATACCAAAATTCAATGCTGGGAAAGCTAGTTGAAAGGCAATGATAATACCCACCAACATACCAATGATTCCCCAAAACAAAGTGGCAATTCCGAATTGTTTGACAATCTTATTGTCGTAATAGAATTTTTCTAGTTGCATAGTTACTCTTTATTTTTTTTTGTTTCGTTAATACTATCCTCAAATAAAATACGATGAGCAGGTGAATAATTATCATCAAACTGCCCTGATTTAGCGCTCCATATATAAGCAACCAAAAAACCAATAGCGACAACTAAACTTGCTATCAATAATAATATAATTGCGTTCATATAGATTAGATTCTATGGCAAATGTATTATCAGTTATAAGGCGATAAAATGTAATTCGTCAAAGGGAAACATGATTTTTATCATGAAAATTTTAACATTTAATATCACTATAATTTGAAAGTCGGACTATAGTTCGATCTAATAGAAATTATGCCGACAAATCGATAGAATTTCATAATTCAAAAAGTACACACCAGAGAATTAATAGCCATGTATTTGTGGCAACGATGGAGGCGATACCCCGCATCCCGAGAGGCTTTCTATAAATTTGACTTGTTACGAATTTAAGTTGCCGATTCGGGAGAGGAGTACAAGCCGAGAGCGTGTTTGCCACCCAAAAAAAATAAAAATTAAAGCTTATTTTGCTGTAGTAAAAATCTGATGACCACTTTTTGCAATTCGCGCCAAAGAATAAGATCTGTGATAGTTGAGCTAAAAGAATCTTGTTTATTACTTACTTCTTTGACTTTTTCTTCAGAAACATCTACGCGATAAAGTATATCCACCCAAGTAATATTGCCTCGAGAAAGTAAATTTTCGATTTGAGGTTGAAGTTGATGAAACAATTCATCGTAGGCAGCATGAATATTACCACTAAACGAAATATCAATTCCATACA
This sequence comes from uncultured Bifidobacterium sp., assembly GCA_964609875.1. Taxonomy (GTDB): domain Bacteria; phylum Bacteroidota; class Bacteroidia; order Chitinophagales; family Chitinophagaceae; genus OLB11. Next base: position 9,163 of record CAZSUF010000130.1, read on the forward strand.
TGCCTAAATCCTTCTGCACTTGTTTAACGCAAGCCAAGATCATATCGGGTTTATTGAACCAAATTTGAAGATCAACAGGATTTAGTTTAGGTAAATTATCCATAACAACAAAAGGTTTACATCAAGAATTACTTCACTTCTTCAAAGGTCACATCTTGAATACTTTGATGATTGTTTTTAGAAGTTGGAATACTGCAAGCATTCATTCCACAGCAACCTGTGTTAGAAAAAGCTTGAAATAAAAATACAAAAGAAAGTATTCCCGACATCCAATCTTGATGTTGAATTGTCTGAATCAAAAGATAAATTCCTAGGCCTAATCGAAGCCATCGCATAAAATGCCAGCCTGAAAAAAGTAACTCTTTCATTATACTATGTTGTTTAACAAACTATTCCATCCGCCACCATTATACACTTCTGTAAAACCATTGGCCAATAAAATTGTTCTTGCTTGGGCACTTCTCATTCCTGAAGCGCAACAAGTAATTACAGGTTTATCTTTCTTAATAGTTGCATAATGATTTGATAAATTATTTAAGGGAATATTGATAGATCCTTTGATATGACCTTGTTGATATTCTGCCTTTGTTCTTACATCTACAATGGTTGCTCCGTCTTTCACCAATTGTTTATAATCAACTGAAGGTCCAAATCCAAATAGCTTTTTTAAAAATTGAATCATTTTATAGGTGAGTTTTGAGCGTGAATATAATTGATATTTAGCCAAGAACCTGCATTATAACATTCAAGTCCTTCTTTAGCCAAGATGCTTTGTGCCATACTACTTCTGCCACCAGAAGCACAACAGAGTATGAGTGGCATATTTAATTGTTTCATTTTTTGCAGATCATGAGTTAATTCTTGCAAGGGAATATTGATTGAATTTTCAATATGCCCAACTACAAATTCTTCATGGGTTCTTACATCAATGATGGTGCCTTTCTTTTGAATAATCAAATTTTCGATTGTCATACTAATATTTTTCTAGCACAAAAGTAAGTCAGAGAGAGAGATTTTATTGCAACAAAAGTTACAAAGGAATTAGTTGTGCTTAAAAAACTTTTTATAAATAAATTGGGTACCTAAAAAAGCTATAAAAATTAC
>CAZSUF010000131.1:0-662 GCA_964609875.1 uncultured Bifidobacterium sp.
GTAAATTCTTGAGTAATAAGATTAAACTATTTCTGTAATTGTAAAATATTTTTTGTGGACTACCATAGCTAATTACGCTACCGCCAATATGATACACCGTGCTTGCACCACAATAGGCTATTCGGTAGCCTATATTTTTCATACGCCAACAAAGATCCACTTCTTCCATATGCGCGTATAAATCTCGATCTAAACCACCAGCTTCATGATATATATCAGCACGCAGAAACATACATCCACCGCCGGCCCAAAAAGTTTCAAGCGTATTATTATATTGTCCTAGATCTTTTTCTAAGGTAAAAAATACTCTACCTCGACAAAACAAATAGCCCCAGCGATCTATAAATCCACCCCCAGCGCCTGCATATTCAAACATGCTTTTGTCTTTATAATAAAGAATTTTAGGTTGACAAGCAGCAATATCCGTTTGTTTCTCCATTAGAGAATGAAGTGGATTGAACCAATTTTCAGTCACTTCAAAATCAGCGCTCAACATCACATAATATTTGGCCTTAATTTGGTTTAGTCCCTCGTAATATCCATTAGCAAAACCATGATTCACTTGAATATGAATGATATGAACTTCTGGGAAATGCGCGGCTACATAGGCTGCGGTATCATCCGTACAAGCATTATCCACTAGAATCACATCGTACTGATTT
>CAZSUF010000131.1:672-5282 GCA_964609875.1 uncultured Bifidobacterium sp.
TAAGTAAGGGGAAAAATAATTTGTGCAAATCCTTCCCATTATAGCTAAGAACTACAACGGCAGTGTCATGCTGACATTCATACATGGGGTATGAATTATTTGTACTTTGGCGTAGATAGGCTGCTTTCAGGCACTTCTATTTTTTCAGTGCTTTTGTAAGAACGTGTCCATAGACCATAATTACATCCAATAGCAAAAAGGAGTAAACCAAATAAGCCTAAAAGGAAAAGGAAACGAGATTTAGATGGCTTGTTCAATTCAATATCAACGGGGTTGTCGATAAATTCTGTATATTGTTGATTATCCATGAAGATCAATTATGGTCGCGAAGATACAATCAGTCATTTGTATTTGCAAATAGAATATACACATTGATGGGGAAAAATAAGCCTATTGGATTATTGCTCAATAGAAACAAGGCTGATTTTGACATTTGCTTTCACCTCAAACTCATTTAGTTGGCTTTTTTGGTGAGTTGAATTTGCTTTTTGAATTGAGTGCTGGTGATTTGCAAAATATAATTACCTTCAGCAAGTCCTGAATCGAAAATTAAATTCATTTGATAATTTCCTGCATGTTGTTTTTGCTTGGATAAAAAAGTTTTCACCACACGACCTTGCATATCGAGCAATCGAATCGAAATATCTTTAGTTTCGGTGAGTGCATATCGTAATTGGGTTTGTTGTTGAATCGGATTTGGATAGATCAGCATGTCAGGAAGTTGATTTCCTTTTTCTAAGAGACCTAAACTAAGATCGAGGATATATCTGGCAACCATAGGTTTATAGCCTGTATAATTCATAGAATTTCTAGATTCGCCATGCAGTAAAATTTTATTGGCACCTTGAAAAACCGAATAGTTACAAAAATTAATGGAATCATTTTCAATGGTCTTTAATACACCTTGATTGCCAAAAGTGGAATCAAGGGTGCCATCAAATTTATAATTAGCCAGCAGATAGCCTAATTGGTTTGCATTGGTCTGATAGTGACCTGTAACAAGAATTCGATCTTGATTGTGAATATGAACATCAGTAAATTCATTGAGATATATATAAACAGGATTGTCTAGATAGTTAAAACCCATGTGATTAAAGGTAGTATCCAAAACACCTTCAGTGGTATATCTTAATAGCACTGCTTTTGTTGAATCTCCCAACGAAAAAACTATGGTTGAAGTGTCTGCAGACATGCCGGCTACGAGTATTTTTCCATCAGCTTGTTCTACCAGTGAGTACGAATTATCTGAAGAATCGATATTCGTAATCGTGGAACCATTTATGCCAAAGCTAGAATCTACAAGGCCATTGTTAAGCAATCTGCCTAGATAAAAATTAATTGGTTTGCTTGTTGTACTTCCAGTAAAAAGAATTTTACCGTCTGCTTGTACTATTCCTTTTGAAATAATAAATGGTTGGTTGAAACTAGGATAAGATGCAAAACCATTCACGCCAAAACTACTGTCAATGATTCCATTAGCTTTTAATTTTGTGATTTTGCCAGAATTAAACCAATTGAAAAGGTATATATCATCATTAGGTAATACAACTGCATTGATAAAATATTGATGATTTCCGAAGGGATATGAATAATAGGTTATCCCGTTATTAGCGAATGAAGAATCAAGTTGACCATCTTTGGTTAATCTTGCCCATATCCAAATCCTTTCATTATTTAAATTTAACTTCTGCAAATGAGCGGCAATGATTATTTTATCGTCACTTTGAATCCCTATGACTACACTTGATCTTATATAATTTTGGTAAGCAGTGTCTAGTGTTAAGGTAGAGATCCCATTGCTTCCAAATGTTGAGTCAATAAATCCATCTTTTGTTAATCTTGTAAGGATGATATTGTATGCTGGTATGGAATTGGTATCATGGATTACACCTCCCAGAATAATTTTTTGATTTGATTGTAAAGCAATCTTAGTATGTTGGTTTTGATTATTGTTTGCAAAATTCAACAAATTTAATTTGTGATTGCCATTATAATGAAATGTGCTATCTAATTGTTGACCAAAACATACTGAAGAAAGCAACATGAATCCAAGGAGTATTTTAATCATAAAATATTTTTTGTGTTAACGTGAAAATGTTAAAAATATTTTAGAGAATTCAAATTATTTAGTTCTGAGGAAAAGAAATTGAAGTTGTGATATTCAAACAAACTTTATTGGAGTAGCGGAAAGCAAGTATAAATTCAGTCTATTATAAAAGATCTACTTTTACTTGACCAAAGTCGATGGAAGTGCCATTTCTATTTCTCTGTATAATTTGCTAGCAAAACGAATAAGTCTGACCAATTAATTTTTGATATTCATCAATACTTCCTTCACTTGAGTTAACTTGGGTAGATTCTTCTACCCACTTTTGTGAAACAATTTGTTTGCCATTCCAATTTCCTTTATTCAGATAAAGTCGCCCAATTTTAGCAAAATCTCTTGCTCTTGCATTTATACAACAAAACGCTTTTTCTGTGCCTCCCTTTTTTTTATCTATACTCCATGAGCCATCATATTCCATTTCTAGTGGTGTCCATAATTTTTCTTGAAAATATTGAGTGACTGTTTTTCCTTGTAATGCTCTTTCCAATACGAAGCTTAATAGTTGTGTGTTTCCGCTTACATATTCTGTTTTTTGTCCTGGTGTGCCTTTTAGTTTTAATTTAGAAATCTCCTTTTTTAAATTTCTGCCATAATAAAAGGAAGCAGCCTGTCCAAAAGGATTTATATAACTTTCACTAAACTTTAAAGCTGAAGTCATTTGTAATAAATGTTTAATAGTTACTTTTTCGAATCCATTCTTTTTTAGTTCTGGAGTATAGTTTGTGATGGGTTCATCAATTGATTTTATTATACCATCATCAATGGCACAACCAATTAAAATGGAGGTTATCGACTTGGCCATAGAAAAAGAAGGAATTATACTTTCTTGAGTATACCCCTTAAAATATTTTTCATATTGAATGGTATCATTTTTTATAATCAAGAAGGCAACTGTTTTATTATCTTCAAGTACCTTATCAAAGGAAAAAGGCTTGTTACTCAATTTTAAGGTATCAGGATATTTACCTTTGGTTGTACGGTAGAACTTATATCTATTCTCATTACTCAACAAAGTTCTTGATGGAAATTTTTTATGGTCTTTGATGTCGGCAAAATTGTACATGACAAATCGACCAAACTTACAAGATGATAAAACAATTGAAATAATGAGTACAAGCCCTATTTTACGCATGTGTAAGTTTTTTGAAAGTGTGAATATGGAGCACTAGCCTTTATTTCATGCGCCAATTAAAGGTTTGCCAAATTAACAATTTTAATCATTGTTTACTAATTTCTGTAAATTATTTTTTATTCATAATTCACAAAGGTGGCAAATCTATATTAATTATTTGTGTTGAATTAATTGTTTGATTGATACCAAATGTGCAAATAAAACTATGGGAACTATTATTGAAACTAACCAGCTAAACGGAAAGTGTAAAAGGGCAATATTAGGTTGCTCAAAGGCAAGTTTTTGCAAAGGAGAAGGAGCCGAAAGGAATCCTATGACAGCAATATTGATGAGTAATCCAAGAGAAATAAAATTCCAAAACAATAAAATAATTTTGCTCAATTTGCTTTTTGTAAATCCAACATAAGCTATGAACGGTGCTGTAATTCCTACCATGATATCAAAGTTTCGTCCCTCAAAAGTCATAATTTGAGGAATTGTTTTGTGAATAAATAGCCACCACAAAACAATTTCAACAGGTATCCGAATTGTATGTAAATAATGTAAGTTCTTAAGGGGTAGAGTATCAATAAACGCCCTGCCTTTTTGAGTAACAAATAATAAAATGATGAAAATTATTGTAGGCAAAACACCTAATAGAAATATTTTGGGTGGCAATGAATTTGTTTGACTACTATACACATGATTCAATGTTAATACTGCTTGAATTATAAGCCAAATTAATAGTCCAATGATTATTTTTTCTGCAAGCTTATTGGTTGATTTATTGGGTGATTTTTTTACTGCAAAATACAATAAAAAAAGTGTGGTCAAGGTTGTGAGTAAGAATAGTAAGGAGATATAAGCAGGTAAATTTTCAATCATGTTATTTTCTTTAAATAGTTTTCAATAATCATTTTATCGTGGCTTGATTTGGCAAATTTTAAAGCCATTTCAAAGTGACCTTTTGCTTTTTTGTTATCAGAATCACTGAATAAATTTCCCAATAGCGAATGGTAGTAATGATTTTCCTTTAAGTCTAATTTTAAAGCTTCTGAAATTGCTTTTTCTTTTCCAAAAACTTTTGAAAGGACATAAGTTCGGTTTAATGCGGCAATGGGTGAATATTCAATTTGCAATAACTGGTTGTATAATTGTAATATATGTTCCCATTTTTGTGGGTTTTCAATTTTGGTGCAATGCCAATAGGCGATGGATGCTTCTAAATGATATTTTGAAATTTCTTGCCCTTTGGCACTTTCTATTAAAAAATAATTTCCCTTTTCAATGAGTTCGTCATCCCATAAGGTTCTATCTTGCTCTTCATACAAAACGGGTTCGCCTATATGATTGGTTCTTGCTTCAAAACGTGAGGAATGAAAGCACATCAAT
>CAZSUF010000131.1:5292-10136 GCA_964609875.1 uncultured Bifidobacterium sp.
ATTGACAATTGGTTTATTTGTTGTTTCATTTTCTATCAAAAAATAATTTAGTCGCATGGCTTCTAAACACAATTCTTTTCTTAGAAGTATTTGTTGTGTGCTTGAATGATAACCTTCATTAAACAATAAATATAAAGTTGTTAATACAGAGTCTAATCTCTGGTTTATTTCTATTTCATTAGGCAATTCTATTTTTATATTTTCTGTTCTAAGTTTTTCTTTGGCCCTAAATAAACGTTTGTTGATAGTTTCTTTATTCGTGAGAAATGCTTCTGCAATTTCGTCAATACCAAAGCCACAAAGAATTCTTAATGCTAATCCAATTTGTGCTTCTTTTTGAATGATAGGATTACATATGGTGAATATCATTTGTAATTGACTATCTGTAATGTTTTTTGCCGACAAATCAACTTCAATTTCTTCAGCTTGTTGCTGATTATACTTCAAATTGTTGACAATTTTTTCAGAGAATATTTTATGTCGTTTAAGGTAGTCTTTTGTTTTGTTTTTGGCCACAATATATAACCAAGCTGTTGGGTTTTCAGGAATGCCCTTTAAACTCCAAGTTTCAGAAGCTAACAAAAATGTATCGTTTGTGATGTCCTCGGCAATTTCAATATGAATAATGCCAAACAACTTACAGAGTACAGAAATAATTTTTCTGTACTCTGTCTTGAAAAGTTGAGATATTAATTCCTTTTCTTTCAAATTAATTCTTCATGGGTATTACATTCCTTACTTCTACATGCCCTCCTATATTAAGTATAGGACAACCTTCAGCTAATTTAATAGCTTCATCGATATTGTTAGCTTTTACAAGAATGTAACCACCAATTATTTCTTTTACCTCGGCATAAGGGCCATCTGCAATTATATGATTAGGTTTTAAGGTTTTTCCTTCAAAGCCTAACCGATTTGTGCTTAGAAATTTTCCTTGTGCTGCAATACCACCTATCCAATCTTGCCATTGTTTGATGCTTTCTTGCAATTGTTCAGGTGAAGGTTTAAACGAAGGATTGTAATCGTTTCTGAAAATCATCATAAATTCTGTCATTTGTTTACTTTTTAAATTGTTTAAATTATTGTTTACAATTCTATGACGATTGAAGGTGTCTGAATTGGACAAATGTAAAAATAATTTTTATGGGATACTAGCCATTGAAGTAATGACTTTGTAACAGCGGTTTGCAGCTACCCTAAACGAAGGAGTTTGGAAACGACACTAACTTAAAAAATTGATGATTATTTTATTTTTTAATATTCTTTAGAAGACGAAAGACCATCTTTGGGGTAGGTACTGTTAGCAGAAGTGTTTTTTTATTTAATAATAAAAGTAATTGGTAATTTGCGTAGGTTTTTCATTTTGTTGATTGTCTAATATGACCGTTTTTATTTCTAATCCATTTGGATTGAAATAGGTTTTCCATCTTTTAACTATTGATTTTCTATTCTTGATAGAATTTACTTTATAATTCAATGTGTTTTCTATAATTGAATAACTAGGTAAATATTTTGCTTTTTCTTTTATAAATACATCGTTTAATTCTTCCATTCCTGAACTTAAAAATCGGATGTAGGCTGATTTAGAAATGATCTTATTATTCATATCGAGCAAAACAGTGTCTCTATACTCCAAATCATTGTTTTCGTTGAAGCTTGAACGAATTATTGTGTGGTTATTTTCTAAATATTTGAATGTGTCTTTTAGAAGCAATTTAAAGTCGGAAGCCTTGATTTTATTGTGTAGATTTTTTTCGGTATTTGTTATTGTCTTTTGGAAATGCTTTATGGCTGATATCTTGTTATGGCTATATTGGATTTCATCTAGCATAATATCAACTGATGAATCTGCCTTATATCCTTCAAGTTCTATTTTTGTGTAGAATACAATATTCTTTAATTCATTGTATACAAATTTTTCAATGGCTATGGGATCAAATACATCATGCCACTTTTCTGCATAAATTTCTCTAATTAAAGTGTCTTTTGAATTTTTATATTCATAAGATAAGCCAGGCAAACCTACATTATATTCAGAGCTTATTCTTCCTAAGGTGTCAAATTCTTTAACGTACAAATTGTTGGGTATTTCACTAAAGGTTTGTTCAATCCTTTTTATTTTAAGTTCTTTATATTTCTGATTTATTATATAGTACTTATCAATGTTGAACTCTTGACCAGAACATATAAATTCACAAAAAATAAGAGATATAATTGCTAAGTACTTCATCTTAATTTATATTATTTAGGAGCGCAGGAATGAGTGTCAACTTCTTTATTTCTGCATCATCACGAAAGTCTGAACACGAGAGCAATAGGATTTGGTAGCCACTTTGAATTTACAATGCATACAAGTCTTCAATACAACCCCAAATAATTCGATTAATCGTTTTGGAGAAAAAATATGTATTGTGTTTTCTGAACATTTATACATAGTAACTAAAACAAATTCCAGACCTTATTTTTTTAAAAAAAAACTACCTTATCTCATAATATACAACTTGCCAAATCCTTTCTCTATCCATTTATCGGCACCACTTTGGTAATGATCCATTTTGTTGCCATTTAAATTGGTAACTACTCTATACAAATAAACCCCATTTCCTAAGAGCTGGCCAAATTGATCGTCGCCTTTCCATTTATACTCTGTAATATTTCTACCTATGTGCAACGGTCCAAGTTCAGACTTCAGAATTTCTCTTACTACTTTTCCTGTTGGACCAATGATTTGTATTTTCAAATTAGATGGAACCTCAGATCCTGTGATAGTAAAGATAAATTGTGTGGATGTCGTGAACGGATTAGGGTAGTTTAAAAATGCTGAAATAGCAGGTTTATTTACAATCGTAAATCCAATTTTATAAGCATTATTCCCTGAAGTGTTTCCAGATTTGTCTTTGGCCTTTATAATCAATACATAGTCATCGCCATCTTGCGTAAATTGTGGTTTGTATTCAATGCGAGCCTGGTTTTTGCCATTTCCTTGCGTTAAATCTGCAGGTATGAATTTAAGTACACTACCATCGAAAGGAATATAGTATTCAGTTAAATCATCTGGGTATTTTACGAACACTGAAATCAAAGAAGTATCATCCAAAGCGAGGTATTTATTTTCATCTTTTAAACTTACATGTATGAAAGGTTTAGATGAAATAATATCGCGATCTAAAATGTGTATTCCGTCGAAGGTTACATCAATTAAAGGATTTTTATTATCAGCTACAATGTATATTGGTTTTAATCCAATATTGTTCGGATGAAATTGTTCAGGCTGATCATTATCAGGATTAATTTCTATTTCGAAAGTATTTTCTTTGCTATATAAACTTGAATTTAGATCATAATCAACGTGAATAGTATCTAAAATCGGTAACGGCTTATAACGTTTTGTTCCTAATAAAGTTCTGGTATTGTTTTTATCAATAAGTTGATATTTCACCAATAAACTATCCATGGGAATTTCAGTAAGATTTTCAACTGCTACAGAAATATGTTGAATTTGACCTTGACCTAAGGTGTCCTTAAATACAAGATGTCTATTAGGATTTAATGCAGCTTCTGGCTCGGGTTGATAAAGAATTCTCCACATCTTTAATTGCTCAGGTGTTTTGAAAATATTATCTCTATTGGTCATGCTTAATCTTAGATAAGGATAGATTTTTGCATCAATAAAGCTTAAAGAAGTATCTCCAAATACTGTAGCTAATTGACTTTCATTATTTTGTTGATCTATACCAATAATATTTACCGAAACTGTATCGCCGATTGAAGCATCTATGGATGTACCTCTCATTTTAAAACTATTCCAAATCGAGGCAGGCCCAATTTTAGTGGTGTTCATTGTACCTTCATACAAAAATGATTTGAAATTAAATTCTGCATATAGTTTTTTAGAACTATCAGCTTCTACATATTGTTGGATTGTAGCTGGTAAGCCTTTTTGCATCCAGAAAATCATCGGACGATTTTTATACAAAGAATCTATAGCCGTAAAACCCATATTATACAACTTATGGTATAAAGAATTGTTGGCACCTAAAACAGTTGTATCTGATTTCCAGTTTTTTATAAAAGTTGTATTTTTTTGAACTCCACTTACAGGACCTTGACTTAAATGTGGTTGCATCATTACATAATATCCTTGAGGAATTGAATCTATGAAATTCATGATTTTTTGTCGAGCAGCTGTTGTTAAAAAGCTAAATTCGAAGAATGGATCAGAGCAATTTGCTCCTGTAGCTCCATTACAATTTTCACCTAATCTACAAGGGAAAAAACTTCCAAATCTTCCTTCGTTTGCATTTGGATTCTTTTCGTTCAACCAAGGTTGGCCCGTTAAAGTATCAATAACTATAAATTGCAAGCCTGCATAAACTGGATAAGGATCACAACCATGGTTATATAAATTACTCCCATTTATCTTAACGACATAATCTGGCCAAGTATAGGTAGCAGGAGAAGGTCCGTTCATGACTACATTTTGTACTTGCAATTTTTTATTAATCCCTACAAATTGAAAATTTCTTGATGTAGAATCTAAAAAAAGATCTGAATAGGAATTTTCTTTATGCTGGAAATAATGAGATTGATTCCATCCCGGTAAACTTTGTGCCAAGTATATGAAAGAGCTAGATGTCCAACGATGCGATTTATTTCCATAAAGAGTATCCATGGCAGTTCTCCAATAATAAACCACACTATCTTTCAAGGTAATCAAAGGTTGCCATTTCAAAACACCTCCTGCACTATTTATGGAGGTTTTTAATAAAATAGGGCTATTAAAGTTTTGGGTTGTATCCATTTGAAAGATATACGTTTTATTTTCAGAAAATGGATTTAAGGTT
>CAZSUF010000132.1:0-709 GCA_964609875.1 uncultured Bifidobacterium sp.
TGAACATGCTGCTTCAGACCATCCGCCTTTACATGGATCTCCATAGAAAATAAATTTTGTTGAAGGCCCTGCATCACGTGCATTACAAGCTGTTGTGAATGTTGCCCCATCTTGCCAGAAGCCTGTCATATAATTATAAAAGTGTTGACGTTGAGAAGGATTACCAGTTGGTGGTGGACCATTATCGAAGTAAGTAAATACAGTCATTTTTAATTCTGTATCTTTTTGTGTTTTAGTATTAAAGTATTTAGGACCTTGGAAAAAGTCAACTGCTACCATAGGAATTTCAAAACCATAACCTGTAGCTCCTTCATCATAAGCGTCTCCATTATACAAAATTCCCAAACCACGTCCTGTATCACAACCTACATAATCATCAAAGGCTGCACCTAAATCCGCATCATTCCATGTGGCCATATAAGTTTCTTTTAAAATAGAAGTTGCATAAAGCGTATTGATTTTATAGTTATAAAACGTGGCTTCATTTAAACAATCATTTGTAGCAAAAGCAAATGCTGAGGCTTGAACTTCAAGATACATTGTTTCAGAAGTTGTTTCGGATTTTGCATCACCACGATCGTTATACACCCACCAAATATATTGATCCCCTAAAATTTTAGGGTAATCTCCTTTTCTCCAGTTATAACCATCTTCACCATCCACATCAACAAATGGCGCCATATCACGTGTTGGATAATTCGTCATAACG
>CAZSUF010000132.1:719-5457 GCA_964609875.1 uncultured Bifidobacterium sp.
CCTGAAGTTTTAATTTCTTGGTTACCTTTAGCAGGCCATTCTTTAATGATATCGGAAACTAAACCTTGATTTGCTTCGATTTTGTTTTCTATTACTGTAGGATCAGAAGTTCCTGCATAAATACCTCTAAATTTATTTACATCAGAAGCATTAATTTTCCAAAATCTATCCCAATCTGCACAAGTTTGGAAATCGATACTACCATCTTGAGCTAAAGGCCCAGACCAGAAGTCATTACCATTTTGACGATAAGTTTGTGCGGCAACTTTCAATTCACCTGTTGAGCTATCTTTTCCTCCAATCCATACTGAACCAGCAAATAAAGAATTCTTGCCGCTGGTTTTAGGCACTTCATATTGTGCAGTTCCTGTAGGAATATCCCACCACATATCACCTCCATTCATCAACCGGGCTCGTACATTATTGATATCGAGGTCAATGGTGGCTGTAGTGGCATTACAACCTGCAGCTGTTTTATGCAACCCTTGTGAAGGCTTTTGCCCAATATTTGGCAAAGCATTTGAGGTTAAATACAATCCTTGGATTGTTAAAAGGGTTAAAAAGATTCTTTTCATAATCATGATATTATATCAAATTTATTTAAGTCAATTAATTTTAAAAATCGAATGTTAAACCAAAGAAGATTCTTCTAGGATTGTTGAAGTTTCCTGGATTTAATAATCTCATATTATAAATATCTGTGTAAGATTGTTTAAATTGTTGTCTGCTTAAGAATTGTTGACCTTGAGGTGAATTTAAATACCCGTCATCAGTACCAACACCTGTATATCCATAAACACCTAAGGTATTACGTTGATTTAATAGATTGTTGATTAAGCAATATAAATTTACGTAAATTGGTTTAGCTTGTCTTGTAACTATTCCATCTTTATTAGATTTAGCTTTTACATTCATCACTCTTACAGCTTTATCTACACGTAAACCTAATTCAGAATTCCAAGGTAAACGAGACCCATTTACAGTACCAACAATAGGTGTACTATTGAAATCTCCTCCTACTAAAGGTGTAGCTAAAGCAGCACGTGTATAAGGTTCTCCACTTCTAGTACGCACAATGAAGTTGATACCTGCATCTTGGAAAGGATGATATTTACCAATTTTTGGTCCAAGATTATCTCCTTCATATCGATAGTCAATTCTTAAATTTAAATTATGACGAGAATCTACATCTAATGGGAATACAGTTCTTAAGTTCGGTTGGCCAGAAGCAAGTAAAAATTGTTGAGAAGTTGAATTTGAACCAGTTCCCTCAGCAAATTGAAGGGTGTAATCGATATTTAATTTTAAAGGCCCACTTCTTCTGAAATCAAATCTAACTGTTAATTGTTTTGTGGATGAGAAATCTCTATTTCCTGTAGAAACATAAGAGATTGGATATGCCAAGGTAAATCGTTGAATTTGAATTTGATTTCTTCTTTCACGATAAGAAGCTTCAATAGTTAAAGCAGACGATTTAGATAATTTCTGTTGGTAACCTAGTGAATAGTTTACCCCTTTTTCCATTTGAAGGTTGGCGTTATTGATTCCAGCTTGACGCTCAGCTAAATAATAATAATCATCTGGCGTAGCAAAACTATTAGAACTAGGTTGTTGAGCCACTACATCATAGTTACCATAAAACAAGGCTGCATCGGAAATAGGAAATGAGAATTTAATCCTTGGCGACAATACAACTTGTGGTTTATAATCTTGAAATGAATTATTTGGGTTAAATGTTTTACTCTTGATACTATCTGTTTTATTCACTAACCAAGGTTGTATCGGTTGTCCACCACCATATAAACCAGATAAGATAGTTGGATCTGCAATTTCTTTTCCAAATGGATCATACCAAACATCCCCTTTACGATAACCTACAATAGTAGGTGTACCTGATTGATTGTTATCTACATACATGACATAATCCTTATCAAAATTAGAAGGCAAAGGTGCTACCTTATCATTGTCTGTTTTGTCAGTTGGCAAATTAAATTTGTCGGTAGATTTCAGGTCACCAATTTTTCTTACCCCATATAAAGAGTAAGGATCTTTCAATACTTTTTGATTGGCATCATATCTATCTACACGTAAACCAATATTAAAACTTAAATCTTTGTAAGAAAATTTATCAAGAATATAACCAGCCATGTATATAGGTCTGAATGCACCGACAGGTCTTTCGTAATCTCCTCTTGCATCTTTTTTAGTCCAGAAATCATTAAAGCTAGGTTGCTTACTTAATTTTTTACCTAAATAATCGTATCCGAAATAACTTACCGCGTCATTTCCATCATTGAAAAGATCGTCTGCAGAGAACATCTCTAGATTGAATGATTTAGGATCAAGATTATCAATATCGATAAGACTCAAATTAGTTTCTGAACCATACAAAGATTTACGCAACTCCTTATCAAATCTAGACTGATCATTTCCAACATATAAACGATCATACTTAATGGTATCAAAAGGACTCATTTGAATAGTTCCATTTCTTAAATCTTCAACAGAATATTTTTGTCCACCTATCCAAAACTGAGGATTACTTTTATCTAAATTCGCAATTTGACGGTTGGTATTTAATCTCATTACATTCCACAAATTCCCTAAGGCATAAGATCGAGAAGTTCTTTGCTCATAGCTTAAACCAAATTGAATATTATGGGTTATTTTATCTTTTAATTTAGGATTATTTGCCCCTTGTTCGATATCAAAAGAAGCTTCTAAATTTACATTCACTTGATCGGCATCATTATAAGAATAGCTTCCAGGTTGAGCACCCACTCCAGAAAAAAGTCCTCCGTATGTTGAGGTTGGCCCTGCCCCATTAATTAAGGCATTATACGCTGAGACATCATTGATAGTTTGAACAAAGAAACGATCATCTGCAAATATGGCTTTGGTATAATTTTCCATGATAGGATTTTTACCACCTGGAGTAAAGGTTGTAGAATCTACAAAATCACCTTGATATTCAATTCCTTCATAACCACCCAATGTAGTATCTTTAAAATAGAAAGGACTACGATGTGTTTTAAACTTTCCAATATAGTTGTAATCAAAAATATTTTTCCCATGGTTAGGATTATAGCTATCTGATTTATCTTTTTGATAGATAAATTGAATGGCGTAGTAGGCATTCGTTACAGGAGATTTTTTATCGTCAATTTTTGTTTGAGCACTTGATTTACCTAATTTTTGAGTTAAACGTAAAAAACTTCTATTAGATAAACTTGAAGTATTAGTATTTGCTTCAGTAATTGCCACATTTTCCGAAGGTTGGTAATCTAATTTTAAGTTGAAGTTAGTTCCCCAACCTGATGCATTTTCTTTATTTTTAACTTGTTCGAAATCTGCTGCAGTTAAAGTTTCAGCTGCACGAACGAAATTCCCTGCTCCAGAAGGATTACCAATTAATGGATTCGCTTGAATTCTTTTTAGCACCTCTGGTTTTACACGATAGTTCTTATCAAAATTTGGATTACCATCTTTATCATAATTATATGAAGCATTTAATGAGAATCCAAGTATAGGTCTCTTCACTGTTCCTTTCTTCACACTTAATAAAGGACCGGCTAAATCAAGAGACACAAGATTGTTATTAAATCCTTCTACAGAACGTTGCATTTGCAAACTACCTCCAAATTTTCTTTGAATACCTCTTAAAGTGATACCCACAATACCACCTGTGGCATTCCCGTACTTGGCAGACATCCCATTTCCTATAAGTTCAAGTTGATCTATAGTACCTGGAGGAAAATTCACAGATCCTCTTCCTGAACGGATAGGAATACCATCCACTACATAGAGTGTTCCTGAACTACGATCACCACCAATGCTAATTCCTTGATCACCACTCTTTTTTTGATAAGCACCACTTTGTAATGAAGCGAAATCTCCAGTTGAGTTCGTGGCTGATTTTCTCATTTCCTCACGACCAATGGCTTTAGATCCAGCATTATCTTTATCAATTAATTTAATTTTATAGGTTTTGATTACAATACCTGAATCACCTTTAACAGCACTTTGTACTTTTTTCTCCATATTGAAATCCACTTCGGTTCTTCCGTCAGCTTTAACAATTACATTTTGGATTTCTTGGGTTTGATAACCCGCAAAAGAAATTCTTACAGAGTATTTTCCTGGAGGTAATGGTTTAATTTTATAATTCCCATTTAAATCAGTTTTACCACCTCCTTTTGTGATTCCACCTTCAGAAGCGGTTACTGAAGCAAAATCTAAAGGTTGCTTTTTTTCATCTAAAACACGTCCGTAAATTTCACCAGATTGTGAAGCCTGAGCAAAGGCCAAATTTGAGATCAATAAAAATAATCCGAGTAGTCTAATTATCTTAATCATATTGTAAAAATATTATTAGGTCGTAAATATATGTTAAAGTTATGGTTATTGAAATGACTTTTAATTAAAAGTTAAAATTTATTTTTTGGAATTGCAGTCAATGAATTCATTTGAACGGTAAAATGCTAAGATGCACGGTCATGAGGGTTTATAGAAAATTATCGAGCTATATTAACCGCTCTTTTTTCCCGAATCACCGTGACTTTTATTTGTCCAGGATATTGCATTTCCTTTTGGATGCGTTCAGCAATTTCAAAAGATAGCTTATCACTCTCAGCGTCAGTTACTTTTTCAGCTTCTACAATCACTCTCAACTCACGGCCGGCTTGAATTGCATAAGCTTTTTCAACACCCGTATAATTTAAGGCCATGGTTTCTAAAT
>CAZSUF010000132.1:5700-10119 GCA_964609875.1 uncultured Bifidobacterium sp.
ATCATGCAATAAACCGGCACGTTTGGCTAATTTAGGATTTAAACCCAATTCAGAAGCCATAATAGCGCAAAGGTTAGCGGTCTCTCTAGAGTGCATTAATAAATTTTGGCCATAAGAAGATCTGAAACGCATTCTTCCTACCATACGGATTAATTCTTTATGTAAACCATGAACGCCTAATTCTATAACTGTGCGCTCCCCTATTTCCATCACTTGTTCTTCAATTTGCTTTTTGGTTTTTTCAACCACTTCTTCAATTCGTGCAGGATGCATACGTCCATCTTGAACTAAACGTTGCAAAGACAAACGAGCAATTTCACGACGCAAAGGATCAAAACTACTTAATATAATAGCTTCTGGCGTATCATCTACTACTAGATCAACACCTGTAGCAGCTTCTAATGCCCTGATGTTTCTACCTTCACGACCAATAATTTGACCTTTAATGTCATCACTTTCAAGATGAAAGACAGTAATGGCATTTTCAATGGCTTGCTCAGCAGCCGTACGTTGAATCGTTTGAATGATAATTTTCTTAGCTTCTTTGTTGGCTTTGGTTTTAGCCTCTTCCATGATGTCCTGCACATGAGCCATCGCATCAGACTTGGCTTCATTTTTTATGGCTTCAATCAATTCCGCTTTGGCATCTTCAGCTTTTAAGTTTGCGACCTTTTCTAAACGCTTAATATGCTCTTCATGCTGTTTAGATAAATCTTCTTGCTTTTTAGCTACGATATCTAATTGCCTATCCAAATTCACCTTTTTTTGGTCGTATTCTTGAATTTGCTTTTGGGCTAACTGTGTTTTATCGTTTAAATCTTTTTCTTTTTGTTTAATGCGATTTTCGCCTTCCGCTACTTTTTGTGTGCTTTGCAACACTGATTTTTCATGCTCAGACTTTAATTGCAGGAAATGCTCTTTAGCTTCGAGTAATTTCTTTTCTTTGAGTGTTTCTGCTTGAGTTTGACCATCTTTGACTATTCTTTCTGCCTGTTGGTTGGCGTCATCTATAAGTTTCTGGGTATTTTTATTAAATATTAGTTTTCCGGCAATTAGCCCTATAAGCAGCGCTACAATGGCAGCCACCACGGTTATTATTATTGGATCCATGTTTTATTTTAGTTTTCATTTAGACAAAATTTATCGATCAACAAGATGTTTGTGCTCTTCATCACGCCTGATAAATTAATCCCGCGAATATATAAATAATTTTATGATATTACTAATTTGTGAAATTTTGATCTGATTCCAATGCATTCAATATATTTGTGACGCATGAAAAAAAAGCAACCTATAGGTATTTTTGATTCGGGTATTGGAGGCTTGACTGTAGCAAGGGCCATTAGCCAACTGCTACCTGAAGAAAGAATGATTTATTTTGGCGATACTGAACATATGCCCTATGGGGGAAGATCTGCTGAACATATTTTACAATACTCATCAAAGATTACGGAATTTTTAATTGCGCAAGGGGCAAAAATCATTGTGATTGCCTGCAATAGTGCTTCAGCCGTGGCGTGTGTTCATCTTCAAGAAAAATATAAAGGCCAAATAGAAGTGATTGGGGTTATAGAACCCGTTACGAATTTTATCAGCCAGCATCATTATAAAAAGGTAGGCATTATAGGCACCAAACCAACAATTGCCAGTAAAGCCCATCAAACCTTATTAAGTATCTCGAAACCCAATCAGAAAATTGTCACCATGGCAACTCCTTTATTAGCACCCATGATAGAGGAAGGTTTTTTTAATAATAGCATTTCTCAAACCATCGTGAACTCATATTTAGGTAATTGGCGGTTTAAATCCATTGATGCCTTAGTATTGGCATGTACTCATTATCCTTTAATTAAAAAAGAGATTTTGAAATTTTATCAAAAGAACATTGATATTATAGATACTACTGAAATTGTAGCCGAAGCTGTGAAGGCATGTTTACTTTCTCAAAAATTATTAAATACTAAAAGGCAAGGGCCAGACCAATTTTTTGTATCAGAGTATACAGAAAGTTTTGAAAAAACAACCAAGGTTTTTTATGGCACTCAAGTTCATATTGAAGAAGTTATCTTAAACTACGAAACATAATGAGCCAGGCGATAAAAAAAAGAGAAGATGATTGGATTTCGGCTATTTATGATTTAGTTAGAAAAATACCCAGAGGCAAAGTGACTTCTTATGGGGCCATTGCAGAAAAAATTGGCACACGCATGACTGCACGAATGGTAGGTTGGGCTATGAATGCAAGTCATCAGGCCACGCCTAAAGTACCTGCACATCGTGTGGTGAATCGACATGGATTACTTACAGGAAAACATCATTTTGGGAGCCCTACACTTATGCAAGAATTATTGGAAGCAGAAGGATTACAAATACAAGATGATCAAATAATTGACTTTGAACATCATTATTGGAAACCATGACAAAAACAGGTAAACAAAAAAAACTTATCCTGGATCAGGCTTATCTTGAAGAAGAATTTTTTGAGAATAGTTTGATGTTAGGCTTGGTATGTCCTTTAGCATCTTATAAATTTATTTGGCAACTACAAACATTTCTGCAATTTGACTTTCAGAGAAACCATGACTTTGATGTAGAAGTTAAAGGATGTCATTTCCCGATCTTTTATTTGCAGGAGATAGACAAAATGATAGAGCATTTTATTTTTGCGAATAGAAGGCAAGGCGTGTATTTAGTCCCTGAATTAAAGAATATTGATTATATCTGGTTGCTTAAAGGAAATAATGGGTTACTTCCTTATAGGGCCGACATTGTGGAGAAGTTGAAAAAGGTTAGTTCGATAGATAGTTGTTTTCATGTGCCCATTGACTCTTTAAAATCTAAGCATTTATTAATCATGTAATCAAGTATTTTTCAAGTAATTATTTGAATAATATGCAGCAAATTTTTTGAAGAAGGCTTTGATGTATTGCGGCAAGGATGGCAGTGGAAAGCCCGCATTCCGAGAGGCTTTACGAAAGTTAAAGATTACCCAACACATCATAGCCGAATCGGAAGAGGACTTGCAACGGACAGCCTGTGTGCCGCCCTAAAAAAAATGATAAAAAACAACATGAAATAAAAAGAAGGTGTGTTAAATATTATTAAATAATCTTCAAGCTAAGGTAGAGGAATTACATTTGCCCTTGTGAAAAAAGTATTTCCACTGATCATTGCATTGATAGCCCTTTCGTTATTGGGTCTCATTTACTTACAAGTAGAATGGATACGTGGGGCTATGAAACTTAAAAGAGAGCAATATGATAATGATATTTATTCGAGTTTGAATAATATCAAAGACAGCATTAATAATAAAAAAAACAAAGACGTACTTGGATTTATTTTTCAATCGCCTGTACTCTCTTTTAGTAATTATATTCCTACTTCGAGGGTGATGAGTAATTATCAATTAAAAGAAATTATTAAATATGAATTAAATAAAAAACATATCAAACAAACATTTGAATTCTGTATAGCCAATGAAGCAAGATTACCAATTATGTTTAGTACAGGCTACAAGACAGAGTTTATGGAAGCGAATAACAACTATCAAACTTTTTTGAATGGAGAAAATATAATCAACAATGAAGTGTTGAATGTGTATATGTTGGAGCCTGAAAATTATTTTCAAAATCATTTAGCCTCTTTATTAATTTTTGCTGCTTTATTTACTTCGATCATTTTAGCGGCTTTCATGCTGACCATAAAAGCCTTGCTGAGTCAGAAAAAATTATCTGAAATCAAATCTGATTTCATCAATAATATGACGCATGAATTTAAGACGCCCATTGCTACGATACAATTAGCCACCGATGCCATGAACAATGAAAAAGTAATTCATAATATTGAACAAATAAAATATTATAGTGGCATCATTAAGGAAGAGAATAGAAGAATGAATAAGCAAGTGGAAAAAATACTTCAAGCTTCGCAGTTAGAAAAAGATGAAATTAAATTGAATATGAAGAAATTGAATATTCATGAAATGATTGAAAGAGTGGCTTCGCATACACAATTACAAATTGAAGAAATTGGTGCGAAATTTACTATTCATCTTGAAGCGGAGAATCCATTAATCATGGCCGATGAAGTTCATTTTACGAATATCATTTATAATTTAGTAGATAATGCCATCAAATATTCGAAAGAAAATCCTGAGATCACAATAAGTACCAAGAATGCGAGTGGCAATATTTTAATCAGTGTAAAAGATAATGGAATAGGCATGGATAAGGATACGCAAAACAATGTGTATGAAAAGTTTTTCAGAGCCCATACAGGTAATTTGCATAATGTCAAAGGATTTGGATTGGGGCTGACCTATGTTAAAAATATTGTAGATTCACACAAAGCAAAAATTACACTTGAAAGTGAATTAGGCAAAGGGAGTAAGTTTACTGTGATTATAAAAAGTGCTTAAAT
>CAZSUF010000133.1:0-10095 GCA_964609875.1 uncultured Bifidobacterium sp.
ACACGCTATTCGCTACAATCCATCTCGTTTTGAAGAACGAGATGGGATTTTCGCTACTATCGTTGCCGCGAGGCATTCGTTGCAATACGCTGTTTCTGAACAGAAGCAGTAAGAGCATTCAAAGTTTCTTTTCCCACACAATCAAGGTCGGCGGCTCGTTCTTTATTTAGAGTTGAAGTGTTAATTTTAAATGCCCCCCAAATCCGGTTTGTATTATTTTCATTAAAGTTGACAATCTGATATCACTTGCATTATTTTCTATTCTTGAAATATATGATTTATTTGTTCCACATTTTTCTGCAAGCTGTTCTTGTGTCATACCAAGAGTTTTCCTTGCTTCTTCAAGTAACACCCCAAGTTGAAAAGCTTCAAATTCCTGCTCCCACTCTTTTCTTTTTGAAGAGCCAAGTTTACCATATTTCTTATCAAGGATATCGGTAAATGATGTTAGGTTCTTATTTTTCGTCTTCATATTCGGCTTTTATTTTTAATGCTTTATCTATTTCTTGTTTTGGAGTCTTTTGTGTTTTCTTTTGAAAACCGTTTCCTAATACAACTAAATTCCCTTCGTCAAAAAATGCAAATATTCTGAAAATATTATTACCAATCTCTACTCTGACTTCGTAAAGTCCTTTTGTTCCTTCAAGGTGCTTAAAATACTTTTCAGGAACTTGTCTTTTCAGCCTTATTAGGTTCAATGTCCATTCAATTTTTCGTTGCACATTATCTTCAAGGTTATCATAAAAGTCCAAGAAATATCTTTTATAAGCAAATATTTGTCGTTCAAAATTCACCTTGTAAAGTTAACTATTTAGACAACATGACCAAAACTTATTATGGGTCTTTATCCTATTTAATTTGTCCCTTAAAATGATCATCAATAGGTCTACCTAAAATAAAGCAACACATCCACATCCGCATTATCCGTTGTCAAGCTTTCTCCTCCACTGCCTTGATACACTTGCACACTAAAATTGGTTTTCCCTTCTGTATTATTCGGATCATAACTTCCTACAAAACCAAATGTTGAACTTCCTCCTGCAGGAAAATTGCCATTACCAATATATTTCCAGATATAAAAGTTTGGATTGGTATTGAATAATTGCCAATTGGCATTACTCACATTGGCTCCTAAAACACTAGTCGCAGTTGGATTATACGTGAAGGTAAATCGTGGTTCAAGTTTTGGCATGAGCACATAAATAGGACTGCAATCGATCTTATTTAAAAGTTCTTCGATTTTTACCACTACGCGCATGTTACTGATCCCATTTGTAGAGTTCGGTGTGATGGATATTCGAGAAGTATAATTCGGAATGTTTGCAGCAATGACTACTGAACCACTTGCCATACAATCTCCATGAAGATAGGTGTATACATAGGTTCCAATACCTACAGCATTGGGCGAATTCACTGTATTTCCATTCAAGGTCCAAGTACCTCCTGTATAATCTTGAGGTTCGATTGAAGTTAAATTAAGCGTAGTGCCATTACAAATATATTGAGTCGGGAAACTAAAGTTCGAAGGACAAATAAAGAGTCCTGCATCAACCGTCAAGTTTGTATTTTCATCTGACACATCTACATTCGCATTATTAGGTAATTCTCCTAAAGGCTCTGCGCCTGCATTTAAGGTGATAGTAGCACTTCTTATTTCTCCGCCTACTAAAGAAATACCATTATCATTATCATCCAGATCATCATTCGGATTTAGTTCTTGTCCAAACACACTGCTAGTCCAAGTGCCCCCTATCACTGAAGGTGGTGTTATACCCACTATATAATTTCCAGGATAGAGATCTTCAAAAATATACAATCCATTGATATCGGTTTGAACGCTTTTTATAAAAGCTCCATCCGGATTTCCATCTTGATTGGCATCTTGGTAAAGTTTGATTGTGGCCGATTGAATACCCGATTCTGTTAATTCTTTTTGACCATTTTTATTTTGATCATGCCAAACCATGTTACCTAAACTGAGTGCTTGAAACATCCCAAAATTAATCTGTTGAATATCTGTTACTCCAACTGTTACAGCAGTGATTCCATTGGCATTCCCATCATTGCCTGTTTGGTCGCAACAATCTTCACCCACAAATCTCCATCCAGCAGGGAGCTGTGCTAAAGGTGCTGAATTTCCAATCACACCTAAAATTGTACTGATTACCATGTTATAAGTTGCAGGAGGAATATAAGTGGATATTTGATAGTTGCCATTTGAGTTTACAGGCACACTGGCTACTACCACATTATTTGTACCCACCAAATTCGCATATAATGGGATGCCACTTGGCGAACCAATACCAATACCATCTATTGTATTAGGTCCATTATTATCTTCAAACACATTGCCAGATAATCCCATAGGTTGATAAAACCCAAAGTCAATAGATAGGTTAGCATAAGCATCTACAGCTGTGGCATTATTAGCTACTTCTCCAAGTGGCTCAGTGCCTCCGTCTAATAGTATGGTTCCGCTAAAAGTTTCTCCAGAAATAGTTTGTATGCCATTATCGTTTTGATCTATATCATTGTTTGGATTTGATTCTTGTCCAACCACAGAACTCACATAATTATTTCCTACAGCAGGAGCTGGTGGTGTGACTCCAATTATATAATTTCCACTATATAAATTATTAAACACATATAATCCTGTTGCATTCGTTATTGTGGTGAGTAAGGCAGCTCCATCAGGGCTACCATCTGTATTATCGTCAGCATATAGTTTTACACTACATGAAGCAAGTCCACCCTCATTGATATCTTTCAATCCATTTTGGTTCAAATCTTTCCATACAGTATTACCAAGGCTATACACATCTCTGATACCAAAATTTAATTGTGCAACATTTGAGTTAGACATAAAAGAAAGAATGGCCCCATTTGGATTTCCATCATTGCCCATGCCGTCACAACAATCTTCTGCCACATAGGCCCATCCTTGTGGCAGTTGTGTGGCAGGCGCAATGGCTCCAACCACACCTTGATTCTGGCTTAATAAAACTTTGTATTGAGTATTTCTTGCTACATCTGAAAAAGAAAATATCCCATTCGCTTGAATATTTGTACTAGCTACAACTTGTGTACCAACTACTAAGTTTATATATAAAGGTGATGTACCTGCGGCATTTGTTGGAGTACCATTTACTTGTGCTGGACCTGTGATATCATACATAACATTCCCCGTCATATTCACAGGTTGATAGAAACCAAAATCAATCGTTAAGTTTGCTGTAGGGTCTGTTGAAGTCGCATTATTTGGAAATTCTCCTAGTGGTTCATCTCCAATGCTCAAGGTAATCGTACCGCTTCTAGTTTCAGTGTTCGTTTGAATAACACCATTATCATTCTGATCTAGATCTAAATTTGGATTAAGTTCTTGACCTATCGTTGAACTTATATAGGCATTACCGCTCGAAGGGGTTGGAGGAATCGCACCCACCAAATAATTACCCGGAATCAATCCATTAAATATATAATTTCCAGTCAGTGTTGTTGTAGTTGTTTGTAAGGCTAGGCTATCAGGTAATTGATCAGCATTATCATCTTTATAAAGAAATACTTGAGCTCCGACAATGCCGACTTCAGTACTATCTTTATACCCATTTCGATGGAAATCATTCCATACTAAATTTCCGATACTCATCATTTGACGGATACCAAAATTTAAATTCACCACATCAGACTCAGCAATAGTTAAATCTAATTCACCATTTGTGTTTCCATCGTTTCCGTTCAGGTCGCAGCAATCTTCAGATACATTGATCCACCCCCAAGGCACATTGGCTACAGGAGCCACATTGCCTGCAACACCTAGCGTGGTGCTTAAATTTAATTTAGCCGTGATATTGGGAGGTACATCTTTAACAATATACGAACCATTTGATTGAACAACATCTGCATTTAAACTAAGTCCTTGAGCATTTACCAAATTAATATACAAGGGATTACCATCTGCCACTCCAATACTTGTTCCATCCACATTTACAGGTCCATTAGTATCTAAGAAAATATTCCCTATCAAATTAATAGGTTGATATAATCCAATGTCAAGTGTGTAGTTCGAATTTGCATCTCTTACTGTAGGATCTAAAGGTAGTTCTCCTAAAGGTTCGTCATTAGATAGGGTTATTTTATTAGTTCTTATTTCTCCATTTACTTCTATCATGCCATTATCATTGTCATCAATATTTAAGTTTGGATTGAACTCATTGACTTTACTACTGATAAAAGGATTTCCAACTGCTGGCGTTGGAGGCACAACGCCTATCATATAATTACCCTCATATAAATTATAGAAATGGTATATGCCATCCACATCAGTAAAAACTGCATTGATGGCTGGTCCATCAGGTTGATTGTTTCCGTTGGCATCTTCGTACAACAAAACCATTGCATTTTCTATGCCTAATTCTGAAGCATCCTTCAATCCGTTTCTGTTTTTATCTTCCCATACTAAATTACCTAAACTAAAAGGTTGTCTGACTGCAAAATTTACATGTTGTATATCATTTATACCAACTTGGACATCTATTCTTCCATTGACATTGCCATCATTACCCACTTGATCGCAACAATCTTCACCAGCAAAAGCCCAACCAAATGGTTTATTAGGTGGTAAGGCTGTATTGCCAGGTTGCACCAAATTGGTATTCAACCTAAGTTGATAATTTTGATTCGGAGTAATATTGGTAAGGCTATAATTTCCTGCAGCATCAATTGTATCAGAACTCACCACCATGCCATTTTGGTTAACTACATGAATATACATTTCTATGGTGCCTAAAATACCCGTACTAATTCCATCAAGAATTGTAGGTCCATCTTGGTCGTTGAATAAGGTCCCCGAAATACTCACTTCTTGATAAAATCCAAAATCTATCGTAAGATTTGCATTTTCATCTATGGCCGTGGCAAAATTTGGTACCTCTCCTAAAGGTTCATCATGTAAGGAGAGATGTATGGTTCCAGAATAGAATTCACCTAAGTTTTCAATGATCCCATTATCATTATTATCTTGATCTGAATTTGGATTTGTTTCTTCATTGATGGTCACACTAACATAAGGATGGTTTCCTATTGTTGCTGGTGGTGTAACTCCCACTATATAATCTCCTGCATACAAACCATTTATTGAATAGTAACCTGTTGCGTCCGAATTTGTAGACATGATAGCTCCAGCATCAGGAAATCCATTAAGATCTGCATCTTTATACACTTTCAGATTAGCGCCTTGTATACCAGGTTCGTTGGAATCTTTAAGCCCATTGCTATTTAAATCATGCCAGACTAAATTTCCAATTGAAAGCAATTCTTGAATACCAAAATTTGCCAAAGTGATATTGTTATTCCCGGTATTTACAGCGAGTTTTCCATCAAGAATGCCATCGTTACCCATTCCATCACAACAATCTTCACCACTGAAGGCCCAATTCGATGGCATATAAGTTGGCGCAGGAACACCCAAAGCTCCTTTGACACCTGCTAATACTAAAGTGTAATTCGTATTGGGTACAATATTGCTCAATACAAAATCACCATTTGCCTGTACCTTTTGAACAGAAACTGTCAATCCAAAATTATTGGTTACATGAATGAAAAATGAATCTGTGGTTGCCAAACTGATTCCATTCACTTCACCGTCCAATGGTGTTAAATCATTAAATACTTTTCCTTCAATTTGAATATTCTGACTTTGAGCAGAATAGGTAAAAAACGAAATTAGTGCAATCACTAAAAGGTAGAATCTGTTTATCATAACGGTTGTTTTTGGTTTAATATGAAAAGAAAATGGCATGGTGCTAAATTCTTTAAGGCCACAAAGTGTAGGTTATTTATGATAACGATTCTCTATCTTATAAGTTGATTTAGTTTAGTTAGTTTATTTTATTTATTTAAACATAAATGACCTATCAGAGTTTCTGATAGGTCATTTAATTAGTTACTTGTTTGATTTAATTTGTTTGGCATGTTGTTACATGAATTATTCTTTGATAAACTTAATAGACCCGTGATTTACACCATCCACCTCGTTGTAACGTAACATGTAAGTCCCTTTTGCAAATGAACTCACATCCATCTTGATTAAGGTTGTTCCATTGCTTAAAGCAGTTGTCTTGCTTGTTAATGTGCGACCTGCTAGATCTACAATATTCACCACTAATTCTGTGTTCTCACTTTCTGTTACATACAATACATTCAAATCGCCTGATGATGGATTAGGAAAAATATTTACAATCGACGCATCGCTACCAGCACAATTGATCGTCATCGTACGAACTTCTGAATTCGTTAACTTACCATCAAAATCCACAAAACGTAATTGATATTGATAATTTGTACCATCAGTCTTTACACTCTCATCTACATAGCTATACACTTGGGTTTGGTTGCTATTGCCAGAAGTTTTGATCGTAGCAATTTTGCTAAATGTGCCAAACTCTCCTTCTCTGCGTAAAATCTCTACACGATCACTATTTGATTCCTGTGCTGTTGCCCAAGTTAATAAGGCCTTACACTTTTGCTCATTCACAAAGAAGTAAGTTAAACTCACAGGCGTTGGCGTTGGACTAAATATGCCAAAGTTTACATTCAATACGGTTGAATTTCCTACGACCACAGTAGTTATACCATTCGGTAAATTATCAGTGCCGATTCTATCGCAACAATCTTCATTGACAAATATCCAGCTTTGTGGTAAACTTGGTGCAGGAGGCTGTGAACCTACTGAGCCTTGCTCCATACTCAATACCACTGAGTAAGTTGTATTAGGCGTAACGTTTGGAAACTCATAAGTACCATTAGGTGCTACTTCGGCGATCGCTATTACATTGCCAGTAGGATCTACTAAATGAGCATACACTAAGGTGTCATTAGGATCATTAAACGCTTTACCATTTACTGTATTATCAACTAAAGTGGTATCGTAAAATACATTCCCTTTGATTTTAATCGCGCAGTAAGTTTGAGTTTGTGTAGACTCATTATCATCTGCAGGATCATTGAACTGAGACATATATCCTGGAACTTGTAAGTTTACATTCACTGCCAAGATAGTTCCTGGCGCTGCTGTTTCAGGTACCAATAATGAAAACTTAATAGGGCCAGAAGCTTCAGGATTTGGATTAAATATGTCTGATCCAGTTCCTAATAAAGGTTGGTTCTGTACACCTTGAATACAATTTGGAAAATTTGCATCAATGGTCCAGGTAAAATAACTCGCATAAGAGCCACTTACCATATTAGGATTAGCTGTATTGAAGGTAAAACCTGTCAAACATACAGTTACTTCCAAAGGCGCATTTTGCCAATTGTTTGCGTTATCAATGGTCGTTAAACCTTGGGTGAACGCAACTGTTTGTACAGTGCCACACTCAAAACCAAACGCTGTTGGTTCTGGTTCAAAATGGATGTTTTGGGTAAATGGATTGTAGGGCGTTTGGGCCTGAGCTACAAGCATAAACAACATCGAGGCGAAGAATAAACTTAATTTTTTCATGACTATTTTTTTAATGTGTAGTATTATTTATTGACTTTTTGTTTAACGGAAGTAGATTAACACGTCCGCATCAGTATTATTAGTTTGGTTTGTTTCTCCACCACTTCCTTGGAAGATCTGTACAGTGAATGTTGTTTCACCATCAGTATTCGTTGGATCATATGGACCAGCATAACCAAATCTTGAAACTCCGCCAGCAGGGAAAGTAGCATTACCTACATACTTCCAGATATAGAAATTAGGATTTGAATCGAAATATTGCCAATCAGCATTATTCACAGCTGCTCCTAAAATACTCGTAGCAGTTGGCTCATAAGTGAATGTATAACGTGGTACTAAACGCGGAACCAATACATAGATAGGTGTACAAGAATTTCTGTTCAACAATTCTTCAATCTTAATAATGGCACGAACTGTTGAAATTCCTGTGATCGCACTTGGCGTGATCGTAATCGTTGGTTTGTAATCAGGTACTTGAGTACTTAAGGTTACAGTGCCAGTTGCAATACAATCTCCATCTGTAAACGTATACACATAAGTTCCAGTTGTTACTGAAGTAGATGTTACCGCATTACCATTTAATGTCCATACACCACCCGTATAATTCGCTGGCTCAATAGATGTTAAATCAAACGTTGTACCAGGACATACATATTGAGGAGTAAATGTGAAATTAGCAGGACATAAGAAGAAGCCAAAGTCTACAGTTAAGTTCGTGTTTGCATCAGCTACACCTAAAGCAGCATTGTTTGGTGTTTCACCTAATGGTTCTGCATTTGCATTTAAATTAATTGTTCCACTTCGCGTTTCGCCAGAAATTGTAGTAATTCCATTATCATTATTATCCACATCATTATTAGGATTTAATTCTTGACCAGTAATACTGCTTGTATAAGAACCTCCACCTATCACTATTGGAGGAACTACACCTACAATATATTTACCAGGATACAAGCCATTGAACACATACAATCCGTTTAGGTCTGTTTGAACCGAACTAATAACCGGACCATCAGGTGATCCATCACCATTCGCATCCATGTATAAATTTACAGTAGCCTCACGAATACCAACTTCTCCATTATCTCTAATACCATTACGATTTACATCTTTCCAAACTAAATTTCCTAAAGAGATTAGAGGCACATATCCTGCGTCAATAGTTGGATTATCTTTCGCGATTCCAGTTGAACTAGTATTAATATTAAAAATAGGTGAAATTCCAGCGTTGATACTTGCATCTGAATTCTGATCTATACCTGCAGTAGAAGTTTGTAAAGTAATTTTATCATTGCCTCCACTACTCAATGGAAACTTTACATAGTAATCTCCATCATCACATATTTTAAAATTATAATAACCAGGGTTACCTAAATTATTCGCAGTTGTTGTGGTAAGAATCATTTGATCATCATTATTCCCTTGTATCAAATCACTTGTTTTCCAAAGTTCAACTTGCAATCCATTAATTCCATTACTTGCTGCTTCATTATTCAAACCATCTCCATTACTATCCATCCATACATAGTTTCCAACTGAACCTTCTTTAAAGTTAACAACTACAACATCAGTAGCTGTACATCCATTGGCCCCAGTAACGGTAACCATATAGGAAGTATTTATTAAAGGATTTGCAATTGGCTGTGCAATAGTCGTTGAACTTAAACCTGCTGACGGTGTCC
The DNA here is from genome assembly GCA_964609875.1 of uncultured Bifidobacterium sp. GTDB lineage: Bacteria > Bacteroidota > Bacteroidia > Chitinophagales > Chitinophagaceae > OLB11. Next base: position 9,181 of record CAZSUF010000133.1, read on the forward strand.
AACTATAGGAATTTCCAATAACTGCTACTGTTCCTATTGTGACACTTGTACTTGAGCAGACTGTTTTATCAGGACCCGCATCCACTGTCGGTAAAGTTGTATTTACATTCACTACAACAACATCGGTTGCAGTACATCCATTGCTACCAGTTACAGTCACGGTATAAGTCGTTGTTACATTTGGACTCGCTGTAGGTTGTGCTATCGTTGTTGAACTTAAAGCTGTAGAGGGCGACCATGAATATGTATTCCCTACAACAGCTGTTGTGCCAATCGTAGTTGATGTTGTTGTACAATTTAAATTCTTATCTAAACCAGCATCAACAGTAGGTAAAGTTGTATTTACATTCACCACAACTACATCTGTTGCAGTACAACCATTACTGCCAGTGACTGTTACAGTGTAGGTTGATGTTACACTTGGACTAGCTATAGGTTGTGCAATGGTAGTTGAACTTAAACCAGCAGATGGTGACCATGAATAAGTATTCCCTGCTAAAGATGTTGTTCCGATCGTAGAAGAAGTTGTTGTACAATCTAAGTTCTTATCAGGACCAGCATTCGCAGTTGGTAAAGTTGTATTCACATTCACTGTTACAATATCTGTTGCTGTACATCCATTGCTTCCTGTCACAGTTACAGTATACACGGTATTCGTACTTGGACTTGCTGTAGGTTGTGCAATCGTGGTTGAACTTAATCCAGCAGAAGGTGACCATGAATAAGTATTGCCAACAACCGCTGTTGTACCAATGGTAGCAGAAGTGGTGGTGCAATTTAAATTCTTATCAGGACCCGCATTTACTGTTGGTAAAGTTGTATTTACATTCACAACAACTACATCGGTTGCAGTACAACCGTTGCTACCAGTTACAGTCACGGTATAAGTCGTTGTTACATTTGGACTCGCTGTAG
>CAZSUF010000134.1:0-10074 GCA_964609875.1 uncultured Bifidobacterium sp.
GATCAAGGAAGATTGTTACCACGCCGCATTACCGGCAATTCAATGAAATTTCAACGTAAAGTGGCTACTGCTGTGAAAAAAGCACGTCAAATGGCTATTTTACCATTCGTTACTGACCTTTTAAAGTAAAAACAACATGCAAGTAATATTAGTAAAAGATATGGATAATTTAGGCGCTGCTCATGAAGTAGTTAACGTCAAACCAGGTTATGCGCGCAATTTCCTGATTCCACAAAAATTTGCCATCGAAGCTTCTTCATCTAATTTGAAGATTGCAGCAGAAAAAGAAAAAGTAAAACAAAAGAAAGAAGCTGGATTGCTTAGCGAAATTGCCAAGGTTTCTGAAGTACTTAAAGCAAGTGCTGTAACCATAGGAGCAAAAACAGGAACATCTGGAAAAATCTTTGGTTCTGTAACCCCAATCCAAATTGCAAGAGCAATTCGCGAACAAAAAGGATATGAAATTGACAGAAAAAGAATTACAATTATTGAAGAAGTTAAGGAAATTGGCACCTATAAAGCCAATATTGATTTCGGAAATACAAATGTAATCGAAATTGATTTTAATGTAGTTTCTGAATAATACATTAAAAATTAAATTATATAAAGCCTGAACGAAATAGTTCAGGCTTTTTTTTTACTTTTACTAGCTAATTAATTTTCTTTAATTCCTATTTCACCTAATTATGTATAAAAAAATACTTCAACTTGTTTTGTGTGCAATTTTTTTACAGTTCAATTCTTGGGCGCAATACTGCACAGCCTCCTATTCAATAGGTACAACTTCCGGAGATTATATAGGGCAAGTATCCTTAGGGAGCATTAATAATGTTACCTTAGGTGCGCCAGCTCCTAATTTTACATATTATGCCGGACAAAGTACAAGTTTGTTGCCAACTAATCCTTATACCTTAACTGTAGCACCAGGCACATATTCAAGTGGCAATGTTATAGCTGCCTGGATTGATTATGATCAAAACTTAGTCTATGATGCCTCTGAAAAATTAGGTGAAGTAACCATCAATGCAGCTTTCCCTGCAACGGCTACCATTAACTTTACTCCACCTGTTACTGCAATTCCAGGTATAACAAGAATGAGAGTACGTGAAGTTTTTGTGGGTGCCCCGATTGACCCTTGTAGTGCCGAAACATTTGGCGAAGTGGAAGAATATGATATTGTGATTATTCCTCTAACACCATGTGCGGGTAATCCAGTTGCAGGTTCTGTGGCGCCTTTAAATCCAACATTTTGTGCAGGTCAAACTGTCAATTTAAATGCAGTAGGATTTACTTTAGCCGGTGGGTTAACCTATCAATGGCAACAATCTAATAATGGAGGAGCCACATGGATAAATGCAGTGGGTGGTTTTGGTTCAACACAACCTACCTATCAAACTCCATCTTTGAATACGACAACAATGTACAGAATGTATATTATTTGTACAAATAGTGGGGCATCTGATACATCTTCAGTTACTACTGTAAATATCACAGGACCAACTTATGCGACTTTACCTTATAGCCAAGATTTTGAAAGTTGGGCAGATTATTGCGCCACCAAAGATGTTCCAGATGATTCACATTGGTTAAATTCTCCAAGCACAGGGGTTCAATCTTGGCGTAGAAACGATGAAGGTACTACAGCGAGTTGGACTACGCCTACAGGCGGTAATTATATTCCTGCTTCTTCTTCTGGGAATTATTCTGCAAGATTTCACTCATATTTTACCAACCTGACTGGTAACTTAGATTTGTTTGTGGATTGCAGTCAACAAATCGGCACAAAAACTTTGTTTTTTGATTATTTCAATGACAACTCTTTAGGTGGAGGTTTTGATTATTTAGAAGTACAAATTTCTACAGATGGCGGATTTACATTTGCACCCCAAGGAAATTTTAATAACTCAAGCACTTGGCAAAATTTTTCCTTACCAATAATATCGAATGCGCCTAATACTGTGATTCGATTTATAGCACACGGAGATTTTAATTTTGATTCTGATATTGCTTTGGATAACATTATGGTATTATCTCCTTGTACTGGAAACCCAGTTGCAGGAGATATTCAACCTACAACTCCTTGTGCGAATGTGCCTTTTAATCTTTATTTGATGAATAATGTTCTTGCAGGTGGGCTTGTATATACTTGGGAAAGTGCCCCTTCTGCGACTGGTCCTTGGACTTTTGTCAATGTAACCTCAGCGCCATTTGTGAATACGCAAATTGCAGCGCCAACTTATTTCCGTTGTATTGTAAATTGCCCAGCAAGCGGACTTAGTGATACAACAGCACCATGGTTAATAGATTTAGCAACGTTTTATTATTGCTATTGCAATTCTCAATCAACCTCATTATCAACTCCGCAAAACATCGGTAATGTAACACTATACGATGCACAAAATACAGCAATCCTTAATAATGGCATTGCAACACCATTGCTTTCAAATCCAAGCTCACTAAATTTTTATACAAATTTTTATAATTTAACCCCAACTGAAATTTATAGAGATTCTTCTTACTCAGGTTTTGTAACTGCATTTTCTCAATTTGCTTGGTTTAGTAATGGGTATTCAAAAATTTACATTGATTACAATCGAGATGGAGTATATGATCCAATTTCTGAACAAGCGTGTGGAGGCTTTGTAAATAGTCCAAATAACCAAATGGGAAGTAATTTTACTGTACCATCTTCTGCATCATTTGGTTTAACTGGTATGCGCGTTGTGTATGAAGTGTTTGGTACAGCTAGTTCTGTAGACCCTTGTAGTAGTTACTTTGATGGGGAAACTGAAAATTATATAGTTAATATTTCTTTACCTCCTTGCGCAACACCACCTAATGCTGGAACAATAACAATTAGTGACACACTTACCTGCCCAGGATACTCTGTATTTTTAGAAGATGTAGGCCATGATGTAACATTTAACGGCCTAACATTTAACTGGCAATATTCAACAGATGGAGTTAATTATTCTGATGTGCCTGGGGCTGTGTTAGATACTTTAACATTCACTGTAAATTCGGATACATGGTTCAGATTTAGAACAACTTGCAATGGGACCTCAAATGGATATTCTAATATCGTGAAGGTAAGTATGAGCCCTCCATTTGCATGTTATGGAAATAGCCAAGCGGTGGGTGGATTATTAGATTCAAGTGATATTGGCGCCTTCATTGTAGCAGATCCTGCAACTAATAATAATATCTTTACTTATATTACAGGTGGTCCACATTTAAATAATCCAATGGCCATCAAACGAAGAACAGATTATACAGGTTCTGGGGTAATGGATTTATATGCAGATAGCACCTATAAGCTTTCTATTTTCCATATCATAAGAAGAGCTTATCATGCAGATGCAAAAGTGACAATCTTCATAGATTATAATAACAATCAAGTATATGATATACCTAATGAAAGAGTTTTTAGCGGAATTGCTGATCTTAATAATTTCTATCTGAATACTGAGATATTAACACCTCCTTCTCCTGCACTGAATGTAGGAACAGGATTAAGAATAGTACTTAACAATGATGTAAGTCCAAACGCTGCTTCTGACAATGGAGTAGGAACTTATGTTTCAGGTGAGACTGAAGACTATTTAGTAAGGTTTAAATTAAAACCAATATTTCCTACAAGTATAGAAAATAATGAGGCTATTCAACAAATTGGAGTTTATCCAAATCCAACTTCTGGTATTGTATATGTAGGACTGAAAGCAAACGAGTCTATCAAATTAAAGATGACTGTATTAGCGATGACAGGTACAATTATTGAAGAAAGAGAAATGAATGCAGACAAAGGAAATTTTGTAGCAGAATTTGATATGTCAGCTCTTGCCAAAGGAACTTATATGATCAAAATTGCCACGAGTAAAGGAAACTTTGTTCGCAGAGTGGTGGTTGAATAAGGAGTGTATAAATTAAAAAAGGGGCTTTCATAAATTTATGAAAGCCCCTTTTTTAATGATTATTATCGAATATCTATAATTTTTAACTGAATAGATTTTTGTCCATTCCAATCATTCTCTTCAATATGATATAAAATGTCAAACGAACTTTTGCTTTTGACTAAATCCATTTTGTGGGCTAAATTGAAGCCAATACCATTTATTGTTCTACTAGATTGTTGAAATAACACAAAACGAATATGCTTTTCTTTAACGATGGTGGTTAAACCTTTATAATCCATGACACCTTTGGTAAAAAATATAGGTTTCATATTTTCAGGGCCATGTGGAGCAAATTGATCGAGAATAGTAATAAATTTATCCTGAATATCTACTAATTTGATTTCTGCATCAATCTCAATTTCAGGAGTAAAAAAATGTTCAGGCACTGTTGACGTAACTACTTCGTCAAACTTTGACATAAATGGAAGTAAGTTTTCTTCTTTTAAAGTAAGTCCGGCAGCAAAATAATGACCTCCATAGTTCTCTAGAAAATCTGCACATTGATTTAAGCCTTCAAACATATTAAATCCTTTTATCGAACGGGCGGATCCAGTTATTTTACCATTAGAGGAAGTTAATACAATAGTTGGTTTATAGTGATGTTCAATCAGCCTTGAAGCTACAATACCAACCACACCTTTGTGCCAATCAGATTTATATACAATGGTAGATCTATTAATACTATACTGGGTGTTTTCTTCTATTATCTGAAGTGCTTCTAGGGTAGTGCTTCGATCAACATCTTTTCTATCATTGTTATTCTCTTGCAATAAGTTGGCTAAGGAGGCTGCTTCAATACGATCTTTGGCAATAAAAAGTTCAACAGCTTTTCTTGCATCATCCATTCTGCCAGCGGCATTGACTCTGGGAGCAATAATAAAAACTAAGTCAGTTATAGTAAATTCTTTTTTAAGTTCGCTAATTTGCCTTAAGGCTTGTAATGGAATCGATGGTTGTGCATTCGCTTTCTCTAAACCTAATACACAAAGTGTTCTGTTTTCTCCATTAATAGGAACTATATCAGCAGCAATAGCTGTAGCAACTAAATCAAGAAATTGATTAACTCCTTCTACATTTGATTTATATTGTTGTGCATAGGCTGTAATTAATTTATATCCAATTCCACAACCGCATAGCTCTTTAAAAGGATAGGGGCAATCTGCTTGCTTAGGATTTAAGATAGCAAAAGCTGGAGGAAGTTCATTGCCTGGTAAATGATGATCGCAAACAATCACATCAATATCCTGTTCAGAAGCTTTTTGAATTAATTCATTAGATTTTATTCCACAATCGAGGGTAATGATTAATGAAAAATTTTCTTGAATTGCAAATTGTACACCTTGCCATGAAAGACCATACCCTTCTGTGAAACGATGCGGAATATAAAATTCTATATTACCATAGATAGTTTTGAAATAATTAAATACAACTGCCACTGCGGTAGTTCCGTCAACATCATAATCTCCATAAATAAGTATTTTTTCTTCGTGTTCAATGGCTCGATGAATTCGTTCTATGGCTAAACTCATTCCTTTCATAAGAAATGGAGAATGTAATTGTTCTGGGGTAGTTCTGAAAAAAGCTTTAGCTTCTTCAAAACTTTCTATTTGCCTTTCAACCAATAACTTGCAAAGAGCAGGATGAATATTTAAACTTTGCTGTAAAGATTTTACTTTTTCCTCATCTACCTTTTTTAACGCCCATTTCTTTTCAATCATAATGCCTGATTATCTTCTTTATTTTAAAATTGATATGCTAATATACACTGAATCCATCTTGCATGGAATTAATCAGTAAATGGTAGACAAATAAAACTAGAACGTTAGCTAGTGTAATTTTTGAAGTGTAAAACAAACTTCAGTTAATTCCATAGAGAAAGCATAATACCCGCCCTGAAATCTAGTGTTTGATAATATCTCGCATTAGGGTTTTGTACTATGTCATACATGACCATTAAATAGGAATATCCATATTTACTAAACCTTTGCGAATAGCCGCCCCCAATTAAAAATGAAGGGATAGTAATTCTTCTAGAGTCTTCAATGATTTTACCTGTAGTAGTATTATAAGTAAAGTTATTACTAATGAATTTAGTATTGTTGATTTCTGGCTCTACACCTAGCACTAAAAAGTTTGAAATTAAATATCTAGCAAATACACTCGCAGAGTAGGCTGGAATTTTAAATTTATAAGTTTCCTTTGCACCCGTCAGATAATTGCTATAATCTACAGCCTGTTGGTAGTAATTAAACCCTAAAGTAATTCCCATATGAAAATTATCTGTCAATGCATAGGCCACTGAAGGAGAAAGGTTAAATGAAAAGGCACGAAACCCTGCACCAAAACCAATGCCGGGTCCAACAAGTATTCTTTTTTTATCAATACCTCCTGTTTTCTTTTTCGTTGGGCCTAAGGTAGAAGTAAGTCCAAAATCATTGCCCCCCGCAAAACTTTGAATTTGTATGCTCATGAATAATATAAGAATGATATGTTTCATGTTCTATAATAATTTAAATTGATTGATGTTAAAACAGCTCGTAAAGTTATTCAAATAATCTTTATGAATGAACCAAAAATTAAAGGGATTCTTGATGAATTGAACTCAAATATAATTAATAATGAGTCCAATTGATGTATGGGAAATAAAAAAAGGTTGCTCAATCGAACAACCTTTTTTACATCAATTTATAATATTACTTTTTTGTAAAAGCGTATGCGTAGCTTTTTCCTTCTAAGGTAATATGCATAATATAGTGGCCAGCAACTAAGTTAGCTGTATTGATCGAAAATTCAGAACCAGCAACTTGTGTAATGCTTGTTTCACAAACTTGGCCATTCAAGCTATATACTTGAGCACCAAGTTGGTTAATTGCACTTTTAGCCTTAATGATCATAAAGTCAGAAGTTGGGTTAGGATAAATATCCAAATTCGCTTGTTTGATATCAGATAAAGAAGCAGCAACCAATGTTTTAAAGGTCATATCTGTGCTATAAGTAGTATCTACGCTATTTATGGCTCTTACACGATAGTGATAAGTTGTATTTGAAGCTAAACCACTTAATGCAGCGCTTACTGAAGCTGCAGTTGTTCCTGATACAGAAGGTGGACTTGTCACCATACTACTTCCATAAGATACTGTTAGTCCATATTCAACATTTACATTTGTTGTTGCACCATTTGCATTCACTGTACCAGAGATAGTAGCCCCTGAAGAGCTTACGCCTGTAGAACCTACTCCAGATACAGAAGGTGCAGTACTACTTGAACTTGCAGCACTGAACGGTAGTGTTACTTGATTCCATTGATCACCAGAAGATAAAGTATTATTATCAACTGCATTTCCAGCAACATTAAAATCGACTGAAGTTCCAGAAGCAGGGGCTGTCCAAGTAAATGCCCAAGTGGTTGTTCCAGAAATGGCTTGTCCAGGTGTGGTATGGTGCAATTCTGTTCCACCCATTAACATGGTTCCTGCTGGTGCATTGCTTATAGTACCTGCACTCACTGTTAAGTCAAAACCTGCTTTTGATTTAGACATATTGTTTATGCTTAAAGTAAGATTATAAGCGGTACCAGGTACCCAACCTGTGCTAGGAATGCCCATAATATTGATGGTAGTGGCTGAACTTGCTGAGTTTCCATGACATGAGCCACACCCAGTAGTAGAAGCACCCATAACACCTTGAGAAGCCGTCGAAGAAGAACTCAGGGTTAGGTAAGTTGTGATTGACCCTAAAGCCAATAATGTAGTAAAGAGTAATTTTTTTGATTTCATAAAAAGGAATTTAAGTTTAAAGTTAATACTAAATGTTGTAACACACAACAGGCAAAGACGAGATTTTAACACGAATGGTTAGGTCTTTGTAACCTGAAATCAAAAAAGCAACATATTATTTTAGCACATCACGGGCAATCACCAATTTTTGGATCTCAGAGGTGCCTTCGCCAATCGTACATAATTTGCTATCACGGTAATATTTCTCTACAGGGAAATCTTTTGTATATCCATATCCACCAAAGATTTGAACGGCTTCTGTTGAAACTTTGACCGAAACTTCGGAAGCATAATATTTGGCAATAGCACTTTCTTTAGTCATGGGTACACCTCTGATTATTTTATCAGCAGCTAAATTAATTAATAATTCTGCAGTCTCAATTTGAGTAGCCATATCAGCTAATTTCCATTGAATAGCTTGAAAGTTAGCAATAGGTTGATCAAATTGTTCGCGCTCTTTGGCGTACTTCACTGAAGCATCAAAAGCACCCTTGGCAATCCCTAAAGCTAGCGCTGCAATTGAAATTCTACCTCCATCTAAAATTTTCATGGATTGTTTAAAACCGTCGCCCACTTCACCTAAGCGTTGGGCATCAGAAATACGACAATTGTCAAAAACCAATTCACAGGTTTCTGAGGCACGCATGCCTAATTTGTTTTCTTTTTTACCGGCTGTAAATCCAGGTGTTCCTTTTTCAATAGCAAAGGCTGTAACATTATTTTTTGAACGAGGCTCACCTGTTCTGCATAATACTACTGCTACATCACCTGTTTTTCCATGCGTGATCCAGTTTTTAGTACCATTTATTACCCAGTCTTCTCCATCTTTTACAGCCACGCATTTCATATTTCCTGCATCAGAGCCGGTATTGGCTTCAGTTAATCCCCAAGCCCCAATCCATTCGCCAGTGGCTAATTTTGGAAGGTATTTCTTTTTAATTTCTTCACTGCCAAATTTGTAAATATGGTTAGTACATAATGAATTATGCGCTGCTACTGACAATCCTATCGATCCACACACTTTAGCAATTTCACTCACTACGGTTATATATTCGAAGTAAGAAAGACCCGAACCGCCATATTCAGTAGGAATCAAAACTCCCATCAAACCTAGCTCTCCTAATTTTTTAAATACTTCAACGGGAAATTCTTGACTTTCGTCCCATTCCATCATTTTAGGTCGAATATTTTTTTCGGCAAAATCGCGAATCATCTCTACGATTTGGGCTTGCATGTCAGTGGGTGCAAAATTCATGATGTAAAATCTTTATTGTAAACTTAAGTAAGGCACAATTTTACGAAATATTTCTTCATTAATCAATTCAATTTCTTTGATTTGACTTAGATTATCAATTTTATAATCATGATCTCTCCGATAATCGACTAATTGCCTTGCTAATGGGCCTTTTAAATAGGGGTGTTGATTGAGTTCTTGCATGGTAGCCTGATTTAAATTCAATGTTTGAATTCTAACTGGCTTGTATTTCAAATAAGGTTTAATTTTTAGGAATGTTTCTTCAGTCATGCCATAGGCTTCTTTCACTTGTAAGATGCTTACAAATCCGCCCAATTGCTCTTTGTAACGAATAATATTCAACGCAAGTTTAGATCCAATTCCATTGAGTTGAATCCAAGCTGTTGTATCGGCTCGATTAATATCTATCGGCATGATTTCTTTTTTAACGTAAGAAAAGCCCCCAATAGCTTGTTTGTTAATTTGAATAAAATTTTCTAGTTGTTTATATTCATCTGGGTGAAGCCCATAAATTCGTTGCAAGCTTTCTTTGTTATAAAATTTACCCCCTTTATTTCTATAATTTAGCAAGGTGTGTATCAGTTTTTCTCTGAGACCTAAACGCCTAAATCCGTTTTCATCAAGCGTATTGGGGTCAAAATTGAAAGGGTTTAACGTAACAGGTTTTTCAAGTTCATAATGATTTGCATACCTGGAGTATCCCGTGTCAGGCTGAATTTGTGCCAGCATTTTTTTTAAATCAATGCTGGTTTTAGATGGTTTAGGCAACAACCAATAAGGCAACATAAAGTTTATCAGCGTTAAAATCAAGATGATCAGCATCAATCCTAAAATTGCATGATGTTGCCTTTTCGTAAAATTAAAATAGGGATGCAAAAAATTTTTCTTCATGAACAAATTGAATGTTGAACAAGCCAAATTTGTTTACGGCATATTCAAACATATTCACCCCGAAAATAAACTTTGCGGCAGATCAATATCTGAACAATTCACCCTTGAGGAAATGAGTGTATAATTGAGGTAAAAAACGGCATAACTTAAAATCGGCAGATAGGAATCAGTAGTTTTTTTCTTGATTTCATTTTCAATC
>CAZSUF010000135.1:0-7471 GCA_964609875.1 uncultured Bifidobacterium sp.
ACACCTTTTTCTTCTACGGCATAATCTGGCTTTGCATAAGCATATAGATGTACAGCCGGATCTCCATTTAAAAGGATTTGTTCACTATGAATTCTAAATAAAAAATCATAATATAAATTTGTATTCGTAATTAAGTTATTGATGTTTTTATTGATTTGTTCGCCAATAGTTAATCCATAAGAATGTTGACCTATTTGTGCATACAATGAATCAGTATAAATTCCCAAACTCGAAGTAAATCCTGTATTTACATTGGCAATAAATCCTATGGCTCCTGAATTAGGCGCGAGTACGAATCTTTCACTTAAATATTTTTGCCCCACATTTACAAATATGTTACCAGCTCCGCAACCATTCACTAGAAACATAGGGTATTTCTTATAATTGGTATAATTCTCTGGAAAGTCTAAGTTGTAATCTAAACCAGATGCAGAACTATGTCCAAAAAATTGCATAAAGGATACTCCTTGATTAATGAGATTATCAATTGTTTTGCTATTGATATCTTCTACAGAACTCGTAGTGCTTTTTTTAATTGTGGTTACTGTAGCTCCAACAAATGGTTTTCCAATAATAGCTTCTTGCTTATAGAGTGAATTTAAAATGGGTATTTGCTCATCTGATGATTTTGTACCCGCAATATGTAAGTATCTTTTTTGCCAAAGTTTTTCAGTGCTAGTTTGTGCCGAAGTGTTAGAAGCAACTTCTTCATAATCTTTTACTTTTTGTAAATAGTTTTTAATATCAATTGCATCAAATGCCGATAGTCTGCCTATAGAAATTTTTGGCTTATTGTCTTTGTCAAAGTCAGTCAACAACAAATCCGAACAAGGCTCTCCAAAAGATGGTACTGCATAAAAAGGATATGTTGAAAATGATCCAGTAGAGTAAGGAAGATAGTCGCGATAATTTATGCCTTTACCTACGATGAAAACTTGTTTAGGTTTATCACTCCATTTATTGTCACTATGAGCATAATGCAAGAAATTTTTTAAGCCTAATGGACTAAAACTATATCCGTATCCAAATTCATTATACAAATCTTGAATATCAGCCACAATTGCATTATAAGATCCACCGACAATTGAAGAGCGATATGCCTTATATTGATCTACATAATTATTCCCATTACCATCATCCATTAATTTTTTATGACTCATGATAATATAATTTCCTTGATTCGTACTTAATGAATAATTCTTAAAGGTTACTGGTTCAAGATTTTGTACACTGCCCACATTATTTCCTGCTAAGCTTTGTAAAATAAGTCTTTTGGTTTGGGTTGAACTTGGAATCACAAAACGAACTAAACCGGCAGTATTAATATCTCCAATAAGATATTGATTGGTAGATAGATCATATAATCTAGGTGAAACATTGCCGGTGCTAAAATTGCTGATCTCAAGATAATAGTCTGTCAATTTTGGACCTAGTTCAAAATAGAAATTGGTTTTATTATCAAAATTAAATAAACGAGGATAGCTAAATTCAATATATGAAATTCCAAAACGATCTAGTAAAGAACCACTAGTCAAATAAGGTGTGTATTTGAAATTGAATTTATTTTGCGCACCAATACTTGTCATAGGTACACCTACTGTAAATCTTTTTAAACTAAAAGAACCATAAGTAGAATCGGCAATTAGGTTTCCATTCGCATATATTTTAATACCATGATTAGCTAAATATGATTTCCCAACAACCGTAGATTTAAATACCCCAAATGGTCCGCCAGAAACAGTATACGGATTAGTACAAGTTAGAATAACAGAATCGCTTGAAGTGGTGGTCTTTTTCACATAGCCTTCTTCTTCATATTGAGAAGAATTAAGGTTATAATAAATAGGACTTGTCGATTGTCCTTCTAAGGATGATTTTCCAAATACAAATTCGCTTCTATAACTTACTTTTAATTTGTCCCAAAAATAGGCTTCTTTCAAAGGAGCATTGGTTAAATTATTTGAAAGAGCCGTGAAACGTAAATGTGGCGTTGAACTATTATACGTGATAAAATAAAATGCCGTATCTGAAATTAAATTCATCTCAGGATTTAGTTGCAAATTTTTATCTTTATAAAGGACTTGCTCCACTTTGCCATTGGCTTTTTCTCCATAAAATTCAATATAGTCAGAGCTACCCACTAGGCCACTGGTGCTTACAAAAATCGGTAATTCTTGTCCATCCCTGAAAAGTTGAAATTGATCACCTGTTAATCCTGCAGGCAGTCCTTTGGCTGTTAATTCTGCAAATGGAATTCGATAGATGCTATCTTTAAATATTTTAAACTTAAAATAAGTTTGATTATAATTTATCCATTCATTTCCGTAAACCTGAGCTTTGGATTCTGAAGGTAGGATGAAAATATATGCTAGCAGGATTAATAGAATTCTATTCCTCATGTTCTTCTATTTTTTTGATTTATTAATTCTTTTATTTATTTGACGGGCTCTATCATCAATATCAGAATTTGAAATTCCAAATTCACTTCCACGTTTGTTGATATTTAAACGAAGTGAAATAAAATGACTATACAATGGGTTATCTTGAATATTTAAACTTGAAAATGCATAATCAATGGCGAAATTTCTAATTTTAAATCCAATACCAAAACTTGGCTGATACATGGTTCGTTTGCTTGTATTGGTTGTGTCATCATCATTTAACACTCGTTGAAAATTGCCAACACCAGCACGTAAATAAACCAAACTGTTATACCCAAACTCTAATCCTACTCTTGGATCAATACTTAAGGGATTTAAATTAATCAGGTTGCCATATCTTTTTCCATCAGTAGTAATATCAAGATTCGCCTCAGCTAGTAAATAGGCTCTTTTAGAACTGTCTCTAAAATGAATCGGAAAATTTCTACCGCCTCCTAATAAAATTCTTGGCGTGTTCATTTCGGTGCTTTTTGACACGATTTCATTCCCATTTTGCGCTAAGGTTAATTTTTCTTTGTCTGTAAAACTAAATGACCAAAGTGTATACGTGGTAGTAATGTCTTTAACCACAGCCCCTAATCTCCAACGTCCCACTTTAGATTGTATGCCTAGATCCAATCCTGCGCCCCAAGCATTAGCTAATGACCCAATACTACGATGTATTATTTTAAGGTTGCCGCCCACATTGATATCTATATCATCACGATCTTCAAATCTCTTCAACCTCAGTTTTTGCGAATATGTAATCAATCCAGCATAATCTTCTGCTGAGATAGCCTTGATATTATCATAATTTACAGTTCCATCTGGTTGAATTAAATTTAATGTATAAGGTATATCATCAATCGCATAGCGTATCAAGGATATGCCTAAAACTCCTTTTCTATTAGCTAAGGGAAAGGCTGTTCCTAAATAATCGTATTTTGCTATACCACTAAAATACTCAGCATGCATTAAGCCAATTTGAAAATCACTCTTAATCATATTTAACCCCGCAGGATTCCAAAAGGGTGATGTTACGTCATTCACTGAAGCTACTTGGGCTCCCGCCATTGACAAGCCACGACCACCCACGCCGATATTCAAAAACTCATTGACGTATTTTCGTTGTTGGGCTTGAATATCTTTACATATCGAACCAAACAGACAAATAATTAAAACCTTTTTAAGCATAGAGGGGTTTATTTTAGTTTTCTTTAACGATTTGTGACTGAAAAAATTGTACCACAATGAACAAAAATAATGTTTTTGCCTAGATAACCGATGAATTTCATTGCTTAAACCTATTTTTTTATCAAATTTGCCATATGACGAATTTAATTGAAGAGTTAAAATGGAGGGGATTATTACAGGATTGTATGCCCGGCACTAAAGAACAACTCATAAAAGAATCAACTAAAGGTTATATCGGTTTCGATCCCACATCAGATTCATTGCATATTGGTAGCTTAGTGCCAGTGATTTTGCTCATGCATTTACAAAAAGCTGGACATACGCCAGTGGCTTTGATTGGCGGGGCTACAGGTATGGTGGGCGATCCTTCAGGGAAATCTGAAGAACGTAACATGTTGGCCATGGATCAAATTTTAATCAATGTGGAAGGCATTCGAAAGCAATTGTCGAAATTTTTACGATTTGATGAGAATGTACCTAATGCCGCCATGTTGGTCAATAATTACGAATGGTTCAAAGATTTTACTTTTTTAGATTTTATTCGCGAAGCAGGAAAATATATCACTGTCAATTATATGTTGGCTAAAGATTCTGTGCAAAAAAGACTTGAAACCGGGATGTCTTTTACAGAATTCACTTATCAATTAGTTCAAGGCTACGATTTTTTTCATTTATATCAAAATCATGGGGTCAAATTGCAAATGGGAGGTTCAGATCAATGGGGTAATATCGTCACCGGAAGTGAGTTGATTCGGAAAAAGAATGGGGGAGAAGTTTTTGCTTTTACCGCCCCCTTATTAAAAAAATCGGATGGAGGAAAATTCGGCAAAACAGAATCAGGCAATGTGTGGCTTGATCCTAGTAAAACCTCCCCTTATAAATTTTATCAGTTTTGGTTAAATGTGAGTGATGAAGATGCTGCCAATTATATCAAAATTTTTACTTTTTTAAGCAAAGAGGAAATTGAAGGCATCATTCAAGCCCATCAAGAAGCACCTCATTTGCGACTCATTCAAAAAAGTTTGTCTAAAGAACTTACCATCATGGTTCATTCTGATCATGACTATCAGTTTGCTTTGAAGTCTTCAGAGATTTTATTTAGCGACAATACGCCCGATGCTTTAATGGCACTAACTGAAAATCAATTTTTAGATTTAATGGAAGGTGTGCCTACATTCAAATATGCGCATGAAACAATTAATTTGGGAATTGGTGTAATTGACTTACTTGCAGAAAGTGGTGTTTTCCCTTCAAAAGGTGAAGCAAGAAAAATGATTCAACAAGGTGGTTTAAGTATCAATAAACAAAAGGTAACAGATATTGCCTTAACTTTAAATTCTTCTAATCTGATGAATCAAAAATATTTGCTGATTCAGAAAGGAAAGAAAAATTATAATTTAATAATTGCAGAATGAGTAAATATGTCATCTTATTGATTTGCGCCATAAGCCTTCAAGTGAATGGGTTCTCTCAAAAAGCCATTCATGTGAATGTAAATAATTTGAATGAAATTATAGAAGTTGCTAAAAAAAGAACTCAATTGGTGGTGGACTTAGTAGCCAAAAAATCGATGATGGACAGTATTCAAAGAAGTAGATTCGAAAATCATTATATGTCTCTTGAGATCCGCTATTTTACTACCTTAAAGGACAAAAATTATAATATCAAAAATCTACTTTTGAAGTATCAAGGTCAATTTAAAAAAGATAGAGATGCCTATTTAAAATCATTATTGACCTATTATCAATATTCTTTGTTTTTAGCCCTTGAGGCAGAAATTGAAAAAAAAGAAATCGCTTTGAAAAAGATTGATATCAACAGCAAAAATCCTGAAATGAAAGGGATTATTGAAGCACTTTCTTGGGATCTGCTTCTGCAACAAATTATTTTTGAATCTAAATAATTTTCATGATTCAAATCGGGCTGCTCTCAGATACCCATAGTTTTCTGCCACCTCAAATTAAAACTCATTTTCATGATGTAGACGAAATTTGGCATGCAGGAGATATAGGCAATTTGGAAGTAGCTGATGAACTAGAAAGTTTCAAACCTTTAAGAGCTGTTTTTGGTAATATTGATGGAGCAGAACTCCGAATTAGATATCCCGAATTTTTGTTTTTTACCCTTGAAAATGTAACTGTTCTCATTACCCATATTGGAGGTTACCCGCCTAAGTACAATCCTGATGCTTTAAAATTAATACAGCAATATAAACCACATTTGATGATTTGTGGACATTCACATATTCTTAAAGTGATGCCTGATGTGAAACATAATTTACTGCATATAAATCCAGGTGCTTGTGGCAAGCAAGGTTGGCAAAAAGTAAATACCATCCTTAAGTTCAAAATCGAATCGGATAGAATTACTGATTTACAAGTCATCGAATGGGATAGAAGGGTATAGGGTTTTTATTTTTGGGCGGCAGGCAGGCTTTTCGTTACAAGTCCTCTCCCCTTTCGTTTTTAAGAACGAAAGGGGATCCGGGCTTTTCACTGCAATCCTTGCCGCAATACACACCAAATTTATTTCTTATTAAGTAACTTAAAAAGGATGGATTGAGTTTTTTGTAAGTTCAAATAATGTACTTCCTGCGGATTGAAATTTTTAAAAAAACGATCAACATTGGGCAACATACTTCCTTCGAAATCAAAATATTTTTTTTGCATGCTACAACTTTCTTGGATGGCATGCCACATTAAAGCACTCATAGCACCACTTCCATAATACTTCGCATCTGTGCCGCCTGCAAGATAATAAGCCGTTTCTTGATCATAGGCTAATAACAAGGCGGCATGCGTATTAGACATATCATCTTCAATAAAAAAAATACGACCTTGTTTTGTTGTAAAAAGCATATTCCATGCTTTATCAAAATAGTCAAATGGTATCGGAACTTTTTGATGCTGCTTAGAAAATGTTTTTTCATACAAAGAATAAAACAGTCGGATATTGTTTTCTTCTTTGATGTGTAAATGCCGATTCGCTTTTTTTATTTGCCTTTGAAGGGCAGGTTTAAATTTGGCATAGATATCCTTGCAATCATCCAGTTCTAAGATATTCGTTTTCTTTGTGCTAACACTAAATGGTTCTTGAGTTGCAAGACTTGAATAGTTTGGATGAAGATCAATATTAAAAATATCGAAGGCAGGAAGTTGTTTAATAATGGACTCCACTAAAATCTTATACTTGGCATCTGTAATATCTTTCCCCGAATAAATCCACCCAGCATAAGGTGTTAAGAATGAATTTCTGATAAAAGTAAATCCCATTTTTTTTTCTAAAATAAAAGGAAAAAATAAGGTCTCTTGTCCATCTTTTGCTATAAGTACTTTCCATGCAGGATCAATCATATCAAGCCATTCAGGGCTTTGAAATAATGAAACTGGATTGCCTTTGCAATAAGATCGATATTCTTTTTGTAAATTCAAGTAAACTTTAAAGCTTTTGAAGGTGAAATAGTTCTAATAATAATGAGTGGAATGAAAAGTAAGAAAAGACAAATCATGATTGTCCCTAAATCAATCAAAAGAATATTCGAAAACTTTAAATAAATGGGAACTTCTTTGATATAATAGGAAGCTTCTGGCAAATGTATCCAGCCAAATTGAGATTGACCAACACACAATAAAACCGCCATAGATGTACCGAGCAATGTGCCTAAACTCACAACATATAAACTAGAATATAAGAAGATGTACATGATTTTTTTATTTGCCATACCCATCGATTTCAATATGCCAATCATTTGAGTTCTTTCCATAATCAATACTAGAAATACAGTAATGATATTCATAATGGCTATAATCATCATGATAGTAATAATGACAATTTCATTTGTTTTCATCAGTCCTAAC
>CAZSUF010000135.1:7619-10070 GCA_964609875.1 uncultured Bifidobacterium sp.
ATAATCATCAAGATAAATTTCATACCCTTGTATGGTGCTAGATGAATCGTCATTTACACTATGTATCAACTTTGAATCGCATAGAGCAAAGAGTTTGTCGTAATCTTCCAGTCCCGTATTGAAAATACCTGATATCGTCACTTTCCTTTGCTTAGGTTGGAACTCGTTTTTATTTAGGAAATAAAGAAAAAGATCATCTCCAATGGTTAATCCTAAAGTCTGAGCAAGTGTAGATGAAATGAGAATTTCTTTTGAATAACTTGAACTATTAAATTGAACAGGTTTTCCCTTTATGATTTAATTATTGAAATATTGTAATCTTTTTTGATCCTGAATTCCTTTCAATAAAATTCCTTCCATTTCTAGCTTAGATTTGGCTATACATGATTGAATAGAGTAGGGGAAAATGCTCTTTACATGTTGAGTTTGCTTTACTTGTTGAAGTAAGTTTTCATTGTACTCCATTTTTTCATCATTCAATAAATTGGATGGGTCTGGCATAAAACTAGTGATATGCAAATGTCCCCAACAATCGAAAAATTTATGACTGATTACTCTTTGATAGCCTTGTGTGATGGCCGTTCCTATAATCATAATACAAACACTTAAAGACACAGCAACAAGCGCTAATCGTATGATAAAAGAGGAGAAAGATTTCTTTTGGGTAAAGGCTAACTTCCTAGCTATAAAAAAAGAAGTATTCATGCAGTAGGTAAAGAAACAATTTTTTTAGCTTAGTGCATAAAAAAAAGCTGCGATATTTCGCAGCTTTTTTTAGTAGGTTACATTTTAATGTTTTACAGCAGGTGCTGTTTTTGACTTATCAGCAGTGCTTTCAGCAATCACATTGCCTTTAATATAAATTTCATAACGTTCTTTGTCGCATTTAGCATTCGAAGCGATATAAACAGTTTTATTAAAAGTCCCTGCTCTCCCTTGCGTGTTATACTTAACCGTCAATTTGCCTTTTTGACCTGGCATAATAGGGGTTTTTGTCCATTCAGGCGTAGTACATCCGCATGAAGCAGAGCAAGATTGAATGACTAAGGGTTCTTTACCTATATTTTTAAATTCAAAATCGTATTGCACCACAGGACCTTCTTTAATATTCCCAAAATCATGAGTTTCTTCAACAAAACTAAAAATTGGTGCTGTGGGAGAATTGTTTTGCGCAAATACTGAGAAAGAACATACGAGAACGAATAGGAGACTTAATAAATTTTTCATAAAAGGGTATTTAAATTTTTAGTGTTTCATCATGCTGTTAGAATTAGCAGGTGCTGAACTTTCAGGTGCTTTTTCTACTACGCCTTGAATTTTTACTACTTTAGTTCCAATATTAGAATTGATCGTGATAGTTTTAACAAAGTTACCTGGGCGGCCTTGTGTATTATAAGTAGCAGTTACTTTTGAACTTTTACCAGGTAAAATAGGTTCTTTAGACCATGATGGGGTTGTACAACCACAAGATGCTTGAACAGAACTTAATATAATGGGTTCTTTACCTGTATTTTTAAATTCAAAATCATAACTCACAGCAGGTCCTTCTGGAATAGTTCCGAAGTTGTGATCATCCTTTGTGAATTTCATCGCTTCAGGATTCTGATTGGTTGTTGTAGCCTGAGTCTTTACTTCACTTGGAGGAGGAGGAGGTGTTTTAGTCGCAATTTGAGCAGTTTCTGCTGGCTTGGCAACTACATTGTTTTTTTTGTCTTTCTTAGCAGCAAATGTTGTTGTGGTTAAAATTGCCATGGCTGCAAAAAGAATTATTGATTTTTTCATTTTATAGAGTTTTTAAAGTTTAAACCAAAGTTATTCATAAGTTTGGATTTGTCAATTTTTGCACGTTAAGTCGTAGTTAAGTGCCTCATCATTAACACGGATTTTTAGATTATAAATTTTTTGTGAATACTATCAGGTAGATTGTTATTTTTGTGCTGATAGAAAATAAATCGAGCAATCATGCAAGGGATTACACAAAATATGGATACACAAAAAATGTCTTTTGAGGATTTTAAAAAAGATGTACTCAATGATTATTTAATTGTGCTGCAAAGTCGAGAAGCAAGTTTGCTTGGACGCAAAGAGGTATTGACGGGTAAAGCAAAATTTGGCATTTTTGGTGATGGTAAAGAATTAGCTCAGATTGCGATGGCCAAGGTATTTCAAGAAGGCGATTTTAGATCTGGATATTATAGAGACCAAACTTTTATGTTTGCTTCTGGCATGAGTAATGTAGAATCTTTTTTTGCTCAATTATATGCCAATCCTAGTGTTGAACAAGAGCCAAGCAGCGCTGGAAGGCAAATGAACGGACACTATGGTACAAGATTACTAAACGAACAGGGCGATTGGACAAATCAAACTCAAACTAAAAATAGTAGTTCTGATATCTCTCCTACAGCAGGTCAAATGGTTAGAGGACTGGGACTAGCATTTGCTTCTAAATTG
>CAZSUF010000136.1:0-1872 GCA_964609875.1 uncultured Bifidobacterium sp.
AGTGATTCCTTCATTGACCAAAATATATCCTAATGGTCCCGCTGATGTCAACCAATTTCATGCAGCAGGTGGCATGTCGTTCGTAATCAATTCATTATTAGAAAATGGATTGTTACATGAAGATGTGAATACGATATTAGGTAAAGGCTTAAAATTGTTTACGAAAGAACCTAAAATAAATGATGGCAAACTAGTTTGGGAAGAGGGTGTGAAAGAAAGCTTGAATACTGAAA
Organism: uncultured Bifidobacterium sp.; assembly: GCA_964609875.1. Lineage (GTDB taxonomy): Bacteria > Bacteroidota > Bacteroidia > Chitinophagales > Chitinophagaceae > OLB11. The sequence continues at coordinate 234 of CAZSUF010000136.1, forward strand.
TTGTGCGACCAGTAAACACTCCTTTCTCTAGCCATGGAGGTATTGTTATGCTACACGGAAATATTGGAAGAGCTGTTATTAAAACATCCGCTGTGAAAGAGGAGCACCTCATTGTAGAAGCCGAAGCCATTGTATTTAATGAACAAGAAGATTTGATTGCATCTTTCAAACGTGGTGAGCTAGAAAAAGATTTTATTGCAGTTTTGCCATTTCAAGGACCAAAACAAAATGGCATGCCTGAGTTGCACAAACTTACACCTACTTTAAGCGTACTGCAAATGCGAGGATTCAAAGTAGCACTGGTTACAGATGGAAGAATGTCTGGAGCTTCAGGTAAAGTTCCTGCAGCTATACATTTAACCCCTGAAGCAAAAGATGGCGGCATCATTGCAAAAATAAGAACAGGTGATTTAATTCGTTTAAATGCAGTCACTGGCGAATTATCATGTTTAAATTTCCCAATTGTAAATAGCAGAGAAGTAACAATTAAAGAAAACTCATCCACCTTTGGATATGGCAGAGAATTATTTGCCAATATGCGTAACTTAGTTACTTCAAGTGAAGAAGGCGCAAGCTTTCTATAAACAAAAATTAAGTAAATGGTACAAAATAACATTAGAGGCATTTTAGAAAAGCATCCGTTGATTCCAGTAGTCACCTTTAATTCAATCAGCGAGGTGGAACCTATGATCGAAAAGCTGTTAAACAAAAATATTCATTGTATTGAAATTACCTTAAGAACACCCATAGCCTTTGAAGCTATTCAATTTGCTAATACAAATTATGGAGATAAAATGGATATTGGTATTGGAACGATTATTAACCATCAACAAATTGAAAAAGCCAAAGAATTACATGTAAAATTTATGGTAAGTCCTGGCTTAAATCCTGGCATTTTTAAAGCATTAGAAGATAGCCAAATTGCATTTATTCCAGGCGTGGCTACACCCAGCGAAATCATGTTAGGACTTTCACAAGGTTGGAATACCTTTAAATTTTTTCCTGCTAATTTATTTGGAGGTAAAGATGCTTTAAAAGCCTATGGTCAATTATTCCCTGATGTAAAATTCTGTCCAACTGGAGGAATTACCAAAGATACTTTTCAAGAATTTGTAGACTTAAAAAATGTAATAAGTGTAGGTGGTTCATGGATGACTAACTAAACTAATACCTTATCTGTATTCCAAATTAGAGAAGCAGCACCTAAAATGGCTGCATCACTTTCGCGCAATTCAGATGGCAATAACTTTACTTTACCCTGATATATTTTCAATAAATTTTGTTCCATATATTTATGTGTGGGTTCGAAAATAAATTTTCCAGCTTGTGCTAATCCACCAAATAATATAATAGCTTCTGGACTTGTAATTGCAATGGCATCTGCCAAACATTGTCCGAGTATTTTTCCTGTAAATTGAAAAATTTCCAATGCTAAAAAATCATCCTTTACAGCGGCATCGTAAATATCTTTAGAGGTAATATGCTCAATACTTCTAAGCATACTTGTCATATTTCTGGTCTCCAAAAATTCTTTAGCCGTACGCACGATACCTGTTGCCGAAGCATAGGTTTCCAAACACCCATGTCGGCCGCAACCACATAATCTCCCATCTCTCACAGCAATTACATGTCCCAATTC
>CAZSUF010000136.1:1882-7954 GCA_964609875.1 uncultured Bifidobacterium sp.
ACATTTTGCCATTGGCTACAAAGCCACTTCCGACCCCTGTGCCTAATGTAACCATAATAAAATCATTCATACCTTTGGCAGCCCCATGCATCATTTCACCAATAGCAGCAGCATTCGCATCATTTGTTACAGTGGCATCTAAATCAAATTTATCAGTAAACAATTTAGCCAATGGAACTACCCCTTTCCAACTTAAATTAGGTGCAAATTCAATTGTACCATGATAGTAATTCCCATTAGGTGCTCCAATGCCTATTCCTTTGAAATTTTTTAATTTGAATTTATTAATTTCTGGAGAAAGTAATACAAAACATTGATCTACAAAATCTTCTATGTACTCGTAATCTTTTGTAATAATTTCAGCTTCAAAGAGAATATTACCCATTTTATCTACGATACCCATTACAGAGTTTGTCCCCCCTATGTCTATGCCTATACTATATTGCATATAATAATTTGAATAAATTTTAATGTTAGTTTAGTGAGCCGCCGTTGGTTTAGTTTCATAATCTATACCTTGTTTGCTTAAAATTCCTTTAACGGCATATGCAAAAAAGGCTAAGTAACCAAAGCAGATAACAGGTATCCAGTATGAATGATGAATGCCAATAAGATCAGATAATTTTCCTTGTATAGGCGGAATGATACCACCTCCTAAAATCATCATAATTAAAAACGCAGAACCTTGTGTGGTATATTTTCCTAATCCAGCTATAGACAAGGTAAAGATAGAAGGCCACATAATGGAACAAGCTAATCCACCACACAAAAATGCATAAATAGCCACACTGCCCGTTGCAAATAATCCAACTAACATAGCACCTATTCCAAATACAGAGAAAAATAATAAAGTCTTTACAGGGCTGTCTCCACTTACATAGGCCACCACAATTTGTATGGTAACACAAATAAAATACCATTTCAACACGCTCACATCATGCCCAGCCAAATAAGTAAGTAAGGTAACAACACCTAAGGCGATATATGGAACAATGAATTTCAAAATCATCTTAGTTTGTGCACTTAAATCAAAGGCAGCTACCGCGCCTGTCCATCGACCAATCATTAAACTGCCCCAATACATAGCAATGAAAGGAGCCACTTCACTACTTTGAAATCCGCCAAATGATTGTTGCTTGAGCAATTCACCCAAGTTACTTCCTATGGCGACTTCTACACCCACATAAACAAAAATGGCAAGCATACCCAACACCAATTGAGGATATTGCATGGCGCCCCAACCTTCTTTATTTTTTTGAGCTATACTATTACTTACTGGTAACCCAATGACGACTAATGCCAAGGCAAATAATAACCACATTAAACGTTTTTGCTCAAGAGGTTTTTTAATAGCAGCTATTTCATCAGTTTGTGGTTTAATAGAATTTTTAATTTCATTGATTGAATTAAAAATAGCGGTTTTCTCTTCGGCATTTTTCCCGTGGAGTGTGCTTTCTAAATCACCAATTTGAGAGGTTTGCGTTGAAATAGATTTTTCTTTTTCAACAATAGTAAGCGCTTCTGATGAACGATAACTTGAAAAGACTGGTACAAATACCAATACTAAAAGCCCAGTTATTATCAACATTGTATTTAAAGCCTTGTTTGCTTTTTCTTGTTTTTCCTCATTTATCCCAGCAGGCACTTTTTTACTAAAACCAAATAAAGCAGCCGCTGCAACAAATAACAAACCAACAAATACATATAACCAAATTACCTTGCTCAATGGCAAACCAGCTATTTCCTTATCAGAAATGGCACTGGCACTACCAAACAAGGCCAGAGCAACTACTAATGGACCTATAGTCGTACCTAACGAATTAATACCACCGCCTAAATTAACACGTGTATTTCCGGTTTTAGGATCGCCTAAAGAAATAGCAAAGGGCTGTGCAGATGTTTGTTGTAAAGAAAAACCAAGTGCTACTATAAATAAACCAATTAACATACCTGGAAAGGTATTTCCCGTAACAGCTAAAATCATAGCCAATGCACCTAATGCAGAAAACAACAGACCATAAACAATACTTTTTTTATAACCCCATTTCCCTACTAAATCCTTACCACTGTTCACCCCAAAAGCAAATAAACCTAATGCCCCAATGTAATAGGCTAAGTAAAACGCAAAATCAATCAACTGCGATTGAAACTGGTCAAGACTAAAGTAGTGCTTGCAAAAAGGAATAAAAACGCTGTTGCCAGCTGCTATAAATCCCCAAAAGAAAAACACAGTCACCAATGTACTTAATGCACCATAGTTAGTAGGAATCGTTGATTTTTGATTTTCCATGAATTGTTTATTTTTTAAAAATCTAAATGTAATACAAAATGTTTATGGTTCAAAATGACACTAAGTAATATTTCAAGGTGCCTTAAATCTGAACCCTAATTCAATTTTTATAACTCATTAAGCTCATTCTACGAACCCTATTTATAATATCCTAAATAGACTTTTCAATTTTAACATAAATATTAATTTTGCCCCCAACAAACATTCCAGCCAAGTGAGCTATTCGTTTTGGGGACCCTAAGCTACTAGGCAGTTGTTAATATACTCATTCATTTCTTTAGATTATACCCAGAGGCCATCATTTAAGAAGAAAACATCTTAAAACAAGCTTTAATTAACTTTTCATGTAATTATATAGAACAAATAGACTTATCCTCATGACACTGGCTTATACAAACTCAAATACCATTTCCGTAAACTGAAACTACCCCTTGATAAATTTAGATAGAATATAATCTGAAAATATTTCATCTTTACCCTTTAGACAAAAATCAGTAAATGAAAACCTGCATTATCATAGATGACGAAAATAAAGCCAGACAATTACTCCGTAATATGTTAGCAGATGTAAGCCCAGAAATTACTGTGCTAACAGACTGTGACGATTTACCTTCTGGCGTAAAAGCGATTAAAAAATTCAAGCCAGACTTAGTTTTTTTAGATATCGAGATGCCTGGACATAGCGGACTAGAAATTCTGGATTACTTTGATGATGAAGAAATAAATTTTGAAATCATATTTTGCACAGGCTATAGCGAATATGCCATTCAAGCCTTCAAACTATCTGCCACAGACTATTTGCTAAAGCCACTTAACCCCAATACACTTAAAGACTCTGTTGATAGATTTCTCAAAAAAAATAATGTACACAAAGTGGTTGAATATAGAGCTTTACAAGAAAATATTTCTAAAAATGCTCATGCCGACGATAAATGCATCGTAGTAAATCTTTCAAGCACCACGCGATTCATTAAGATCAAAGATATCATCATGCTTAGAGCAGAAGGCTCATACTGCGAATTATATTTAGTAGGCGGTGAGAAATTATTAACAAGTAAAAATTTAAAACACTTTGAAGATAGAATGACTGAAATTCCTTTCTTTTTCAGATGCCATAAATCTCATATGATAAATCTTAAAAAAGTGATTGAATATAACAGAAGCGAAAACGCCATTATCCTACAAGAAAAAATGACCGCCCTTGTTAGTTCTGAAAAATCTGATGTATTTTTAGAAAAAATGGAGCTGCTTTTCTAAAAATGAAATTTAAAAAACACATACCTACAACAATTCTTCTATGTCTCTTGGGTTTGTATTCATCATTTCTTCTCGCACAGCTTCAACCTATATCTTATGTAAAAAATAAAATAGATGGACTACAATCGAATACTGTTTATTTTTTACACACAGCAAAAAATGGTCTGTTGTATATTGGGCACAGCAAAGGCTTGAGCAGTTTCGATGGAAATTGTTTTAAAAATTATTACAATCAACAGGTACCATTTACAGGTATGAGTAATATTTTAGAAACCCAAAATGGAACGGTATTTTGCAAGGCATTCAATAATAATTTATTTTGTGTACAAGGGGATTCCCTTAAAAATGTCAAATTTTTACCTACTCAAAATGGTTATAATCCTAGTTATGTATCAGGCAATACAGTGATATCATATAGTAACGACAGTATATACTTTTATGACGCGAGCACTAAAAAGGAAACAGCTAAAAGTGTAAATACTGCTACCTTATCAACCCAAATAAAGCAAATCGCTTTTGCAAATTATGTTCGATTTAAAGATGATGATGGTTTGTTGTTGGTAGATAATAAATTTAATCTACATAGAGAAAAAGACACAAGCATTTCAGGACAAATTTATTTTGATAATGGAGAATTATTTTTAGCAAAAGAAAAATCACTTAAATATTTATTTCATTATAACATTTTTAAAACACTAGCAACAGAACCTTTATTAGATAAGGCTATTATTAATTATGTAAGAAAACGAAATGGCATTTATTGGATATGCACTACCAATGGTTTATATGAAGCCACGAATGAACAAATTAACAATAAAGTACTTTTCAAAAATACCAATATTAGTTGCATAGATGTAACGGTAGAAAATAACTTTGCCCTAAGTAGTATCAATGATGGACTTTTATTCTTTTCTAATAACAGTGTAAATAATTTACCTAATTTACCAAATGATATTTCTATCATTAACCTAAAAAATAATCATTTATTGATAGGCACAAAATATGGTGAAATCTATGAATATAATTTTAACACCCACAAATCATCATTGATATTTAAATCAGATGAAGTTAAGAGCATCGATTTTTTATTATACGATTCTATTCATCATATCACCATTGCTACTACTAATAAAACGTATGTAGATTTCGGAAATAAAAAATACAATGATGTTTTTATAGTAAAAGATTATGCCTATGTAGAAGGTATATTATTACTATCAAGTAATTTGGGAATTTTTATGATAGATAATGGATCTAAAAAAACATGGCTGCATGAGTATATTGACAAGGATTTCAAAGTTCAAATTCCGTTATTTAAAAAACTTACCCTATTTGATGAGCCCGTCCCCTCAATTAAATATGATGGTGTTAATAAAATAATATATTTTAATTCCTATGCAGGTGTTTTAGAATTGAAAGAAGGATACTCAAAACCAAAACTATTGCCAGATCCATGGTGTGTTTTGTCGGATATGTGTGTGTTTGAAAATAAATTTTTATTAGCAACAAAAGATAATGGAATTATAGATTGGAACAAAAAAGATTCTATAAAAGATACTCCGAAATTTAGATTAAAGAATTCACCTGATGGTATTTTTAATGCATTCGAACTATATAAAAATGAATTGTGGATATTTGCTGACGATGCGTTGTATTGTTACAAAAATGAGCAGTTTACAAAATATGATAATAGCTTAGGTTTTAACATTGATAAAATCATCAACTTTAAAATAGACGATAAACATGTATATGCAAATATTGGCAGCTCTATTATTACTTTTCCAAAAAGTATTAATTTGAATGCAACATTTACATCTTCACTTTTAATTAATTACATTAAAACTAAAAAAAACACAACTGTAAAAAACTATTCTAATCTTGATCATGATAATAATTCATTCGCTATTAATTTTTCTTTAATTGCCTTTGCCAACGCCTCTAATACTCATTTGGCCTATAGCATAAATCACGAAGACACCATTCATTTATCTAACTTTACACGTGATATTTATTTGAATAATTTAACCCCAGATAATTATACGATATATTTCTACTGTGTAGTAAACAATAAAATTGTTGCCGACAAAACTCAACAAATTTCATTTACTATTAAACCACCTTTCTATAAAACCTGGTGGTTCAACACGATTGTTTTACTAACCTGTTTACTGTTGGCTTATTTCATTTTCAATAGCATTTTAAACAAATGGAAAAAAGATACCTTGTTGAAAGAGTCGAAATTAATGCTCGAAAAAGAACTAGACAAATCGATGCTCACAAGCATTAAAGCACAAATGAATCCTCACTTTTTGTTTAACGCACTCAACACCATTCAATCATATATTTATTCTAATGACAAACAAAATGCAAGTGTATATATTAGTAAGTTTTCTGATTTAACAAGAAGCATTTTGGATATGAGCACAAAAGAAACAATCGCTTTGGAAGAAGAAATAAATTCGCTTCGACTTTATTTAGAATTAGAAAAAATGCGTTTTGAAGATTCATTTAATTATCAGATTCAG
>CAZSUF010000136.1:8041-10003 GCA_964609875.1 uncultured Bifidobacterium sp.
CCATCTATGCTTGTTCAACCTTATATTGAAAATGCCATTAAACACGGATTACTTCATAAAAAAACAAATAGAGAACTATTAATTACTTTCAACAAGGAAAATAATTATCTCATTATTGTCATAGATGATAATGGAATTGGCAGAAAACGAAGTGAAGAACTTAATAATATCAAAAACAGACAACATACCTCTTTTGCCATGAATGCGAACAAAAAGAGAATTGATATTTTAAAAAATACATACAAAGAAATCGATCTTCAGATTATTGATAAATATTCAGACTTAGGAGAACCTTCAGGAACGCAAGTGATTATCAAATTACCTTTATAAGCAACGCTTTATAAATATTTTAAAACACCTGTACACTTCGTGCTTAGAATTGCATTTACACAAACCGAAAAGCCAATTTCACAAACCCAGCATTATCCTAGACAAGTTAGGTTGCCTTGCTGGCAAATCATAAATTAAATTTACATTCTAAATTAAGAATCATGAAAAAAATGGTATTCCCGATTGTTGTAGCTATGTGCTTTCTATCCACAATGAGCTTGGTTGCAACTACCAAAGGCTTAAATCCTGAAACATTATTAATTGCTTCAGCGAATGAAAAACTTGATATTAAAATTAAAAATGACAGTAACGACGAGGTCACTGTACTAAATGCAGGAAGCGGTGGCACCTATCGCCTAACCAAAAATGCCACTACAACAATCAAAATGGAAGAAGGAGACAAATTATTCTATTACGAAGGTGGAAAAAAAGGCAGACTTCTATTGACCGCTGCTAATGACATGAATGGCAAAGTTCAATTGTATAGTAAGCTCTAGGTTGTTTTTTTAAGTGCAAAATCGCCTCCAAGAAATTGGAGGCTTTTTTTATTTATGGTATTCAATTATCCATTTATCTTTACACTATGATTCAAAAAAATAAACCTGAATTTAATAAACGTATTTTTTGGGACGTGGTTTTTGAAAATATAGATTATGAGGCGAAAGCAAATTTTGTGATTGAACGAGTTTTTGAACGTGGCGATGTGTCGGATATTAGAAACTGTCGTAGATATTATGGAGATGAAAAAGTGACCACAGCTTTATTAAATGCAAAATTTTTGCCATTATCTAGTATGTATTTAGCTAGTGCAGTTATTAATAAACCTATAAATGAATTTAGATGTTACGCACTGAGACAGTTGAACCCCGCACTTTTTCCATATTAGAACAATTGATGCAAATACCAGCAATTCAAAACTTTGGATTAGTCGGAGGCACTGCATTATCCCTTTTATATGGTCATAGAATGTCGATTGATTTATATTTATTTTCAAACAAACCATTTGAAAACGAAGAAATTGTAACTGCCTTGCAAGACACATTTTCTTCTAAATTCGACAACCGAAGTACTAACCCCCGTTTTGGAATTTTTTGTTTTATCGACGATGTGAAAATAGATATTGTTCGTCATCCACATCCCATGATTAGACCTACCTATGAAATTGATGGGATTCGTTTTTTTAGTACTGAGGATATTATGGCTATGAAAATTCAAGCCATTTTAGGCAGAGGTAAAAAGAAAGATTTTTGGGATATTGCCGAGCTATTGAATCATTTTTCAGTGCAAGATTTTATTGATTTTCATAAAGAAAAATATTTGACTCAAAACATTCTCATAAGCGTGCCACAAGCCATGTCCTTTTTTATGGATGCCGATGAAAGCGAAGATCCTATATGTTTGAAAAAACAAACCTGGCAGCAAGTTCAAGCATTTATTGATAGCAAAATAAGCGAATACTTGAGTTAAGGTTAAATAAATCATCATTACTCTTATTCTATAAACATGAACGAATGTTTATAGTCTAAAAACAACTCTTTATTAAATTTGTTGAATCAGCCTCCAAGAAATTGAGGGCTTTTTTTATGGTTTGGATAGAAAAATTTGTGCATTCCCTAAATCATTTAATTAGAC
>CAZSUF010000137.1:0-560 GCA_964609875.1 uncultured Bifidobacterium sp.
ACCATTAAAATAATAAGCACTATTGCTATTACCGAATCTGTCATTTGTTGGCACTGCCCCATAAACTATGCAATGATTTGATCCATAACTATCATTGGCGTTTCCATCAAAGCAATATACAGCAACTAAACTATCTGTTAAAGTCTGTGCGATTGAATTTTGAAGAAAAAATAAAGAAATCCATAAGAGTATTGTTAGTTTAACCTTATCCATTTAGCTAATTTAAGATTTATTATTGTAAAATTGCAAATTAAAAGTATACTATGGTTGTATTGACATGTGTTATCCCTGTATATAACGAACAGGATTGTATTGAAGAAGTAGTAAATTCATGGATTATTAAATTTAATAATGTCTTTAAAGAATCAACTAATTATAAAATTATTCTCATTAACGATGGTTCAAAAGATAAAACACCAGTAATACTTCAATCATTAGCAAAAAAATATTCACAACTTGTAATTGTAAATCAGAAGAATAGTGGACATGGAAGTGCTGTATTAAACGGATACAAGAAGGCTATTGAATTGAAATCTGAATTTACATTCCAAGTCGATAGT
>CAZSUF010000137.1:570-3458 GCA_964609875.1 uncultured Bifidobacterium sp.
ATTAAAATTGCAGCGGGACTTGAAACTTTTCCACAAGAATTATATTCATTAGTAGATACCATTGAAGTTTTAGATTTAACAGATAATAATTTAACCAGTCTACCTGATGATTTTGATAAATTATGGATTAAACGAAATGAATCAAAGTTTGTGACTGGTTATCGGAAAAAACGGTATGACGATTTTAATAGGCTGATAATAACAAGAATATTAAGATTCGTGAATTTTCTATTTTTCAAATCTTTCATTAATGATAGTAATGTTCCTTTTCGATTAATCAACACTAATTATCTTGACCACCTTCTAAAAGTTCTTAATTTTGAACCTTTTGCACCAAATATTTTCTTAGCAGTTTTGGCAAAACGTAATGGTCAAAATCTTTTTGAAATACCAGTTCATCATAAAGAAAGGGAAACAGGTCAAGTTTCTATAATTAAGTTAAGATTACTAAAAGTTTGTTTTCGTAGCTTATTTGAGTTATTTAGATTCAGTTTTTCGGCTAACAAAAAATTAAAAAAATTAAAATATCTTGAAAATGAGAAAGACTAAATATTTGCTTCTTGGCGCAGGACCAACAGGGCTTGGGGCTGCGCATAGATTAAAGGAACTTGGCGAAAATAATTTTTTAGTTGTTGATAGGGAAAACATGGCTGGAGGATTATCTTCTTCCTATATTGATACAAAAGGTTTCACATGGGATTTGGGAGGTCATGTTCAATTCTCGCATTACAAATATTTTGACAATTTAATGCAAGCTTTACTTGGAAATGATGGCTGGTTTCACCACCAGAGAGAATCGTGGGTTTGGATATTTGATCGATTTGTGCCATATCCTTTCCAGAATAACATAAAATTCTTGCCCAAAGATATTATGTGGAATTGTCTGCAAGGAATAATGGAAATTAATAAAAATCCCAAAAATGAGAACCCAAGTAATTTTGAAGACTGGATATATAGAACTTTAGGCAGAGGTCTCGCAGAAGTATTTATGATGCCATATAATTACAAAGTTTGGGCTTATCATCCTAAAGAACTTTCTTCTAAATGGGTTGGAGAAAGAGTTGCAATTACTGACTTAAAAAGAGTGATTGAAAACATCTTATTTGATAAGGAGGATGTAAGCTGGGGACCGAATAACACTTTTCAATTTCCAAAAAATGGTGGAACTGGTAGAATTTGGTTAGAATTGGGTAAAAGGATTCGTTCGGAACATTTTTTATATGAAAATGAAATTCTGGAAATTAATCCTATAAAGAAAATTGTAAAAACGTCAAAAGAAACTATTGAATATGAAGAATTATTGAATACTATACCAATTAATGAAATGTGTAAATTGCTTACATCTGCAAACGAGGAAATATTAGCAAAATCTTCGAGATTAAAATTTTCATCCACACATGTTATAGGAATTGGGTTAAAAGGGAATCCCAAAGAAATGCTTAAATCTAAATGTTGGATGTATTTCCCAGAAAGCAACTGTCCATTTTATAGAGTGACAGTTTTTTCAAATTACAGTCCAAATAATGTACCAGATATAAACTCACAATGGAGCTTAATGGCAGAAATTAGTGAATCTCAAGATAAAATAGTAGATAATGACCTAATTATTGAAGATACAAAAAACGGATTAATTAATACTAAGCTAATTTCAAAAAGAACTTTGGAAATGATTGAGAATCAAATGGAAGAGGAGAAAGAGATGAAATTATTGATTACCTATTACCTAAATTAGAAGAAATAGATATTTATTCTAGAGGCAGATTTGGAGCATGGAGATATGAAGTAAGCAATCAAGATCATAGTTTAATGCAAGGTGTAGAGTGGGTCAATAGTAGAATTTTAAAAATCCCAGAAATAACATATAAATATCCGAATGTTGCAAATTCCAATTTTGCCAAATAAAAAAAGACCTCATTTCTGAGGCCCTCTTCAAAGCTTGTGACCGCGTTAGGATTCAAACCTAAAACCCCCTCATCCGTAGTGAGGTACTCTATTCAGTTGAGCTACGCAGCCATTCTAAAAATTAATTTTTAGGAGTGCAAACATAATGAATACTTTTGTGACAACAAAAAAATAATCATGAATATTGAAATATGGACGCTGGGCAAAGAACAATCAAAGGGATTAGAGCACGCTATAGATGAATATACAAAAAGAATTAACCGATATGTGTCTTTTCAAATTGTTACTATTGATAACACGAAAATCCCCAAACAACTCCCCAAAAATCAAATTCTTCTTAAAGAAACTGATATCATATTATCGAAATTAAATGAAAGAGATTTACTGATTTGCCTGGATGAATTAGGAAAACCCTTTACCTCATTGAAATTTTCCGAAAAATTAAATCAACTTCTTAGTCAATCTTCAGGTAGAATTATATTTATCATCGGCGGTAGCTTTGGCATTCATGAAACGCTCAAATCTAAAGCCAATATGCTTTTGAGACTATCTGACTTCACTTTTCCTCATCAATTGGTTAGACTATTATTCACCGAACAACTCTATAGAGCCTTTAGTATTTTAAACAATGAAAAATATCATCACGAGTAATTGGAAAAAAGAGATTTTATTTTACCTTTGCGCACCTTCAAGAATTTACTTGATATGGCGAGATAGCTCAGTTGGTTAGAGCGCAGCACTCATAATGCTGAGGTCCCGAGTTCAAATCTCGGTCTCGCTACCAAAAATCCCGATCTAATCGGGATTTTTTTTTCAATAAATGTTTTAATATTTGGGAAAGCTTCAGTAGATGAAAATGTTGTACCATCCCATGGAATATTTGGATATAAACCAAACCTAACCCTTGATTTATCTAAATTTAATATTTCAATAGTATATATAGATTTTTCATCTTATTCAATAACGACAAAACTGTAATAGATTTT
>CAZSUF010000137.1:3468-9974 GCA_964609875.1 uncultured Bifidobacterium sp.
ATCCCAGAACCCTTATTTAACACTTGAAATACCACAACTACAATTGGATAACCTAAATTTGCTGACTTATGAAATTATTCTATACCCTGCTTTTAATACATTTGACTTCTCTCCTCTCTGCACAAACAGCCTTAGTTAAAGGCCAATTAATTGATACTGAAACTAAGCAAGGCGTCGAATTCGGAACCATTAGCCTAAAAAGCACACTGGATTCAACAATTACAAAAGGTGGTAAATCAAAGGAAGGCGGAAACTTCAACATCCCTAATATCCCTTATGGCACTTACCTAATCACATGCTCTTCGATCGGATATACTTCAAAAAAAATAAAATCCGTTGTTATTAATCAAGCTGTCATTGATTTAGGTAAAATTGAAATAGCAGCAGATAAAAAAAATCTAAAAGATGTAACCATCATTGGAGAAAAAGCGACTGTTGAATTAGGAATTGATAAAAAAACATTCAATGTTGACAAAAATATTACTTCTGCAGGAGGAACAGCCGCTGATATTCTTCGAAATGTTCCTTCAGTCAATGTGGATCTTGACGGAAATTTGAGCTTACGTGGCAAAGAAAATGTAACTATTTTAGTGGATGGCAAGCCTTCTTCTATGTTCGGAAATGACCCTCAAACAGCCTTAAACTCCATTCCAGCTGCCAGTATCGAAAGCGTTGAAGTCATTAGCAATCCATCTTCTAAATTTGAAGCACAGGGCATGAATGGAATTATCAATATCATCTTAAAAAAAGATAGAAAGCCAGGATATAATGGTATGATTACCTTAGGAGCTGCCATTCCTTTCAGACTGAATGCGGGTTTAAACCTCAATGCCAATGTAAAGAAATGGAATATTTTCTTCAATGGAAATACACGAACCTCTAGGGTTTGGGAAGAAACAAAATCTAATCGACAAAATTATGAGAACCCAAATCAATACACTTCCTTTACTCATAATGATCGTAGACCTTTAAATGGCTTTATCAACCTAGGAGCCGATTTCTCACCGAATAAAAAAGACAAATTCACGATTAGCCAAAACATATTTAATGCCAATATGAAAGGCAATAGTGTGACAACCATTAGAAATATCGAAAATAATCAAATTAATAATTCACAAGTCAGAACAAATAAATATACTGGAAAGCCTTTAAGTTATACAACCAATCTTCAATATAAACATATCTTCGATAACCCTAAAGAAGATATCAATGTAGAATTAAATTTTAGTAAAACTAGATATATCAGAGAAAGCAACATTCAAACAAATCTGTATGATTCAAGCCAAGCCTTGTCAAATTCTTTTTATCAAAAAAATCCTATTAGAGGAGGCAATTGGAATGGTACTTTTCAAGTAGATTATACAAAACCTATTTTTAAAACTGGTCGAATAGATGTGGGTGAAAGATCTTATTACATCAATTTTAAATCCGAAAATCAACCTACCATTCAATATGCCAACCAAACAGAAGTTCCTGAAACAATTTTAAAAAATCATTTCATTTTCAATCAACAAGTACATGGCCTATATACCAACTTGGCCAATCAGTTTGGAAAAACAGGTGTACAACTTGGTTTAAGAGGTGAATTTTTTAGTTACCAAGGCACAGTATATCAATACAATTTAAAAACTTCAGATAACTACTTCAGCTTGTTCCCAACATTTTTTGTCAATCATAAATTAACAAAAACTGCTGAATTCAATTTCAATTATTCTAAACGTGTAAATCGTCCCAATTTCTTTCAACTTGTACCCTACTTAGATGTAACCAATCCACAAGATACAAGTCAAGGGAATCCGCAATTAAAACCAGAATTTATTCATGCTTTTGAATTGACTTATAGCTATCAGTATGGAAAAAACAATACCTTAATTGCAAGCATTTATTACCAACATACAAATAATTTGATACAACGTTATAGGCGTTTCAATGCAAATGGAACTACTTATTCTCAAAACAGAAATTTAGCTACAGGCATTACTTCTGGAATTGATATCACTAATAAAATGAATTTACTCCCTTGGATTGACGCCACCTTGAATGTAAATATTTTTAAAAATGATATCAATGGAGGTAACGTGGATGCTTCATTACAAAGAGATGGCTTTGGCGGTTTTGGAAAACTTATCGCCAATATGAAACTACCAAAAGGATTTAACACCCAAATTACGGGTAACTATTTTGCCACAACTTCAATCTCTCAAGGCGTAGTCAATCCCTACGGCAATGTAGATATAGCTGTAAAAAAATCTTTTTTCAAGAACCTAGCTACGCTTACTTTGAATGTAAACGATCTTTTTAATACGATTCAAACTGAAACTGTTTATCAACTTTTTCCACTTTACGACCAAACCGTTTTAAGAAAAAATCAAACAAGAAGTATTGGACTAAACTTGCAAATTAAATTGGCTAGCAAATCTCAACGAAACAATACAGAAGCACCCAAAAGACCTACTTCAAAAAAGGAAAAAGATAAAGAAACAAAAAGTAGAGACGAGAACTTGAAAAAAGATGATGGAAATGATGAAGGAAATGGTGGCGGACAAAATAATAAGTAACTAATAAAAACGTTTATTGATACGTCAATATGAATATCATTTTTGTTGAGTCATACCTATGAATAAATACCTTTTCATTTTATTGTGTTGTATCATCCTGAATCCAATTCATAGTTTAGGTCAACAATATATCTTACAAGGTACAGTCACAAATTCTTTACTCGAACCCTTGAGTTTCGTCACAGTGCAATTAAAAGGTTTACAAATTGGCACCAGAACAAACGAAAAAGGTCATTACGAATTTCAACTCGAAGAAGGTGAATATGAATTAGTATGTTCATTGCTAGGGTATAAAAAACAAAGTATCAAATTTGTGCATCGTAAAGGCGGGCCGCCTCAAAACATCATCATGGAGGATAATTCCAATGGATTGAATGAAGTAAAAGTGGTGAGCTTTAAAAAAGACAAGGCCGAAGAAATTATCAAACAAGTCATTCAACAGAAAGAAAAAATCTTAGCCAATGCTAATAGCTATTCTACGAATGTCTATATCCGAGCTACCCAAGAAAACGAAAAATTTATCAACCCCAAAAAAATAAAAAAACTTTCTGATTCTGCCAGAATTGCTCTAGAGAAAACTTTGCCTCAAATGAGTATGTCTGAAGTTTATTTGCAACTAGATTACTCTTATCCCAATAAAATTAAAGAAAAAAGATTAGGGGTAAATAAAAGAGCCGATGAATCTGTGATTAGAAATGGCGATGATAATAATCTTTTTTACTTAAGCACTACTGAAGGAGATTTTAGTTTATACCATAATTTGATTCGTGTACCAGCCTTATCAGAAACTCCTATGCTATCTCCTATCAGCTATAGTGGTTTAGTAGCTTATAAATACAAAACCAAAAATATATTCAAAAAAGATAACTATACCCTTTACACGATTCAATTTATGCCTACGAAATTAGGCAATGCCCTTATTGAAGGTGAAGTACAAATTGTAGATACAAGTTGGACTATCATTCATGCAAATTTTTCTTTCCCTAAATTTCATATGCCAGAATATGATTATTTTGAAATCGATCAACAAAATCAATTTGTCGATGATAAAGCATGGTTGCCAGTTAGACAAGAATTTATCTATCATACCAAACAAGGCAAATCAAAATCTTCTGGAAGAACTATTGCCATTTATGAAAACTATAAAATCGATACTCAATTCAATAAAAAATATTTTAATCGAGAAGTGAGTTCCACGAGTATCGAAGCCTATAAACGAGATTCAAATTTTTGGACGAATGTGAGAAAAGAACCTTTGAATGAACAAGAAATAAAATTCGTTCAAAAATCAGATAGTATCTATAGACACACCAATTCCAAAGTGTATTTAGATTCTTTAGATAAAGTAAACAAT
Source organism: uncultured Bifidobacterium sp. (assembly GCA_964609875.1). Classification (GTDB taxonomy): domain Bacteria; phylum Bacteroidota; class Bacteroidia; order Chitinophagales; family Chitinophagaceae; genus OLB11. The sequence continues at coordinate 7,381 of CAZSUF010000137.1, forward strand.
AAAATCACTTTGCTAAAAGTGTTTGCCCTTGGACTTAACTTTTACAAAAGAGAAAAAGAAAGGAACATTTCTATTGCGCCTTTAATTTCTATCTATCGACCTTTATTACCCGGTGGCGCGAGAATTGCCTTATCAGGTGGCTATAGTAAAATCTTTCCAAACAAAACTTCCTTAGGCATTCGAGGAGAAATTAACTATGGAATTCGTAACCGCGATTTCATGGGTGATCTCACCATCACTAGAATTTACAACCCTTTCTCTCAAGGTTATTTTGAAATCTCAGGTGGACGAAGTTTTGATTTGATTTTTACGGGCGATGCCTTTGTGAATTTATTTCGCAGAAGCAATTTCTATATTAAAAATTCTTTTGAAGCTGAACATGGATTAGAATTATTCAATGGCTTAATATTTAGAAGCAAATTCGAATTCGCAGAACGACAATCTATCGATCAATTGACATTATCTAGGCAATATGATACTTTATTTAAATACAACAATGAGCCTGTTAAATTTGAGCCTTACAATGCCATGTATATCAACTTAACTTTAGAATATACTCCCTTCCAAATGTATATTCGCGAACCACAACAAAAAATTATTATAGGATCAAATTACCCAACAGCTTATTTCCGATGGAGAAAAGGTATTCCTGACGTTTTTAGCAGTGATGTAGATTTCGATTACCTCGAATTGGGTATCAGACAAAAATTAAAATTAGGTCTCGCAGGTATTTCTCAATTTCAACTTTTTGCCGGAGAATTTATTACAAAAAAAGAATTACGGTTTATAGATTATAAGTTTATTAGTCGAGGAAACCCTTATTTGTTTAACAATCCACTTCGAAGTTTCCAAGCACTAGATTCTACATTCAATGTATTCAAACGATTTTACGAAGGACATTATCTGCATCACTTCAACGGCTCTATCTTGAACAAAATTCCTTTGCTAAAAAAAATCAACTTACTCGAAGTAGCAGGTGGTGGCATATTATTTGTGCCTGAAAGAAAACTCAATTATGCAGAAGCTTATGTAGGCATCGAAAAAATAATTCGCATTTGGAGAGAAAGATTTAAAATCGGATTTTATGTAGTTGGAAGTTTGGCTAATAAATACAACAACCCTTATCAAATCAAATTTGGTTTAGATCAATTCAACAAAAAATCTAATAGCTGGTATTAATGTTACCTTCTTCAATTTTTATTTTTTCCCTCACAAATTATTATAGTGGATATAAATTAATTTTTATCTTTAGTTCATCAAAACCATCACTATGAACTCAGATAAATTCATTCCGCCCACAGAAAACGACAAACAAACTTATCGACGAATTCGAAAAGCCATTGGCTGGCTCGGATTGGGCTTACCACTTGTATTAATTATACTTTCTCAAATACCTTTTTTCAATACCAAGCTTCAACCTTCTATTAGTCATTTTTACTACACCAACTTCAGAGAACTTTTTACAGGCGTGATTTGCGCAGTGAGTCTTTTCTTAATCAGATACAGAGGTTATCCGAATCCCGTATTTTGGAAAAACGATAATATCATGACCAATATTGCCGGCGTCATGGCACTTGGCGTGGCTTTAATTCCAACCAATCCAACTGATCCAAGTGATAAAATTTATACCTTCATTCCTTTAAATGAAACTTGGCTTGGCGGATTACATTATTTTTTTGCTGGCTCATTTTTTTTCATCCTCGCTTTAATTGCTATCATCATTTTTCCTTTGGGACAACATAAAGATTCAAAAATTGAATTAAGTATGATGAACGAAAATAATATTTATAAAATTTGTGGCTACTCCATGATACTCTTTTTAATTTTAGTGCCCCTTAGCCATTTCCCCTATTCGACATTAGTCTTCGAAGCATTGGCTTTATTGGCCTTTGGCATCGCTTGGCTCATCAAAGGTCGCGCACTCGGCGATACAGGTGCAATGGGTAAAATGCTTTATAGAGAAGATAATAAAGAGTAAATGATTTGGGCGGCACACAGGCTATTCGCTACAAGTCCTCCCCCGAATCGGCTAGAAAGTTTCAGAAAGAAAAATTATCTCGTTAAGCCTCTCGGGGTGCGGGCTTTTCGCTACTATCCTTGCCGCAATACATCGCAGCATTTCATCAAATCATGTAATACCAATGTGATTCCGGCGTTGTTCGAGATGTTAGCCCTGCGCATCTCGTACTTTGAATAAGACAGATTTAAATCTGTTTGTATATATTTCACCATTTCTTATAGATATGTAAATTACATAAAACAATTTAAAGCAGTTATTGTTTAAGAGGAAAAGAATACATTCATATTAGCACTTCAAATGATGGAATTAGAAAAGCATTGTTGAAATTTATTCTTTATGATCGTATGTTCAGATTTGCTAAAAGCAAAAGAATAGAACTACGAAGCGAAGACGCTTCGTAGAACATTCCTTTTATTTTACATGCCTAGGAGAACTGAGTATATGCCGATGGTTATTTTGTAAGGAACAATTTGAGGTACGAAAAATGGGTCTGCTACAAAGTTCCAATCGAAATAAATAAACCCAAATTATTCATTAGGAATATTTTTTTGTAGATTATCAAATAAACTAGGAA
>CAZSUF010000138.1:0-5943 GCA_964609875.1 uncultured Bifidobacterium sp.
CGATAAAACGGCCATCTCTATTTACGACTGAGGAGTTGTTGCCGTAATCCTTTAGCTTTTTTGCTTTCAAATTAGCACTGGCTTCATTATCGAATGATAGTACAGCTACATTATACGCAGGGCCATTCGATACGGGCGTGTTCGCTGCAGGTGCCACGGGTGTTGTTGAAGTTGTATCAACTGGTGTTGAATTTGCTGCGAAGGTATCTTTAGCCACGGGAATAGAATCTGGTTGCGCCACTGTAGTATCTGGCGTGTTCACAACCGTATCAATTTGATTTACTTCTGAAGCAGGCTGAGCTTGTTCTTCAGTAGCGCTTTTTTTGTAATAATCGTAACCAAAATAAGCACCTACACCAATCAGAGCCAATAAGGTTAATGGCAAAATTAATTTAGTCCAAGATTTATTTGAATTTCGGTAAGTCGTAACTGCTGGAGGGTAGCTATAGTCTGGTTTATCTTTAGGTGAATTTGCTTCTTCAGCTACAGGTTTTACTTCTATCGGTGCAATGGGAGCTGGTTCGAATCCAAGATCTAAATCAGCAGCTTGATGAAAAACAAGTTTTTGATTTTGCATGCTGAGTTTGCCTAAATGATCAATTTCGTATTTGCCTGTTTTGGCAACTTCTTCCTTGACAGCGATGCAATATTCTTTGATATTGTTTGAGGCATTGCTAATACTTACGTTTTCGAAGCCAGCAATAAATGAAGCGAAAGTGTCATCGATACTTCCAATAGGCGTAAAAGTAATTAAATGTGAAGGTTGACTAATTTCATTGCCGGATACATTCAATTTTGCAGGATTCTTTTGAAGATTAAATACACCCAATCCTGGAAGACTGCAGTATTTATTTTTCATGAGAAATTTCCCGATATATTTACCAATATCCATAATGCTCAAGTTATTTTAGGAATGTAAAAGTAGGGATATATGCTTAGGAGAAAAAATTATTGTTTTATTAATTTGATTTTATTGAAACTATAACATAGTCCGACCTGCACATTTGTACCAAAGGGTTGATATCCGTACCATCTTTGGTATTTTGAACTAAAAAGATTGTTGATATCAATGCTCAGGTTCCAATCTTGTCTGATGATATAATTAGCAGCAATATTCATATCAAATGAAGATCCTAGGCTTTTTGTATAGGCGGATTGAATGATATTCGCTTTTTCTATCACTTTAGGACCTGCCCGTAAAAAAAGGTCTGTTCTTAAAATGACATTGGGGGTGGCTTTGATTTTGCCAAATAGATCAATTTTAGCTGGGATATAATGCCAAGCTTCTTTTTGGGTAGATAAGTTAAGTATGGGCTCGAGATTCATTTTAATTCCAGCGAATAGATTTTTATTCACCACATAATTGACTGAAGCATCTAAAATAAAACTTGTAGCTTGTTGATCATAAACTACATTAAATTGTTTGAAATCGAAGGCAGTATCGTTAATAAATAACGGAAGATTTCGAATGAATCCGAATCCTGATTTTACTGAATAGTAAAGGTTTTTGCTCAAATTACCTGCAAGTGAGCCAAATAATTCTTGTCTTGTTGATTGCTTAACTTGTTGGGTATTAAAAATAAATGGATTTTGTTGCGTTAATTCTTTGAATGTATTGAGGATTAATTTTGATTGCCATCCAATGGTCAATACAGATTGCCATTGTGATATGGGATAATTGAGGGTGATATCTGGTAAGAGTTGGAAAGTTTTTCCAAGTGTAGGATAGAGTCCCAAGTTGAGTGTGATATCTTGCCATCTTTTAGTAATAGATGGTTGAAAACTGAGCATCGAATTATTTTGGACTTTAAAATCTGAGACAGCATATCGGTTTAAATCTGCAACGAGAGCAAATCGAAGTGTCGTATTTCTATCATAAATCTTTTCGAAGGGAAGTTTAGATGTAAAAGATAATTCATTGGCGCCGAATTTATCTTTGTAGAGACCTAGATATACTTCAGGTAAGTAATTAATATCGTGTCTATTTTTTTTAAGGGGTTTGATTTTAGATCGGATACCAAAATTTGAGAAAGTTTGTTTGATGTCTGTATTTGAATAATCGTACAAAACATGATTGTATCCGTAATAATATTGTTTGTTTTTATCAAAAGCGATCTGTGTTTCAACTTCGACCTTATCCGTTTTATTCAAGCTAGTTGCCCCAAGGTGTGTTTGACTAAACTGTTGATAGGCAATACTTCCGGTTGAGGAGGTATGGGTAAAATCTAAGTATAAGGGGAAGCCAATTTCTTTATTTAAAAGATAAGCAGTTTCGAAATTAATAGTAGATAAATTTCCAAAACCTAATTTGATATAATTTGGATAGGCGTTTTCTGTTTGAGTGCCTTCCATGGCTAGCGGTTTTAAAGGTACTGGACTATACACAAAATGGGGGTTCATTTCGGGTAAGTTGTACACGATTAAATAAGGCTCATTTTCTATTATGGGAATTCGTTCTGGGGTATAATTTGATTTAACAGATCCTAAAACTGCTGTAGGTTTTGAAATATTTGTATCAGCAACTTGCGAAAATTCTTGAATTAAATTTTCTTGATCATTTTGATTTAAATAAATATAAGATCTCAGAAAATGGATTTTTCTAATAGATTCAGCATCTTCATTTTCACTAGCTTGAGAGAGAAATGCTTCTGAACTTGATAAGGAGGCAGGGTAAAGACCTGATCTGTATTGCGATTCAGAAAGCCAGAAATCAGTCATTTTAGAGGTTTGCTTATCCATGGGATAGCGCTTACTTTCATTCAAATAAAATGTGGCTTTTTCAGTTTGATTATCTGTAAGCATTTGCAACCCTCTTGCATAATTTGCTTTTTGATAAACCTTTTTAAGTGAACTCGAAATAGGATCGATTTGTTGAATTGAAGCAATGGCCTCATCAAATCGAGCATCACGCAATTGAAGATAGGCAGAAAGCTCGATTATTTCATTCAGATATTTTGAATGAGGGTAATTTTTTTTGAAAGAGTTGAATTGTGTTTCTGCTTCCTGATCATTGCCTAATTCATAACTTAATTTTGACAAGTTATAAGAAACAACTTCTAATACTTGAGGATTCGTTTGAAATTCTAGACATGATTTTAAACAAGTAAGGGCGTTTCCTTTATCTCCAATTCTCAAATAACACGTCGCTAGATAATACCATGCCATCGAAGATAAGGAGTCACTGCCTTTATTCATTTTTTCAAATTGCTGTATGGCCTCTTGATGTTTAAGTTGTTGATATTGGGCATATCCAAGTCTGAAATAATCTTCTTTGCGTGGGCTTTGACATTCGGTTAAATAAGTAGCGAAATATTTTTCTGCCAAAGGATAATTTTTTCGGTCGAAATTGATTTGACCAAGAATTTGATTTAATTCGTTATGATAAACAATTTTATTTTGACTTTTTAAAAGTGACATAGCTCCTTTTTCTGCTTGAGTTACATCTCCTGTGAGGTAATCAATTTCTACTAAATAAAAAGGGATTACATTTTGATAACGTGGATTATTTTCTACTTTTTGGAAACTAGATTTTGCTTCTGCATAGTTTTTATTATAATAAGAGAGTAGGCCATGGTAATAATTGCCTGGCTCGAAATATTCACCAGGAATATTTTTTACAGAAGCGAATAATGGTTTTACTTTATATAATTGTTGTGTAACAAGATAACTATATCCTAATTCGAAATTTCTTTCTGAGATTTCTTTATTGGTTAAACATTCGATACCTGTTTGTTCATAGAAAGGAATAGCCGATTCGAAATTTTGTTTATCAAAATAATATCGCGCGAATTGAAAAGTTGCCATTTGTCTGATACTTTCAACTTGTACAGTATCTAAAAAATGTCGCATACTTTTTTCTGCACCCTGCTTGTTCAAATGAAGGTTACATAATTTCATTAAATAAGCTGCCAATTGAGATTCGTAAGGACTTGTATCTTCTGTTAAATTAACGGGAAGTGCTAGTAATACAGCATTTGCCTTTTCGAATAATCCGAGTTGGGTAAAATTTTCAGCTTCCTTTAAAGGGGCACTTAATTCTGTAAAACGGAGTGTGCGTTGACTAAATAAGGAAAAGGGAAGAGTAACTGAAAATAGAAGTAGGTAAACAAACTTTTTCAAATTAAATAGTTTTGATTAAAAAATCCATGAAAGTCCAAAACTTGGAAAGATAGGAAATTGATATTCTCTTGTATTTCGTATACGATCTATATAAAAAATATTTTGTCGATTATACGCATTACTTAAACTTGCTGAAGCTTCGATGACAGACTTCTTTTGGAGGAAGAATTTTTTCTTCATCGATAAATCTAAGCGATGATAATCTGATAAACGACCTCCATTGATTTTGTCTGAATAGATAATATCTAAGTTGCCATTTTGTGTTAAATAATTTGTTCCAATTCCATTGCTGAAATCTACTTTTTCGTAAAAGCCTTGAGTTTGTGTAAATGGAAAGGCAGAACCATAATTAAATCGTGCTGAAAACTCCCAATCCCATTTTTTTCCTGCATTATAAGAAGCAAGTAAATTTACATTATGTCTTCTGTCGAAGGGTGTTGGATAAGTTTGTCGGCCGTCGTTACGATCGACATAGCCATAAGAATATACTGCCCAAATATAATGGCGACCTTTAGCATATTTACCAGTAAAATCAATTCCATAAGCTTTACCAGTTTCTATACTAAAATCAGGATCAGATTGTACCAACTTATAGCGATTGATGGCAATTAATTGGTTAAAATTTTTATACCAAGGCTCAACAGTGAATTCAAGATCATTCACATCGATTTCTATGCCACCTACAAAATGTGTAGCTTTTTGAATATTATTTGCTGCAATACTTCCGTTTGGTTTTGCAATTTCATTATCAGGTGCTGTTAAGAATCCAGTAAAAAAGTTTACAATATCACGATCTGATTTAGAAGAAATAATATTTTGAGAATAAGTTCCAGCAGCAGCTTTTAATCGGATGTTTTGTGTTAAGTTGAATTTCATGGCTAACCTAGGTTCTATACGTGCAACAGGGATAGAAGCATAATATTGAATTCTTATGCCTGGTTCGAAAATTAAGCGATCGCCAAAATTCTTTTTAACTTTCACAAATCCACCAATTTGGGTGGTATAGTCATTTTGTTCTTGACTGATTCCAATGAAATTATAATATTGGTAGCCAGTTTTAAATCCTGTGAATTCTACACCATACATCAATTCGCTATGATTTTTTAGATACGATGTTACTTTGATATTTGCGTCGAAACCATTGATATTGCTATTTCTTGGTCTATTATCAGCTTCCAATAAACTGATTTTATAATCGGAATAATAAAATCCTCCAGAAATTAATGACGCTGAACCTCCAGGGGTGATCACAAAATTAGCACCCATCCCATAACTGTTCCACTTTAAGTCTGAGGTTCCAACGTAGTTTACTCGATCATTAAAACTAAATCCAAACAAATTGAATTTACTTCCTGAAGAAGAACTAATATTCATCTTCCCATACACATCGGTAAATGTATAGGGTAATTTAGTTTTATAAGGTTCTCCCATAAAACCATACAGAGCATTTGAACTATTTTTTAAGTAACTATTTTTGAGTGATGCCACATAGGTCACAGACACTGAGCTATCACCTTTGTCTTTTACTAAAGGGCCTTCTAAAAATATTTTTGCTAGGATAGGGTTCACGGCAATTTTTCCACTGTGTTCTTTTTTATTGCCGTCTTTTGTGGTTACGCTTACAATGGCTGAAGTTCTATCGCCATATTCTACACCAAAACCACCACTCATCACATCTGCACTACGAATCGCATCAGTTTCAAATACAGAGTATAATCCTATTGAATGAAAAGGATTGTAAATAGTCATGCCGTCTAAAAGTATTTTATTTTGAATAGGTGAGCCGCCTCTGATATACAATTGACCGCCCTGATCTCCAGTAGA
>CAZSUF010000138.1:5953-9938 GCA_964609875.1 uncultured Bifidobacterium sp.
TTGTAAAAACTGTGCAATATCGGCTTCTCCTCCGATGCTTGGCATAAGCTTCATTTCCTTAGGTGTAATTCGCGTCATGCCGACTTTAGTTTCAAACTTTTTTTCTTCTTTTTTAGATGAGATACTTATTCCTTTTAATTCACGTGATTTTTTGAACATGTAAATTTTGGTATTCGTTATTTCATCAGCAACAATTTTAACTTCTTTTTCTTGAGCTTCGAAACCCATGGTGGTCACCAATAAAGTATAGGTACCTGTCTCCATTTTGGCAATAGTAAAGAAGCCATTGATATCGGATTGTGCTCCTTTTTTTGCTCCTTTTACGGCAATGGTTGCTCCAGTTAAAGGTTCACCATTCGCATTTTCATAAATAAAACCTTTAAGAGTTCCAGTTTGTGCGAATGCTTGCAAACTAAATAAGCAAATTATCAGAAGAATGAATGTATTTTTCATATTTTAAAAAAGGTTGTAAATATAGGATAAACCAATTAACCCTGATTTGATTATTTTTGCGCCTCGTTAAACTTACATTCATGAAACCTTCCTTAGCATTAGGCACAAGAGACTTCGGACCAGAAATAGTCAGAAAAAGACAATATATTTTAAATACCATTAGAAATGTTTTTGAATTATATGGTTTTCAACCTCTTGAAACGCCTGCCTTTGAGAATTTAGAAACCCTCATGGGTAAATATGGGGAAGAAGGCGATAAGCTTATTTTTAAAATATTGAATAATGGATTAGAAAGGCCTGAAAAGCATGAAAGTGCTAAATTGAGTTTTGATAAAGTGTTACAAGGGAAATCAGTAAAAGAACTTACTGAAAGGGCTTTAAAATACGATTTGACTATCCCTTTTGCTCGTTATGTAGCCATGAACCAAGGTCAGTTAACTTTCCCTTTTAAACGATATCAAATTCAACCTGTTTGGCGGGCAGATAAACCACAACGAGGTAGATATAGAGAGTTTGTACAATGTGATGCTGATATAGTAGGAAGCAGTGCATTATTTAATGAAAAGGAATTGATTCAATTATATCTTGATGTGTTTAAATTACTTAATGTACCTATTGAGTTGGCTATAAATCACAGAAAAGTATTAGCAGGCATTGCGACTTATTGTGATGCAGAAGATAAATTAATTGATATTACTGTAGCCATAGATAAGTTAGATAAAATTGGATTGGAGAAGGTGAAGGAAGAGCTTGTTCAAAGAGGCTTGTCCACAAATTCTATCGACAAAATTTGTGTATGTTTATTTATGGATGGCACGAATTCGGTAGACACTGTTGTAAAGAAATATAATCTTGAGCATGTAGATCTAACAGATGATCGTATTAAAAAAGTACTTAATTTGCTGAATCAATTTGACTTGGAAAATATTCAAATTGGCATTGAAGGCTGTTTAGACATGTTAGAAATCATCTCCATTCAACCAAGTGAAGTTAAGTTAGATTTTACTTTAGCCAGAGGATTAAATTATTATACAGGTGCCATTATTGAAGTAAAACCAATAGGTGTAAAAATTGGTAGCATTGGTGGTGGTGGCCGATATGACGACCTTACCGGATTATTTGGTGTACAAGGTATTCCGGGCGTGGGTATTTCGTTTGGTGTAGATAGAATCTATGATGTAATTGAAGAATTGAATTTGTTTCCAGAATCTTTGCAAACAGGTTTATCAGTTATGCTGGTGAATTTTGGTCCAGCATTCGAAACAAGAAATCGAGAAATATTAAATCATTTACGATCATCAAATATTTCTTGTGAGCTATATCCAGAAGCAGTAAAATTTGATAAGCAACTCAAGTATGCAAATAAAAGAAATGTAGGTTTTGTGATTATGATTGGTGAAAATGAGTTGCAAGAAAATTTGATTACGATTAAGAATTTTAGCACAGGTCAGCAAGCCAAATTATCCTTACAAGAATTGAATGCATTTATTATCTAGGTCTGTAATCAGCTTTGGTTAAAATTTGTTGCGCACTTGTATTTGACTCAACAAAATCTTTCCATTTTACGTTTGGATTTTTGTCTAGATATTTTTTTGCAATTCTCCATCCGATCCATGATCCAATGTTGCCTGGAGATTCTGGGGGCATGCCAGTTGTATTAGGCCCATCATTCACATATCGTAATATTTCTTGCCATTGGGTTGAGTAAAGTAATTTAGATTTTGTAAAGTAATTCCAAATCAGGGCTTCATTATCATTGCACCACTTTAATTGTTTGGGTGTATATCCTAATAAGTTTTCGATGTTTTCATTCGGAAGCGTATATTCTGTAAATAAAACTTCTTTCCCTCTCATAATCATAAGATCTAATAATGTTTTTCCTTCAGCGTTAAAAGGATGCATATCTTCATATATCACACGACTAACATTGATGGGGATATAATTTTTTTCACATCTGTCAACGAGGTATTGAGGTAATTGTATGGATTGATAGAATGGATATTCTTTACCTAAATACATATCTAATCCAACACCAACGATAGAATCTACAGTTACAGCGCTCCAGTTATTGAGGCCAGAAATAAAGTAGTACACTGTGCCCCAATGTTGTGTTGGGTAATAATATTTAATATGTCCAAACAACTCTTTTAAAGATTGGTTAGTTGCTGTGGTTTCTGGAAAGTGTTTAAGCACAGTGTCCTTTAATCCAACATAATCTTTATAAGTCAAGAAATGTTTTACTGCACCTATAAACTTAGTTTGATCTTGCGTTTGGGCAAAGCCGGTAATTTCATTAAAATAAGTTTGGGCGAAATCTGGATGGGCACTTCCCAAAAGATTTACCTCTTTTTCTACATTATTTGTATCAAAAGCAAACAAGAGTTTGTCGAAGCGTATGGCTTTAAAAAATACTGGAATATTTGATATATCAACCTTTTTGTTTTCATCAGCTTGATTACAAGATTGAGTCGTACTAAACAAAGAATAACAAACAATTAGTATGATGAAGTTTTTTTGAAGGTATTTTTGGCCTTTCATATTTGAATGCATAGTCATCGCAAAGTTGAATCAATAAATTTTAAATCTACTAAAAAAAATAAAAAACATGAAAAACAAACTATTACTAAGTTTACTAGGATTAACCTTATTATCTGGTGCGGCCAAAGCGCAAGACAGCAAGGCTGAAGAAATTTTTAAGAAATATCGATTTAGCTTATTTCTTGGGCCAACATTTAATTCATTACGTCCTACAGCTAATGCTACGGATAATTATGCTATCAGCAAGGTGAAAGGAAATGTAGGTTTTAGTTTTGGCCTAGGTGCTGATTTAAACATCAATGAAAGATATACTATTTACACAGGTTTAGGTTTAGATTGGAGAGGCGGAACAATCAGTTCAATTTTTGTGCCGAGTGTAGCAAAGCCAAATCCAGATCCAAATTATTTAAAGCGTGCTGATGTAACCTATCGCTCTCAGTTTTTAACTGTACCTATTGGACTTAAAATGAAAGCCTTTGAAGTAAGTAAAATAAAAATATTTGCTCAAACAGGTTTTGATTTAGGAATTACCATCAGCAATAAAGGAGATTATTCTGTAAAATTATCAAATGATACTTTAGCTTCTACTTATACAACGATAGCTAGCAAAGTAAAATTAGGCAAAGATGGTTTTGCTAAAATGGTACCCTTTAACCTTGGTTGGAGTGTAGGAGTTGGAGCTGAATATCCTGTAACAGAAAAGAATGCAGTGTATGCAGCCTTGTTATATCGTAATGGTTTTATAGATAATACTACGCCTAAATTAAATAAAGATGGTTTTAAATTTAGCGATGGAAATATTCGTAGCAATACTTTTGCTATTCGAGTAGGATATTTCTTTTAAATAATCAAATGAGTTGAGAAAGCCACGTTTTATTACGTGGCTTTTTTTGTTGAAGGAATTTGCCGATGGAAAGGATTGTTACATGGAGACTAAACGCATCTTAGAACTGTGGCAGTGATAGAACGGATACCCCGCATCCTGAGGCTTTGC
>CAZSUF010000139.1:0-4475 GCA_964609875.1 uncultured Bifidobacterium sp.
AAAGCATCTCACTTAAAACAGCCGCCTCCTACCCTACAGTGCTTTTGCCTTTTGGCTTGTTGATGATTTTATCACTCGGTACTTTTTTAAGACATACCTTTTATTCAGCAGCCTTCAAAACCAGCTTTTTCCTGATAACAGCAATAAATCTTGGCCTAGTAGCATTTTACATCTATACCATCCAACAACAACATCTTTAAATTATGTCATTAGGCAAACAAATCAATATTCAAATACCTAAACCTTGTAAGCAGGATTTTGATGCCATGCCTCGAACAGCCATTGGCCGTCAATGTAACTTGTGTGAGCGCGAAGTCGTTGATTTTACCATGATGAATGAAGATGAATTGATAGACTATGTGAAAAATAATCCATTCAAATTGTCTTGTGGTATTTTCAGGAATGATCAATTAAATAGACCCATACACATCGAAAAACCTACACCCTTTTTTCGATTTCATGCGATGCGCAAATGGGTGGCAGCCTTGTTTCTTTTCCAATTAAATATCCCACAAATTTTTGCTCAACACAAAGAAAAAACTACTCAAACAAGCCAACAAAAATTCCCCATAAAAGAAAACAAGATTGTCATTCAAGGGAAAGTTATTTTAGATGCTACTCAACAAGGATTAGACAGTATAGAAGTTTCTGTGTTTGATTGGCATAAAAAACTTATTGAAGTTGTACGCACAAATCGAGAAGGAAAATTTAAGTTCTCACTACCTGCAAGTTATTTATACGATACTATTAAGATTGCAGTTCATAGCAATAAGCGCTTCCTTGCAGAACCATTTTTTTTAGACATTTCAGACTATGTTTCATACAATCCTCCGATTATTATTCCCATGATGCCTCAGCATCGACCTAAAGTCATTGATATGAATGACATTAAATCACCGCATACTACTGGCAGGCCTGAATATATTCGGTTAAAATAAAGCCAACAAAAACAAAGGTGAATTTTAAAACGTTTCGAATATTCAAAAGAAAAAAATCGAAACACTAAGGTGCAATCGCTAATATTTTTACAGCTTCTTCAGCGGCCAATTTGCTTGCTTCTTTTTTGTTACTTGCTATAGCCGTGGTAATAATTTCATTTTCATATTTAACGCCGACAACAAATTTTTTTCTGCCTTTTTCTAATTTCTCTTCAACAACTACAAACTCTACTGTTTTCCCTTGACGACTCGCCCAACCAATGAGTCTGTTTTTGAGATTCACTTCAATGGTTTCTAATAATTCAATATCCACAAAAGGAAGCAAAATGCGTTTACGCAAAAAAGTCCTTGTTTTTACATACCCTTTATCGATATAAATGGCGCCAATTAAAGCTTCTAAAGCATTACCAAAAATCAAAGAATCTCTTAAAAAATAATCTTGTTCATTAAACTTCATAATGCTTTTCAACCCAATTTTCAAAGCAATCTGATTTAATGTTTTTCTATTCACAATTTTCGAACGCATATCCGTTAAATAGCCTTCGGGTTTGGTTGGATATTTATTAAACAAATGCTCTCCAATAATGGCGCCTAAAATAGCATCTCCCAAAAATTCTAATCGCTCATTATTTTCGGTTGCATTGGCATTATTAGAACGATGACAAAGCGCTAATTCATACAAGGCAATATTACCTGGTGTAAATCCCAGCATGGTTTGCAAATCTTTGTACAAGGAACTCTCCTTGACAAAAAACTGTACAATAAATTCGGGAACAAATCTCACACTGAATATTTTTCTATCTGCAAATTAATATGTCTTTGCCCAATCGGCTAATTTTTTCTCTAAAAGTTGTAAGGGCATATTTCCACCATTCAATATTTGGGTATGAAAAGCAGCTAAGTTAAATTTAGCGCCCATCTTCTCCATATATTTCGCTTTCATAGCCGAAATAGATAATTGGCCAATTTTATAAGAAAGCGCTTGACCCGGAATAGCCATATATCTTTCGATTTCTGCCACAGCCTCCTCTTCAGTAATTCTTTCATGTTCTGTCATATACTTGATAGCTTCTTCTCTTGTCATGCCTTTAGTATGCATACCTGCATCTACGACCAATCGAATGGCTCTATGCATGGCATCACTTAAATGCCCCAAATACTGATAAGGGTTGGTATATAACCCAAGATCTTTTCCTAAAGTCTCGGTATACAAAGCCCACCCTTCTGCATAGGCACTATAACCTAAAAATTTTCTAAACTGAGGCAAGGTTTTATTTTCTTGTTGCAACGATATTTGATAATGATGTCCTGGAATAGCTTCATGTAAAAAGAGCGTTTCCATGCCCACGATATTAAATTTTTTCGGATTTAAAATGGGCACATAAAAAATGCCGGGTCTTGTCCCATCTTCACTACCAGCATTATACTCCGCACTGGCACTTGCAGCCCGATATGCCTCAGTCTGCTTAATTTCAAACTTAGTTTTTGGCTTGCTTTCGAAAAATTTATCTAGATATTTTTCTTCAATTTTGTGAATAGCCCAGAAACTATCTAATACTTCTTTGGGTGTATTGAAAGGATAAAACTGAGGATCGCTATTGATGTGCGTAAAAAATTCTGGCAAACTTCCTTTGAAACCCACAGACTCTTTCACTTTCTCCATTTCCGATTGAATACGCGCTACTTCTTTTAAACCTAAGTTGTAAATACTATCTGCACTTAAAGTAGTGGTGGTAAAATTTTGAATTAGTCGCTTTTTATCATCGCTGTTGAAATCTGTTGGAAAATGTTTGATAGGGTTATAAAATATATTTTTTGTTGGATCGATAGTAAGCACGCCCTTTATTTGGGGAATAATCTTAGCTGCCAACACTTTCGGTAATACGATGCCTTGTTGTATGCCTTTTTTCATATTGGCAATCGCTGTATCAATCCAATTCGGGAAAATAGCCATTCTCTGAAGAAAATTATCATAATCTTTGACCGTTTTGAAAGGCTGATTCGCATCACCACTGCCTAATTGAGGAAATTCAAGTGTAAAACTCCAAAATTGATTGATGGGCATTAAATGAGAGGGGAAGTTAAATTCTTTCAGATGTGATTCCATTTCGTATTCGAAAATTTCTTTACTCAAAGCGTCTTGATCATTTAAGCTAGACTTAAACGCCTTAGACTTCTGAAGAAATTTTTCGTAAAAGGCCTTAGATTTTTCTCTAAAGGATTCACTGATGGTGATGGTCATTTGATTATTATATCGATTATCTCCTATGGCTGTGGCTTCTAATGGAAATAATTGCAAACGTTCTTCCCAATATTCATGAAACATCTGCTTGAGTTCGGTAGAATTGCCTACACTTGCTGAACTTGAATCACCCGTTTGACAGCCACCTAACATAATGAGACAGGTTATCAACGGAAGCCACATTTTTTTTATATTTGACATATAAGATAAATTATAATAAAAGGTGAATATACGATTAATGCAATCTGATTTCTGATTAACTCGAAAAAAAATATACGTTTAAACATTCTATGTAATATGGGATAAGACATAAATCAATCATCATTTCTTATAGCTTATTTACTCCATAATTATTCCCTAACTATTTATCAATCAAATATACATCATGCTTCATCGGCCATAGATTAGACTTCGTCCGTTAAGCTAGCCGCCTTCACAATTGATTAAAAAAAATATTTTTTTTTTCTTGAAATAGAATTTAGATTTGCACGATAAAGATTATTCTAACTCTTTTTCATAGGTTGATTTGGTTAGGGATTAAAACAGTCTTCGCTTTTCCAAGTGGAGACTGTTCCTTTTTTAAGCCGGTAAGGATTCGCCTGAACTCGAATCACTCCTATTTCAATCTCTTCTTTCTTTACCCGATTATTTATGCACAACTACATCATCAAAAAATAACTTTTTGAGTTCTGTAGCATCTTGAGGTTTTAGTCGCCCAGATAGAATTAATCTTAGCTGCCTTCTTCTTAATGCGCCATCGTATCTATGCTTATCATCTTCAGTCTCTGGAACCAATTCAGGCACTTTTCGTGGTTTGCCATTCGGATCTAAAGATACAAAGGTCATATAGGCTTCATTGGACAAGTATTTGTATTGAGCTTGCAAATCTTCACCGTGTACTTTAATATAGACTTCCATAGAGGTACTAAAGGCACGTGTTACTCTAGCTTCTACGGTTACTAAGTTACCCAAGCGAACAGGTACTTCAAAGGAAATATTGTCAGCAGAAGCTGTAACAACAGGACAACTACAATGTCTCATGGCTGCAAGTGCCGCAGCGATATCCATCCAATGCATGAGTCGTCCTCCCATGAGATTGCCCAAGGTGTTTGTATCATTTGGCAAAACGAGCTCTGTCATGGTTGTCAAGGTATCGGCGGGTTTTTTAGGCGTCATATCCATAAATTTGTGGGCAAATCTACTTGATTCTCTTGTATATTTGAACTAGACTCATGAAAAGTAAACTTCTGTTGATATTGCTGTGCTTGTCACTGCTCCAAAAAGGCGTTTGGGCT
>CAZSUF010000139.1:4570-9814 GCA_964609875.1 uncultured Bifidobacterium sp.
CAACTTTCTGAACGAAGATCAGCTAGTGTAAAAAAATTATTGACAGATAATGGACTCCCCTCAGATAAAATCAGGACTTGTATAGGCTATGGAAAGGACAGACCCTTAAATCAAAATGCAAACGAAAAAGACAGAAGTTTGAATCGAAGAGTGATGGTCACGATGTATTATACCGAAATACCGCTTCCTGAAAATCCTAAAGACGTATCACCACAAGTTAAAGTGGAACAAAAAGAATTCAGCAAAGAAGATTTTAAGGCAGGCGCCAATATTGTCTTGAATAATTTGCTTTTTGATGGAGGCTCTCACCGCATCATTAGATCTTCCTTTTCTGAATTAAATAAAGTGGTCAACATTATGAAACAGAAGCCTACACTTGAAATCCAAATTGAAGGCCACGTATGTTGTACCACCGATGAGCCCGATGGATACGATTGGGATACGGGTTTGAACAATCTTTCCGTGGCTAGAGCAAGAGCCGTGACAGATTACTTAGTTGAACAAGGCATTTCTCCTGACAGACTTCGATATAAAGGTTTTGGTGGTACGAAAAAAATAAATGAAGATGAAAGCACTGAGACCTTGAGAAGAATCAACCGAAGAGTAGAAATGAAAGTGATGAAGGAATAGTTGATAAAGCTGAAGCTAGCGTTGCAGATGAATGGTGCCAACGCCCAATAGCCGAAGCGAGTACAAAAGCTGACAACAAAAGAATCCAATCTGATATAAACGAATTGATTTTATCTTTTACCAGGCTTAACCTAAATTGCATCTCTTATGGCAAAACAAGACCTCGACATTAAGGTAAAAGGTGCAAGAATGCATAACCTGAAAAACATCAATGTAGTTTTTCTGCATAATAAACTCATAGTTGTTACAGGCGTTAGTGGTTCAGGAAAGTCTTCTTTAACTATGGACACCTTATTTGCCGAAGGTCAGCGTAGGTATGTAGAAAGTTTAAGTTCGTACGCTCGGCAATTTATGCGCAGCATGCAAAAACCAGATGTAGATTTAATTGAAGGACTTTGTCCAGCTATTGCTATTGAGCAGAAAGTAAGTGCCCGAACCCCAAGATCAACTGTTGGGTCTATGACAGAAATTGTAGATTATTTGCGACTTTTATTTGCAAAAGTTGGAAGAACTTTTTCACCCATAAGTGGACAAGAAGTGCGAAAAGATGAAGTGAGCGATGTAGTGAATTTCGTGCAGAAACTGCCCATGGGAACACGTATTCATTTGATCATCCCTTTACCAGAAAATGCAGCAAAAAATCTGCGCTACTATCTCGAAGATATTTTACATAAGGGTTTTTCGAGGCTCTACATGCCTTCAAATAAAGAAACACTTCAGATAGAAGATTTACTTGCAGAAGAAAATATTGAGATTGAATTTGAAAAAACTTATGTGCTGATTGATCGATTGGTAGTGAAAGAATTTGAACCTGATGAACTTCATCGTTTGGCAGATAGTTTGCAAGTAGCCTTTGATGAAACCAATGGAGATTTATATCTCGATATAGATCAAAAAAAAGTTCAGCACTTTTGCAATCGATTTGAACTTGATGGAATCCGCTTCGAAGAACCCACACCCAACTTTTTTTCATCTAACAACCCCTATGGTGCCTGTCCGGAATGTGAAGGTTTTGGCATGGTGTTGGGTATTGATCCAAATTTAATTATTCCTAATAAAAATATTTCCGTCTTTGAAGGCGCCGTGGCTTGTTGGAACGGAGAAAAAATGAGTGAATGGAAAACAAAATTTATTTTCGAGACCAAAGATAAATTTCCCATTCATAAACCGATACGAGAATTAAACGAAGCGCAATACAACTTGCTTTTTAAAAGCCCACATGGTATTGATGCCTTTTTTAACATGGTTTCAGAAAATTTATACAAGGTACAATATCGTGTGATGCAAGCTCGATATAGAGGCAAAACCATTTGTCCGAAATGCCATGGAGCCAGAATTCGTGAAGATGCTTTTTACGTAAAAATTCAGGACACCCATATTGGCACCTTATTGAATTTGCCCGTAGAAAAAGTCATGGCATGGCTAAAAAATCTGAAGTTAAATGAACATGATCAAACCATAGCCAAACGTATGATCACTGAACTTGAAACACGCTTACAAACTTTATTAGATGTTGGACTGAATTATTTAACCTTAAACAGAACAGCCAATACCTTAAGTGGCGGTGAAAGTCAACGTATTCAACTAACACGTGTCATTGGCAGTAATTTGAGCGATAGCTTATACATCCTTGACGAACCTTCTATAGGCTTACATGCCAGAGATACTCAACGTTTGATTGGTGTATTAAAAAAACTGAGAGACTTAGGTAATACAGTGATTGTGGTTGAACACGACGACCAAATCATGCGAGAGGCTGATCATATCATTGATATTGGCCCATTTGCTTCTCACTTGGGTGGCGAGGTGATTGCGGAAGGCAGCTATAAAGAAATACTGAAAAACAAAAAGAGTTTAACGGGGCAATATTTAAATGGCGAATTAACCGTTGGATTAAAAAAAGCAGCCAGAAAGTGCATTAATAAAATTACTTTGTCGCATTGTAATATGCACAACTTAAAGGATATCACGGTTAGTTTTCCTTTAAATATGTTGAGTGTGATTACAGGCGTGAGCGGTTCAGGAAAAACGACTTTAATTAAACATATTTTATATCCCGCAGTAAAAAATGCCTTAGGCGATTTCACTAGCAAACCCGGAGAATTTGGGGAGCTAAGCGGCGATATGGATGCGGTGAGAGCTGTTGAATTGGTAGATCAAAATCCTATTGGCAAATCATCGCGTTCGAATCCGGTTACTTATATCAAAGCTTACGACGAAATTAGAACTTTGTATGCCAATCAACATTTATCTAAAGTTAGAGGATATACGGCAGGCTATTTTTCTTTTAATGTCGAAGGCGGTCGATGTGATCAGTGTAAAGGTGAAGGCGAGATTGTGGTTGAAATGCAATTCCTTGCTGACGTGCATTTAACCTGCGAATCATGCAAAGGCGGCCGCTTCAAGCAAGAAGTTCTTGAAGTTCAGTATAAAGGAAAAAGCATCACCGATGTATTGGACATGAGTGTGGATGAAGCTATTGCTTTTTTCAGTGCAGATAAAAAAATCAACGACAAATTAGCTTGCTTACACCAAGTCGGATTAGGATATATCAAACTCGGACAATCCTCCGACACCCTAAGCGGTGGAGAGGCGCAGCGAGTAAAATTGGCTTCATTTTTAGATAAAAGCTATGCGAACAAAAAAATTCTTTTCATCTTCGACGAGCCTACAACCGGATTGCATTTTCATGATATTCACAAGCTCCTTCAATCCTTTGAAGCCTTGATAGAGCAAGGACATTCGGTGATGGTCATCGAACACAATCCTGATATCATACGCAATGCAGATTGGATTATCGACCTTGGCCCAGAAGGTGGCGAGGAAGGAGGTTATGTGTTGTTTGAAGGTACTTTTAAACAACTACAACAGAACAAAAAAAGTTACACGGCACAGTTCATATAATTCAAATTTATGTGGGCGTTCCCATGAGGCTGCGCAAAGCCTTGCCTCATGGTCGGGCTATCACTGCAATCCATCTCGTTTTGAAGAACGAGATGGGATTTCCGTTCTATCCCTAACGCGACACCAGCATCATTCGTTTAGAGACATGAGTAACTTTCAGTAGAATCTTTGGAGGTTATTCAATGTCAACTATTTTGTTCATATATGCGGTTTACATAAACGCCGATAGCAGTACGACATTACAAATGTCGCACAGTGTTTATGTTGGAACATGCCGAATGGTTGGTTAATGATCACTAAGTATTTCTTCTATTTGGATTTTTAAATCAGGAAGTTCGCGACACACAATAGTCCAAATTATTTCGTCTGAAATATTATCATAGCTGTGTATAATTCGATTCCTAGTACCAAGAATATTTTTGGCATTTTCAAGCTGGAAGTTGCTATCAACTTTTAAAATTCGATAGACCTTTTAAAATTCGATAGACTGCTTCGCCAATTATTTCTAAATTTCTTTCTACTGCTTTCTTTGTCTTTAGGTCTTCTAAATATGCTTTAAAATCTCTGCGTTCTCCAAGAAAAAGAAATATCTCATCTATACATTAAAGAATGTCTACTAACCAAGATTTAATTTTAATATCCATAAATCTTAACCTTTGTATTTTCAAGTTGTTGCCGGAAAATCCTATTCTTTATTCCTCTTTCTTCAAGAAGGTCAACTTGGCGTTTAAGAATTTCTTCTAGTTTCGATTTCATATTGAAATATAAATCGGTATACTTAAATGGGTCTTTTTCGTCAAAATCTACAACTAAATCTATGTCAGAAGATTCATTGAAGTCATCCCTTGTAACTGAACCAAAAGCAAATAGTGATCTCACTCTGTTTGATTTACATAGTTCTTGAATCTGATCTAATTTAAGTTCATCAATATTCATACCCAAAAGTAACTTAATGAAATGAGTTGTGCAAATAGTATTGGCCATAACAACAGATTCTCTGCTAGCGCGGGTTTACAACCCGTGCTCAAATATTATCGAATACTGTTCGAGATTTGCCATCTTAACCCTCGCTCTACGAAGCGTCTTCGCTTCGCAGGCATATTCTTTTGCTTTTAGCAAATCAGCAGATAATATCATAAAAAATCAATTCTAACATACTTTCCAAATTCGCATAATTTGAAACTCTGTTGAAAATAAAATCTTTTTCTTAATACCTCGTTAGCGCGGGTTTGCAACTCGTGCTTATCAATTAAATTCGAACCTATTTCTAAGGATTTGTACTCTTTCATTCACCGAACTGTTCGAGGTTAAAAATCACAAACAATTTCTACAATAAATATTCATGTAGGCAGTTTACAAAACCGCCGATATGAGTAAAACATGGCAAATGTCGCACAGTGTTTATTTTGGAACATGCCGAATGGTTGGTGTTAAATGATATGTTTCATCCAAATTTTATATCGAGATATGAATTGAGAAATTATAATTTAAAAATTTTCAATCGATTTGGCAGCAAGGTATTTGAGTCGCCTTCAGTTGGATTAGGATGGAATCCAAAGAAAGCAGATGTAGGCGCATACTATTATCTATGCACTTATCAATTCAAAAAAGGAGATGCCAAGATAAAAAAAGGAGATGTTACGTTGATAAAATAGGATCTGATGATTAAGGCTAAAATTCTGTGCCCGCAGGTACTATCTTAAAACCAAA
>CAZSUF010000140.1:0-9796 GCA_964609875.1 uncultured Bifidobacterium sp.
GGCAGCAATCAAATACAAGTTGCCAGGTTTGTCATTCGTTAATCCCATCAAAGTTTTAGCACCCACTAAAAGTGTTTTATAAGCAATCACATGGCCATTTATTGGATTAATTTTAACTACTTGATTATTTCCTCTGATTGCGTAGAAAGTATTATCGAATTGACAATATTCTATATCAAAAATATTTGTGACTGGTGTGAGTAAAATATCATCTACTAAAGGCATCATGATTATAGTATTGCCAGCCATATCAAATTGAAATAATTGATTCGGAAAATTACCTGAGTTATTGGTTGTACCCCAAAAAGTATTTGATGTGGGATCATAAGCAAGTCCAGACATTTTATTAATATTTGTCCCACTTTTAAGCAAAAAAGTTGGAGAACCAAGTGCAACAGGTCCAGGAATTGCAGGAACCGTGATTGTTGTAAATCCTGACTTACCACTCGATGGATTAATCCCTAAAACATAGGAAGTTCCATGAGAAGGAAGAGCGGGTTCATGTGTGGTGCTTGGATTATTGACTGGTGTTGGATTTAAGTTGTTGTTCTTCGAACATGAAAATAAGAATGCACAACAAACAAAGGCGGCTAAAAATTTCTTTTGAGTTTTCATAATCATTTTTTTTTGTGATGAATAATACTGTAAATTTTACCTTGAATCTTAAGATTAATTTATCCAAGTCCTTAACTGGTATAGTTTATTTCATAAGTGGTTAGAAAATATGAACAGTTGGCATTGCGAATGAACGTATGTACAACTTACTACAAGTTACATTTTGTAGAAATAATGTTGGTTGAATTGCGGCAACGATTGAAACAGAAAGCCCATCTCGTTCTTCAAAACGAGATGGCTTGGCGTGTAAAGCGTGTGTGCCGCCCAAAATAAATAGAGGCTGCTGTTTAACGTGAAAACAATTTATTTCAGGAGATTTGAAGGGAAAGAAGTCATCATGTAATACAAGGTTGTATTCCATGTGTGATCGAAAAACTTGCATAATACTTGCGCTTTTCACTTCTCTCCGACATCTTCAACTTCCGCGTCATCGCCCAAGGGATATACTATTGTATTATCCCTTGTTCGCTTCCTTGAATTTGAAGCGTCGGTGAGATAACCAGCAGCCCCTACTTATTCCTTACTCCGACATCAAATCTTCAATTGCTTCTTGAATTTCTTTAAACTTATACTGAAACCCCGCCTCTTGTATTTTGCGACTACTTACTTCAGTACTTTTTAAAATTTCAACAGACATTTCGCCTAACAACATCTTCATCATCCAGGCAGGTGCGTGAATTTTAGTCAACACACTTTTTTTATGTGTCAAAATCTCATCAAATATTCGATTGAGCGACACAGGATGAGGCGCCACCCCATTATAGATTCCGGTGATTTGTTGATGGCTTACAAAATAAAATAGCTGAGAAATATCTTGCAAATGTATCCAACTATAAAATTGTTTTCCATGGCCTGGAATGCCTGCTATGCCAAAACGCAAAGGCTTTATAAATTCCTTGAAAGCACCGCCTTCATTCCCAAGGACTATACCCACACGAACTATGGCCACAGGGATTTGTAAGGATTGAAATTGTAAAGCACTTTCTTCCCATTGCTGACAAACCTGAGACAAAAAGCTATCATCACCTGCAGTTTTTTCATCACAAAGCCCTAGTTGCAAACCATAAAATCCTATGGCAGAAGCTGAAGTCAAATGAGCAATACGTA
Organism: uncultured Bifidobacterium sp.; assembly: GCA_964609875.1. GTDB lineage: Bacteria > Bacteroidota > Bacteroidia > Chitinophagales > Chitinophagaceae > OLB11. The sequence continues at coordinate 1,723 of CAZSUF010000140.1, forward strand.
ACTTATCTTGTTGTTGTGCTAAAAACAAAGTATCTAATGCATCTTTTCTGCTTTGTAATATCAATTGTTTTCGTTCGTTTGTCCATCTTTGTTCCGCGACACCTGCTCCGGCTAAATTAATCACATGATAATTTTCTTTTGATAGATCACCATGAATTATTTTTTTTTCGGTATCCCATTCAAGCACTTGGATATCTTTATGAAAAGCTTGGTAATTGGGCTGTGTACTTAAAATGCTCACCTTGTGGCCTTCATGCAATAAGAGTGTACAAAGGCTTTTTCCTATAAATCCCGATCCGCCAGAAATTAAATAATGTTGCATGTGTGTTGAATTTGTTTTGGACTCAGAAGTAGGTGGCTACAAATTGCTTTTATATTTCCTCATTTGGAATCCCTATTTTTGTGCAAATTAAGTTTGTTTAGTCAGGCATGAAAAAGTTATTCTGTATAGGGTATTTAATATGGATGGTGTTGCCATTACAAGCACAAAAATTTCTGCTGTCAGAAAAGGAAGAATTCAATATCAGACGAGATGATTTTGGGGTGATTGGACAATTCGACAAGTATATCGCTGTGTACAGAAGACATGATGAGCACTCGGAAATTATTTTGTATAATAAGTTGTTTCAAAAAGAAAAAGTCGTACCATTAGGTTTTATCGAAGAAAACCTTAACGAAGTAAGTTTTTCAACGGATGGCCGAGAAATATGTATCTTCTTTCAGCTAAAAGAACAGAAACTTCTGACTTTGTCTGCTAGTAAACTAACCCAAGATTTAAACCTCAGCTCACCCAAAATTTTGATGAGTATCCCGATAAATCAATTCAGGTTGCAACAAGGATATAGAATAGTTCATAGCGAAAACAAATCTAAGCACTTGGTGTATGCGGATATTCGAACCGAAACAAGTTTGGCGCTACAAGCCTCAGTCCTAGATAATGAATTCAATGAAATCAATCATATTGATCAACTTTTTGATCAGCCAGAGCTTTATATCAGCGATATGGCAGAAATATCAAATGAAGGAACTTCCTTTTTACTGTTTTCCGAAAAGCTTACGCCCAGAAGAATGATGGATCATGCACAACTGTATGCATGCAACCTTGGCGCACATGAATTCAGCAAGTATACCATCAATTTGGAAGGGAAATTTCTGAGTGACGCTCAACTCCTTTACGACAATTCTAATCAACTCCTTTATCTGTTTGGGTATTTTGCCGATGGTAAATACAATGCCCCTAGAGGCATTTTTATTAGCCGTTACAATAAAAACGAAACGATATCTACCAACAATCATTTTGTCCCCATCACCTTACAAGTGAGTAATGGCCGCTCAGATTTACAGAATATGAAAATCAGGTATACATCGCTCAAAAAAAATGGGGGACTAGAAATGGCCACAGAAAACTTTTATCAACAAGTAAGAAGCATAAGTTCATACAACCCATCTATGAATAACGCCTTCATGAGTATGCCTGAAACAAGCAGAACAGTGAATGAGTTTAATTATGAAGAGATTGCCATATTCAATTTCAAATTAGATGGATCATTGGCATGGAGTCAAACTATATTGAAGGATCAACAAACAACAGACGACAATGGTATTTTTTCTTCTTTTGGTGTCATGGAGCATCCGAAAGGTAAAGCTTATATCTTCAACGATTTGAATACAAGTAATACGCGGTTTATGGCCTCTTATGTAAGTGCTCAAGGGCTTGTAACTTTAAAAGAATTTCAATCAACTGAAGAAATGAATACATGGGATATCATGCCTAGATCGGCTGTGCAAATTTCATCTACAGAAATTGTTATGCCTTGTGTAACGAAAAGTTATCTTTGCTTCCTCAAAATTGATTTTAATTAGAATTTGTGGTCGGATTATTCAAACGCAACGACGCACTCGCCTTTGCATCCTTATTGGTTCTTCATCTTGTCTTAAAAATCAAGGTGATTTTACATCCCCCTGCTGTGGCCACGCTGGAAAAATTTTCTCAGGGATTTTTTTTTCAATGGAATTGGCTAAAACAATTTTATACGAATGCCCCAGGAACGTATATGTTTCTTTCTTCCATCTTATTTTTCATATTTGTATTATATGTCAATTTAATTGTCAATGAAGAAAGGCTTTATAATCGTAAATCCTACGTGCCGGCTTTGTCCCTAGTACTTTTCTCGGCCTTTATTCCAGAGCTTTGTTTGTTTTCTACCATTTTTATGGCCAATGTCTTCATTTTTGTTGCCTTTGCCAAGACCTTACTTTTATATAGTCATGCTAAACCTAGAAAAGCTTGTTTTGATATAGGCATATTTGTAGCCATAGCAAGCTTATTTTACTTCCCGGCTATTTTGTTAATCATCTTGTTTATCATGATTTTCGCCTTGCTGCGGCCACTAGTTATTCAAGAGATTTTCGCCTTTATGATAGGCATACTTACTAGTTTTTATTTTGCACTGACCTTGTCCTATTTATTAGGAAATTGGGAAAAGCTCAAAAGCAAACTTAATTTTCATTTGTTTTTACCTTTAAAAATCAATAACCCGATTGTGTTTATGATTGCTACCTTGGTTGGTATACTTCTTTTAGTGTATGGGATGTTTCTTCTTAATCAACATGGACCTAAGAATCCCATTGCAGTCAGAAAAAAGTGGAATGCAGTAGTGCTTTATGCTTTTTTTGGCTTACTAGCAGGACTTTTTTCGTCAGTTTTCCCAGGATTACCTTGGTTGCTCGCAATTACGCCTTTTAGCATAATATTAAGTCAAACCTTCCAAAACAATAAAGAAAAGTTTAATATATTTACCTTCTATTTTATCATCGTTGCGCTCATTATTGGGCAATGGTATACCTAAATAAATATTTATGAAATTTGGCGTCGTAGTCTTTCCTGGTTCAAATTGTGATCGAGATATGGAATTTGCTTTAAGGCATGATTTAGGACAAGAAGTTGTCATGCTTTGGCATAAGGATCGAGATTTGTCAGCATTTGGCAAGGAAGACTGTATTGTTTTGCCAGGTGGTTTCTCTTATGGAGATTATTTACGTTGTGGCGCCTTAGCACGTTTTAGTCCGATGATGGAAAGTGTGATTGAACATGCATCCAAAGGAGGAAAAGTATTAGGCGTTTGCAATGGATTTCAAATTCTTTGCGAATCAGGTCTCTTGCCAGGTGCACTTTTACTGAATGATCATCAACAATTTATTTGTAAAAACGTTTACATCAAAAGCGAAAATTCCTTGGCTGCTATTAGCAAACAGGTTGCTGGAGAATCCCTGATGATTCCGATAGCACATGGCGAAGGAAGATATTTTGCTGATGAAAAAACCCTACACAGTTTAGAGACTAATCAACAAATCATATTTAAATATTGCAATCAACAAGGCGAAATTGGATCAGAGAATCCAAATGGAGCTTTACGCGATATTGCAGGAATTTGTAATGTGAACCGAAACGTTTTTGGGATGATGCCACATCCAGAAAGAGCCTGCTCAGAAATTCTTGGGAATACAGATGGCAAAAAAATATTTGAAAGTCTGATTCATAATTAAACCATTGCCACATGAAAAAGTTTTTTCTTCTTGCTTTATTTCTATCGACTTGCCAATTATTTGCACAAGATTTAAAACCGGTTAAATGGGCTTTTTCAATCAGTCAAAATGAAAATACCCAAGTATATACGCTCTCAGCCTCAGCTACGATAGATGAAGGTTGGCATGTTTTTGCCCCAGAGCCAGGCGGAGATGGATTACTCATTCCTACTGAAGTTAAAATCACAAATGAAAAGGGCATTCAAACTATCGGCACTTTAACGCCAGCACGTCGACCCGTTACTCACGACATGGATGGCATTGGGATGGTAAATTATTACGAAGGAGAAATAAATTTTACCGTTCAATTTACAGCAAATCAAGTCAGCACCTTACAAGGTATGGCAAGCTTTCAATGTTGTAATGACAAAATGTGTTTGCCTCCCACAGACATTCCTTTTTCTATAAAATTATAAACACGACTCATGGTATCTAAAATAGGCATCGTTTTATTTTCTCTGTTTCTTTCTTTGCATGTTTTCGGACAAGGCGTAAAAAAAGTTCACTTATCAGCCTGTGCAAAATTAATTTCAGAAACGGAAGCTGAATTAATTATCACTGCCAATATGGATAAAGGCTGGCATTTATATTCTTTTAAACCAGGGGGAGATGGTATGCTAATTGCCCCTGAAGTAACTTTCGAAAAAAATAAAGATTTTAGTCTTATAGGCAAGGTTACAGAAAATGGCAAAAAAATCACTGAAGATGTAAAAGGGGTCGGTGTCATTTATTATTTTAAAGATGAAGTAAAGTATAGTCAAAAAATTAAATTTACTAAGAAGGGCAAAATCAAAGCCAATGTCTATTATCAAACTTGCGACGATCAAGGTTGTTTACCACCGACAGATGAATCAATAGAAATAGATTTGAATAAACCTTGTGATGGTAGTAAAGCCATTGCAGAAACATCTAAGAAAGAAAGTGTTCAGAAAAAAGATAGTTTAGCTATCACTGCACCCATCAAAGATAGTCCTATCGTGGCAGCTATAGATACGATGACTAAAGATACAAGCACTGCCAATGCTGCTTCATCTGCAAAAACTTATGGAGATTTCGGCACGCCCGTTGGAGATTGTGGGGAAGTACAACAAGCTGAACTTTCTATTTGGACCGCTTTGTTGTATGGTATCCTTGGTGGATTTGCTGCCTTGTTTTTTCCTTGCACCTTGCCTATGATTCCTATGACCATTAGTTTTTTTCTCAAAGGTTCTGGTGACAAAAAGAAAGGCGTGCAAAAAGGGATTTTATATGGCTTCTTTATTTTTTTAGTTTATTTCCTATTGAGTTTACCTTTCTTATTTTTAGGTTGGGGTGGAAATGTGCTGAATGAGTTTTCTACGAATGTTTGGGTGAACCTGATTTTCTTTATCATTTTCGTGGTCTTTGCGTTTTCATTATTTGGATATTATGATATTAGTTTACCTTCTTCTATATCCAATAAAATTGATTCAAAAAGTAGTATAGGAAGTGCCGGTGGAATTTTCTTTATGGCCCTCACCTTAGCTATTGTCTCTTTTTCTTGTACGGGCCCTATTCTTGGATTAGTATTAGGAAATATCAGCAACTCTAAATTGATTACACCTGCCATGGCTGGTTTCGGATTAGGATTGGGTGTTCCTTTTGCCCTCTTTGCCATGTTTCCAAATTTATTAAAGGCCTTGCCTAAATCTGGCGGTTGGCTCACGGTGTTAAAAGTGGTATTTGGTTTCATAGAATTAGCTTTCGCGCTTAAATTTTTGTCGAATGCAGATTTAGTGAAACAATGGGGCTTTTTAAAAAGAGAATTATTTATTGGGCTTTGGATAGTGGTTTGCATCATCATGGCTTTGTATCTTTTAGGGAAGTTTAAATTCAAAGACGACCCTACGTTCAAAAGTTCTATGGTCATGAAAGTTCTTGCAGGCTTGTCTATTGTATTTGCAGGTTATCTTTCTCTCGATTTCTTTGGAAAGGATATTAGTTTAGTGAGCGGATTTCCGCCACCCAAATTTTACAGCTTTTTTCATAAAGAAGAAAAGTTGCAAAAAGGATCTGCTGCAAGAACTCACGACTTAAAAGGATTGAAAGTGTATTTATATCTTGAAGACGCTATAGAAGAAGGCAAGAAACAAAACAAACCCGTCATGATAGACTTTACAGGTTGGGCTTGTGTAAACTGTCGCAAAATGGAAGAAAATGTTTGGGTCAAACCTTCTATCAATAATCTTTTAAGTGACAAATACATTATTGCTTCCTTATATGTAGATGAACAAATTGAACTTCCACAAAACGAACAATTTGCAACCCCTTTCTTAGATAAAAAATGGGCAAAAACTGTCGGAGATAAATGGTTCGATTTATCCTTGCGTGATTTTAAGTCTGCCACGCAACCCTTCTATGCTTTGATAGATCCTGTTACTCATCGTATTTTAAATACCCCTAAAGGATTTACCGAAGAAGAAAAAGAGTATGAAAAATTTCTTGCTTGTGGTTTAAGTAATTATAAATCCTTACATCCATAAACAATCTATTATTGTTTTAACTTGCGTCGATGAAGCGCATAGAAAAATTTCTTCAAAGTCATATAGGACATATTTTTTTATTCCTCTTAGGCTGGTTCGGATTAATCGCCTTCTATTATCCTGCACATGGAGCTATGCTCATCGATGACGGTGTTTCGGGAATTTATGAAATTCAAACTAAAGGCTTTAGTGGCTATCTCAATTCATTTGGTTTCGATAGTTTTTACTACGGACATTACGCTTTTGTCACACTCATGTATTTGCTTTTTGGTTGCAATACCTTCGGCTGGTTTTTAGTGTTCACTGCTTTACATGCATTGAATACAGTTTTGATTTTTAAAACATTCAATTCTTTATATACACAACTTGGTAATGCAAATGCCAATGTATGGATGGCATTAGGCGGGTCGATATTATTTCTTTTTTCATCTTACCAATCAGAAAATATAGTGTGGGCTGCGACTTCGCATTATGCCCTATGTTTAAGTATTTTACTTGTAAGTATTCAGTTTGTACTTGATAGTAGTATGCTTAAAAAAACAAGTTTCCCCTTATGGGTTTTTCATGCACTATTCGCTTTTGCTTTACTCACTTTAGAAATCTCATTCATCTTCCCTGCGGTGTATGTGTTGCTTTTTGTTTTGCTTGGCATTTATCAACGAAATCAACTGAATGTATTTTCCTTTTTTCTCAAAATTATTCTTCCTCAATGTTTGCTTTTTGGCATGTATCTCGCATGTTATAAATTGCGTCATGGTGTATGGATACCTCATGACCGAGCACCCTTAGAAGCAGTGGTGGGTCTCGGAGATATGGTTACAACCTTCTCTCAACATCTAATAAAATTATTCGGATTTGTACATTATCTCGATTTCCCCAAAAGAGATTTTGTGTATAAATTATGTTTGCATTGGAAAAAGGTAAGTTTGGTTTTAGGTTTAGTAGCCTTAGGATTATCCTATTTTTTCTATCGCAAAGGAAATCAAAAAATTATGTTGTTTTGGTTTTTGTTGCTCTTTGGACTCATGATGTTTGCTCCCTTTTTGCGTCTTTATTTTATGTATTTGGCTCGCATCGAAAATGATCGATATGCCTATTTTGCCTCTGTTGTTTTTTTTCAATTATTTGTCTTCATCTTGTTTCAATTTCCTACCATCATCAGAGTAGCCACCCTTGTTCTTTATTTAGGTTTATTTACTTTTTTCAATCTACAAAATATTCAGGCCCGACATATGAGTGCAGACATGAATGAAGCTTTTTTAAATAAATATCCCGATCAACATCTGGGGCAAATCTATTTGTTGAATGTACCCGTTTCTTGTGCGGATGCCTATATGTATAGAACTAAAATAAGAATTCCCATTGCTTATCAAGTAAAGTTTTCAAAGGCCTTATCCCCTAAGCCTATTCAGGTGGCGTTTTATAATGCCCAAACAAACCACGATTCTTTCGAAGTCAAAAAAATAGACAATCAAACTTTTCATGTTCAACTCAAAACCAATGGTTCGTGGTGGATGCTTGAAAGTAGGGGTGCCACTGAATATAAAGATTCTCTGTATCACTTTATGCCAGATGAATGGGGCGGGTATACATTAAAATTCAACGCACCCTTATCTAAAGGCGATGCCTTGTTGTGGTTCGATGGCCGACAATTTAAAAAAGCAAATTAGCGTTTCTACTTTTTTTTGGGCGGCACACACGCTGTCCGTTACAAGTCCTCCCCCGAATCGGCATAAACAATGTCGGTTCAAACAAAAGTATAGAAAGCCTCTCAGGGTGCGGGCTTTTCACTACCATCGTTGCCGCAACAACATCCTAAACATCATTCATTTAAATCGAATCATGTAAAACCCCTAAATAATTGAATAATTATCCGCTAAACTTCCTTATATAGCAAATGAATTTAGATGGCTTCTATCTAATGCTAATATACTGAAAAAAATCTTCAAGGAGGAGACGGCCTAAGATTCGAGGCAGCTAAAAATATT
>CAZSUF010000141.1:0-7437 GCA_964609875.1 uncultured Bifidobacterium sp.
TATCCTTGTTTAATAAGGTCCATAATTTATCCTTCAAACCTTCTAAGCCTTGTTGGGTAAGGGCAGAGAAAAAATGAAGTTGAACTTCTTTCGGAAATTCCTTTTGAATTTCTTTCATGAGTTCTTCATCTAACATATCGGCTTTGCTTATGGCAACCAACATTTGTTTGTCGAGCAAATCGGGATTAAATTCTTGCAATTCGTTCATTAATACATCATACTCCTGTTTGTGATTCGCACTATCTGCAGGGATGACCATGAGTAAAACCGGGTTTCTTTCAATATGTCTTAAAAATCGATGACCTAAACCTTTGCCTTCAGCGGCTCCTTCGATGATGCCTGGCAAATCTGCTACACAAAAGGATTTACCTCCTTTATATTCAACAATACCTAAATTAGGCGATAAGGTAGTAAAAGCATAGTCTGCAATTTTGGGCTTGGCAGCACTAATCACTGATAAAAGGGTTGATTTTCCTGCATTGGGAAATCCAACTAAACCCACATCAGCAAGAATTTTCAACTCTACGATTTTCCATCCTTCCCAACCTGGCTCACCTGGCTGGGCATATTCGGGTGCTTGATTGGTAGCTGTGGCAAAATTTCCATTTCCTAAACCTCCACGACCGCCTTGAACCCAAATGACTTCTTGTCCATGTTCTAAAATTTCCACTTCTTGAATGCCCGTTTCCCCATCTTTACCTACAGTCCCTAAAGGAACTTCAATGATTACATCACTGCCAAACGAACCACTACTATTATTCTTACTTCCTCTAAATCCATCTTCAGCCATCAAATTTTTATGATAACGCAAATGCAACAGCGTCCATAAATTTTTATTTCCTCTTAAAATGATATGACCTCCTCGACCACCATTGCCACCATCGGGGCCGCCATTAGGTCTAAATTTTTCTCTTAAAAAATGAGAGGCACCAGCACCACCATGGCCAGATTTGCAAAATACTCTGATATAATCGATAAAATTGTCATGCTGCATACTGAATGGGGCTGTAAGAAATTGTAATTGTAATATTAGTCTATACGAGTATCAATTTCCTGAGAGATAAACTCAAATATTTCATCCACACTTCCTTCTCCTTTGATCTCAACTAATTTGCCATTTGATGTATAATAGTCTGCCACAGGTGAAGTTTTTGCATGATACTCTTGAATGCGTTTCACAATCACTTCCTCATTATCATCAGTGCGTCCAGAAACTTCGCCTCTTGAAACTAAACGAGTTTTTAGTTCTTCTTCAGACACTAATAAACTAATGACCACATCAATCGGATTGTTTTTAAATTCTAATAAATTATCTAATGCTTCAGCCTGAGCCACAGTACGTGGAAAACCATCGAAAATAAACCCACGCACATCAGGATTTTCATCGAGTTTAGAACTGATCATACCAATCACTACCTCATCAGGAACTAACATGCCCTGATCCATATATTTTTTGGCTTCAATACCTAAGGCTGATTCCTTAGTCACTTCACTTCGCAAAATATCCCCAGTAGATAATTGCAACAGGTTATATTTCGAAATAATATTGGCTGATTGTGTACCTTTTCCGCTTCCCGGAGGCCCAAAGAGTACAAGATTAAACATACAATTGATTTTTTAGAACCGCGAAGATAAACAATTCAACGGCTATTTTAAAAGAATTGGCTACTTGACTTTAAATTAATACAATCTTAAAGCATCATACCTAATCCAAACTCTGCATACTCTGCCTGTGCCAAATGTGTTTTTAATTGCAGAATTAGAAAAATATCTTTGATTACATGTTGATTATCATGGAAAAAATGGTAATTCATGCCAAGCTTCTGATATATTTTAGGACCTTGTATGGGTCGGTTTAGATAATATCCCAATTGCAACGGCAAGCCAATTTTACCAAAAACAAATTCATTCCCTAAAAAAATACTACTTCTAACCGCATGTTTTCTTTCTGAGCCAGGAAAAAGATCATTGTTTTTGTATAGTGCATACAACTTAGCATGGTAGGTTAAATCAGTGCCCAACATCAACCTACTTTTGCTTCGAATCATTTTAGAACCCGCCAAGGTAAAATTATAAGCTGCACACATTGGCCCATTGCTTATTTTTTCTTCAGAAAATGAAATAACCGCTTTACTTACTAATTGGATTTGACTTTTTTGTTTTTGCCATTCTTTCTTTTTGTAAGAAAATATAAATCCTTGAGGGTGATAATGCAAACCCAATAAACCACCATAAGTGTTTATACCAAAATTAGGCGAACGTGCTGCAGCATTAGACACATGATGAAAAAAAACGCCAGCTTCTAAACTCAAACTCTTGCTGAGACCAATTCTATAACCAGCTTGTATCATGGTGAAATTATTTACAGCACTTCCAATTATATTATTTGATGAATCTTGATAAGGCGTTCTTTCCCAATGTTTGGTACTATAGCCGATGCCTCCTCCGATTTTCCAAAATACATAGGAATGTTTAAACGAGATGGCCTTAAAACGAATAGATGGATAAAGTCCCATCGACCAACCAAGCGCAGAAGATCCATTTTGTGCAATACAAATATTTAAAGCCGCCTCAGGAAATCCAAACATCTGATGCCATTGCTTTTTTCCACGAGTTTGAAATCCATAAGACATTTCTATGGCTTGCGAATAAGGAGGCTTTTCTATATGTATCTTGGGAGTATGCATAAAAATATTTCCACCTAAATACGTCAACCCAATTGCCGAAGATGATGTTTGCCCGTGAACTTCAAATTGAGTTAGCAGCAAAACGATACAAGCAATATAAAGTCCGAATTTCATTTGGTAAAAATAATGGTCTTCGTGTAAAAAAGTGAGAACTGAGAAATATCTTTACCTCCTTATGAAAAATTTGATTTTATTTTTTCTGCTATTTATTTCTTTTTCTGGATTTTCTCAAGAAGTTGTTGCCCCATTGCGTGAATTTAGAGCAGCTTGGATAGCAACAGTGGGAAATATTGATTGGCCTAGTAAAAAAGGACTTTCTTCTGACATTCAAAAACAAGAATTTATTCAACTTATTGATCAGATTAAGCAAAACGGATTAAATGCCGTGATTGTGCAAATCAGACCAGCGGCCGATGCTTTATACAATTCGCCTTATGAGAATTGGAGTCGGTATTTAAGTGGTACTCAAGGCACGCCTCCTTATCCTTTTTATGATCCATTAACTTTTATGGTCGATGAATGTCATAAACGTTGCATTGAATTTCATGCCTGGTTCAATCCATTTCGTGCTTTAGTGGATGTAAACAAAAATCCCAATACCACAGATCATGTCACCTATACCCATCCCGAATGGTTTTTGAATTATGGTGATAAAAAATATTTTGATCCAGGTTTGCCCGAAGTGCGCGAATACTTTATGAAAATTGTTTTAGACGTTGTAAAACGCTATGATATTGATGCCGTACATTTTGATGACTATTTTTATCCTTATCGAATTGCCAAACAAGAATTTCCAGACTATAGATCTTATGCACGTTATGGCTTGAGCTTTTCGAGTAAAGACGATTGGCGCAGAGATAATGTCAACAAACTAATCGAAGCTTTAAGTAAAAAAATTAAAGCCGAAAAACCTTATGTGAAGTTTGGCATCAGTCCGTTTGGTGTTTGGCGAAATTCCAATAAAGATCCTGAAGGAAGTTTTACCACGGCCGGACAAACCAATTACGACGACTTATTTGCAGATGTATTGCTTTGGCAAAAAAAAGGTTGGATAGATTATATCTTACCTCAACTTTATTGGGAAAATGGACATCGCGCTGCAGATTATGCCGAACTCATTCGTTGGTGGAGTGCACATAGCTTCAATCGACATCTTTATATTGGACATGGTTTATATCAAGTGGGGGTTTCAAAAAAAGTTTGCTGGCGTAATATGAATGAAATAGAAACGCAAATACAACAAGTGCGATCTACTAAAAATGTTCAAGGCAGTGCATATTACAGTGCCAATGCATTCAAAAAGAATTTATGTAATTTGAATTTTACTTTTCAATCCGATTTAAATCCTACACCGGCATTATTGCCCTTGATGACTTGGATAGACAATACTGCACCACAAAGTCCACAAGTAAAAATGACACGCAGTCGTGATGGGAAAATTCAATTACAATGGACAGTAGCTAATCCTAAACAAGAAGCCTTGCAGTTTGCGATTTATCGTTTTTTGACAAACGAGAAAATTGACATTTCTAATGCCGTTCATTTAATAGACATTGTACGTGGTGAAACCTATATAGATAAAAAGGCTATAACTGGCACTTCTTATAAGTATATTGTGACAGCCCTAGATCGTTTACACAATGAGAGTTTACCAAGCGCTATAGTCGAGTAAAGTCTATTTAAAAATCATTATTTCGTAGGTTTTCAAATCCATATTCTAATCTGGAAAATTTATGTTTCCGATTGGCGAATTAGTACAATGATAATCAGGCATTATTTTCTTTTAATGCAAACAGGGGAATAGATTTTTTCTTCTAAATAATGTTTAGATTCGCATCTATGAAAAAAGCACTTACCTTAATCTGCATGGCAGTTTTATTTTCGTTGAAATTATTTTCTCAATGTAACTGGACAGCCATAGGCCCTGACGATTATGATTTGTCAAGTTTTAATATGTTTTCCAGCAGTTTTTATGATGTAAAGATTTCACCAACTAATATACCTTATATTGTATTTTATGACGGGTATTTAGGAAACCTGAATGTAAGAAAATTTACCGGACAAAAATGGGAATATGTAGGAGCTCCTAATTTTGAAACTGGATATGGTTCAAAGCCTGACATTGAATTTGATGCCGCCGGTGTACCTTATATAGCTTTTTTGAAAAGTAATGGCGGGAGTGGAAGCGGGATTCCCACAGTAATGTCATTTAATGGCAGTGCTTGGAATAGCATTAGTACACAAGTAATTCCTAATACAGGATCACATTATATCAGTCTTGCTTTTAATACTAGCAATCAACCCTATGTGGTCTTTGATGATGTTCAAAGTGGCAATAAGTTAAAAGCATATTTTTTCAATGGAACAATTTGGAACTTGGCTGGAAATGCATGTTTTACAAGTACCATCACCTTGAATCCTGATTTGCAATTTGATATTGCTGGCATACCTTATGTGGCCTGCACAGAATATACCTTTCCTGAAACTGTAAAAATCTATAAGTTAAATGGAGCAAGTTGGTCTCAAGTAGGTGGCAATTTAACCGCGATTCAAAGTGCAATACCGAAATTGCGTTTTAATTCGTTGAATGAACCTTATGTTGCCTACAAAAGCAGTACAACCGGTAATAAACTTGCCATTAGGAAGTATGATGGAAGCACTTGGGCAGCAGTAGGTAACGAAATAAGCGATGTAAGTAATTTTGGTTTTGATATCGACGCTCAAGACAGTTTAATTGTCTCTTATGCCGATTTACTTTGGGGTAGTAAAGCTTCTATTAAAAAATTTGATGGCGCAAATTGGAATTATTTCTTGACACCAGGTTACTCGATTGGTTCAATTTCCAATACCATCATATGTTATAATAATTTGAATGATCTCTATATTGCCCAATCAGATGGTTCACGATCTGATGTATTAGTGGGTAAATTGGTAGGTTCTTCATGGAATTATCTCGGATCCAATTTAGGGATAGCAAATAATTTTGATTTGTTTATCAATCCAATAATTACGTCTGACAAAAATGGCATTGCCTATGTTGGCGCTACAGCAGCCATTGGGATTTATAATATCTATAAATTTGATGGAAGTGCATGGTCATTGATTTCTACACCTAATCTGACAAATGGAAATACTTATGGCATTTCCATGAATTGCGATTCGTTAGGAAATTTGTATGTAGCCTTTCCTGATCCTCTAAATTTTGATCACATTACTGTGAAGAAATTTGATGGAACAAATTGGAGTATTGTTGGAAATGCTGGTTTTTCAATTTACCCAAGTACAGCAACCAATATAGAAATTGCCCCTAATGGCCATCCCGTTGTTTCTAATCAATCTACGGTTGAATTATCTACATGGGATGGATCGAGTTGGCAAAATACGATGCTGGGGATAATTTCCAATCACCGAATGACTTTGGATGAATTTGGGAATCCATATTTCTTTTATTTAGATTGGCCCGGAGAGTTTGTCATTCGTGTACAAGGAAATTCAATTGATACCATAGGTAATTTAAGCAATATATTTTTTCAGCCTCATGGGATAGATGTTTACCATGAAACGCCTTACATTGTTTATTTAGATAATACACTTGGATACAAGGCTTCTGTGAAAAAATTTGATGGCACATCTTGGGTACAAGTTGGAAATCCGGGTATGAGCGGTGTAGGTGTGCTTAGTGCTAAAATTCAAATTGATGGAGCCGGGAACCCTTTTGTTTATGCGAAAGATTCAGTGTATGGTTTTATAATCAAAAAATTCGATGGTACGAATTGGGTTGATATTGCTTCTTCTGTAATTCCATTTAATATCAATGGGAATCATGGTGATTTGAATGCAGGCGTTGATGGGAAAATTCGTGTTGTATATGGAATTAGTAGAGCTTATGCCGATGTGCTAACCCCAAGTTCTCTAAATTTAACTGGAACAATTACTGGTGATACAATAGTTTGTGCTCAAAGCCAGCAAACTTATTCTATCAATCCAGTTGGAGGAGCAACAACCTACAATTGGAGTTTACCTTTTGGATGGACTGGTAGTTCTACATCGAATAGTATTTTAGTCACACCTGGTCAACAAGCCGGTAATATCATCGTAACTGCAAATTCACTTTGTTCTAACTCCTTGGCCCAAACTATTCATGTGAATACTGTAGCTAGTAGCCTTCAACAAATTGCAGATACTGTTTGTAAAGAATATACCTTCAATGGAACCACCTATTTACAAAGTGGATTTTACACTCAAAATTTTCTGAATATTGCAGGTTGTGATAGTATCCTTGAACTCAATTTGGTTATAAAAACGGTGGATACTTCTGTCACTCAAAGTAGTGCTGTCTTAACGGCAAATCAACAAGGAGCTAGCTATCAATGGTGCAAATGCCCTGGTTTTACGCCAATTGCTGGTGAAACAAATTCTAGCTATACCCCCGCTGCCAATGGCGATTTTGCTGTGATCATCTTGAAAGATGGTTGTTCAGACACGTCAAGTTGCCAAACCGTGGTGCTTAATAGTTTAGTTGAGAATGAGATTTCACAATTTGAGATTTATCCTAATCCAGTTCAAAATGAAATGATCGTGAGTATATTCGCAAATAAAGTGTCCGAATATCGAATTTTACAACTTTCAGGTAAAATAATAGCGCATGGAATCTTGAACTCGAATGCACAAACAGTGATAAATACCTCCAAGTACATACATGGTTTTTATATACTACAAGTGTTGACCAAGCAAGGTTGGTCATCTAAAT
>CAZSUF010000141.1:7447-8697 GCA_964609875.1 uncultured Bifidobacterium sp.
GAATGATATTGTGTGCTGTATTCAGTGATTCTATGCAGCGATCTCCTAAGGAATGGAGTTCGAATTAAACTGTCTATTATCATGATTTAGCATCCTATTATAAAATAATTCATTTTTTTTCAGGGGGCGGCACACACGCTATCTCTCCAAGTCCTCTCCCGAATCGGCTATCATCAGTCTAGAAAAATTCAACTATCGCGAAGCCTCTCGGGATGCGGGCTTTCCGTTCTATCGTTGCCGCAATACAAACAGCTTTGTTTTCACCTTCATGTGGTTTAGAATATCAACTTGGTAGTTTTATGAATGCATGCAAAAATAAATTGTACATAAAAAAAGCCATGCATCAGCATGGCCTTTTTTATAGATTAAAATATCAATTAATGAGCAATTAAAATTTTCCCTGTATAATTATTTTTACCCAAATGAAGTTGAATCATATAATTTCCATTTGACCAATTTGATGTATTAATTACTTCATCTTGCGTACCATAGTTTACTTTCTTTGTTGACTGAGTATAAATTAATTGACCTCTCATATCGAAAACGTCATATGAAATTTCAGTTGATTCATCAATATCAATAGAAAGATTTAAATAATTATTTGTAGGATTAGGATACATTCTGATATTACCTGCTTCCAATATATCCGTTACACCGGCTGGTGCATTGGCCACATTATTCGCATTGATAAATTGATAATCGCTACCAACTTTTTTCCAAATAATGGTTACTACTTGAAGTTTTGTTTTATCCCATGTTGATGGAATTGTATAAGTAAAGGATTTGTTGATTGATTGGTTAGCAGTTACAGCGCCATTTACTAAACTACTTCCCCAAGTACCTGTAACTCCACCTCTTAAAACATCATGATGAGCCACCGTACCTGTTTGTCCATTTTGTGTATTCATCACACCGTCTTCAACTAAATAAACATTTACATAAAAATCTCCATTATTAGCTGTCCAAAATTTTGTAGTTGTATTTACATTCAATGTGGAGCCTGAAATAGTATATGTATAACCTGTACTTGCAACAACTGGGGTTAATACAAAGGAATCAATACTAGATTTCACATTGGTTCGAGTGATGGTAGGATATATTCCTCCACCTGCTGCATATTCGGTTCTGTTCAGTCCGAGGGCATTAAAAGCTGGCAACCCAGATCCTGGTGCAAAATCATTGTAGAAGTCACTAGCAGTTTGGTTGTACAAATAGCTGGAAGAACTACTATAAGTGCCCATGCATATCGC
>CAZSUF010000141.1:8707-9791 GCA_964609875.1 uncultured Bifidobacterium sp.
AAGGTCCAACCCCAACTTCCACAAGGACCGCACCAAGTAGCTGTAGTTTTGTTAATTATGCCGAGGTTTTTATTCGGTGGGGTTTGACTCTTTGCTGCAAATGCAGTGACGAGAATTAAGCTAAGTGTAAAAAGTTTTTTCATTTTTTTGTTTTTAATAATAGATAAATTTAAGGTATTTAAATTGATATTAAACAAATCTTTCTTTCAATATTCAATTCATTATTATTTAGACGTAAGATTGCGGAAAAGGTTGGCGAAAGGTTTAAGTGAATTCTTCAACCATAATTAATAAGGAATTGATAAATTAAATTCTGAATTCAAAACATATTTCATGCGGATTCATGAAGCAAGTTCAATCTTTTACCCCATGGTAATAAGTCTCTGCAAACCATCCATCTATCAAGGAGCTTGACATATTATTCCTTGAAATGGTTTGCAAATACCTGAAGGGCGGGAGTTTGAAAACTAAATTACATGAAAAAATTGATGATTCCTTTACTTCTCAATATTCATAGGAAGACAAAAGCCCACCTTTGGGGTAGCGGTTGGCAATTTGATATCTAATAGTTTCTCTTTGTCGGATCTTGTCTTCCGTCCCAAATATGTAAAATAAATATTAAGTTTTCTGATTCTCTGTAAAAAATCAAATATTCTTTACATTGAATGCTTTTAACATCTTTTCTTTTTGTGGCTCGTCCTAAATTCGGAAATCTTTGAATGAGTTTTGTCGTATCACTGAAAAGTCTATTTAGTTTCTGACTATAAATATTAGATTTATTTCTGTTTGCCCAATAATCGAGTATATTAAATTTATTATCTAAAGCCTCTTTAATCCAAACTATTTTTTTAACCATTCTTCAGTCATTTTATCTGCTGCTTCTTCTGAATAATATTCACCCCTAATAATTTGTTCTTCAGCTCTATCAATTGCTTTTATTTGTTCAATATTTAAATCATACAATTCAGTTTGATTAGATTGCTGTGCTAAAAGCCCTAAGATCCATTCTAATATTTCTTGGTCTTCTGTTATCTTAATCTGACTAATAAGTTGTTCTTTTAAATCAATTGTTGACATAACGCTA
>CAZSUF010000142.1:0-1029 GCA_964609875.1 uncultured Bifidobacterium sp.
GAATTTCTTTCAATATTCAAATCAAGATAATAAAAATGGACATCATATTGGCTCATGAGTGAATTGGCATAATTGCTAGCGCGACTTTTTTTGATTTTGTGTTGGAGTCTTTGCATTTTGCCTTCTTGGCAAGTGATTGCTTGTTGGGCGTGTAAAGTATTTACTACAAATGACAAGAGCGTAAAGAATATAATTTTTTTCATCATGTGAAAATAAGATTTGACCTTAATTTTCAAGATGAATTGAGATGAATGTGTCTTTTTTTCAGTTGCCGATTTCGCCTTTTTTATACTACATTTGTGCGACGTGACTCTCAAGGTTGCGTATTTTTATCTGTGAAAATGAAGCTGTGCTGAATGGCAAACCTAAAATGATGCAAACATGTCATCTACTTGGTTCAAAAGAATAAAACAAGGTATCCTTACCTCATCTAAGGAAAAAAAGGATGTTCCAGACGGTTTGTGGTTTAAATGCCCAGGCTGTAAAAAGACTTCTACGATCAATGAAATTCGTGAAAGTTTATGGGTATGTCCGAATTGCAATCATCATAATCGAATTGATGCAGCAGAATATTTTGAAATCATTTACGATGATGGCGAAGCTGAATTGCTTTTTGAAAATATTTTAGCTACAGATAAATTGGGCTTTGTAGATCTAAAGCCTTATAAAGATAGGTTGGTAGAAGCAAGAAAATCTACAGGACTTAAAGATGCACTCACAGTAGGCGTAGGTACCATCTTCGGAAAACCCATGGTAACTGCAGCTATGAATTTTAATTTTATTGGAGGTAGTATGGGCAGTGTGGTTGGTGAAAAAATTTCACGTGCTATTGATTATGCCATCGAACATAAAATTCCTTTCATGATTATTTCCAAATCGGGTGGAGCTCGTATGATGGAAAGTGCTTTTTCTTTGATGCAAATGGCGAAAACTTCTGCAAAGCTAACCTTGTTGGCAAAAGCAAAATTGCCCTATATCTCTTTAATGACGGATCCTACAACAGGCGGTGTTACAGCATCTTATGCCATG
>CAZSUF010000142.1:1166-9251 GCA_964609875.1 uncultured Bifidobacterium sp.
AAGATTTACCTGAAGGTTTTCAACGCTCAGAATTTTTATTAGAACATGGTTTTCTTGATTTCATTGTAGATAGAAAAGAATTGAAACAGAAATTGTCAGATACCATAGATTTCTTTCAGCAATAATTTGAATTGTGCCCATTCGCCTTGTTGAACTTGCTTGCAAAGGCTTAAATTTGTGAACTCATGAAGGAAATCTCTAATCGATCGGCTACTTTTCATTTTGCTATAGAACAAAAATTTAGTGCAGGCATGGTATTGCTTGGTACCGAAATAAAATCATTGCGACAAGGCAAAGCTAGTTTTAACGATAGTTATTGTTTGTTGCATGAAGGCGAGTTATGGATTAAAAGTTTGCATATCGCAGAGTACACACATGGCACTGCACATAATCATGATCCAATTCGCGATCGCAAATTATTACTTACACGAAAGGAAATAAAAAAGCTAGAAACCAAAACAAAGGAGAAAGGATTTACTATTATTCCTTTGCGAATTTTTTTAAGTGAAAGTGGATATGCTAAAATTGATATTGCCTTAGCTAGAGGTAAAAAAGTGCATGATAAAAGAGATTCTATCAAGGCAAAAGATGCAGAAAGGCAATTGAAGCGAGAAATGAAAATGTAGTTTACTAAGATTTATTTTGATTTGGGTGGCACACACGCTTTTCGCTGCTACTCCTCTTCCGATTCGGCTATCAAGTTTCTGGATAGATGTAATGTCAAGTAGCCTCTCGGAATGCGGGGTATCCGCTACAATCGTTGCCACAACAACAGTTCACCGGATGAATTGTTTTTATATTCATCTTGAAAATACCTTGTTTCAAATTTTCTGAAAGATTTTCTAGTTCCTTATTTTTAAAGAATAACCATGTTTACTTGCTAGCGACTCCAAACTATTCTGTACGAGCCTGCGTCTATGGTCAAAGAAAAATATCAATTATGAGAAAAGTAGTATTAAGCATTGCCATCTTTTTATTGTGCCTATTTTCATTGCAAAGTAAGGCGCAATTGGTGCCAGATTCGACCTTTGGACAAAATGGTTACTTCATTACTAACTATCAAGGCATAGCCACATTTGCTCAACGAATTAAGGAATTGAGTAATGGCGATATTTTGGCTGTAGGTACACATGATGCTGAGATTAGAGTATGGAAGTATAATTCGGCTGGACAATTAATTACTACTTTTGGGACAAATGGAATAGCTAGTAATCCTGCCTTAGATCTTGAACCAGGCAATATGCATAGTTTGTATGATATTGAAGAGTATGATAATGGGAAAATAATGATTTTGTCGAAGCTAGCCATCTTTGTTTCCAACTATGATTCAATGCCATATTCCATTGTATTGACTTCATTCAATGCAGATGGAAGTGTCAATACAAATTTTAATGGTACGGGGTATTTAAAAGATAATCCTGATGTGAATTATGAGTTTAATCCTTTCACGCTTTTGATGAATAAGAGTGAAAACATTGAAATTTTTGTAGGTGGAGAAGCTTACGAAAAAGGACATAGCACTTGCCCTGCGGGTAAAGGAAAATGGTTTATTAGTAAATATAAAGCCAATGGTACAAGAGATTTAAGTTTTAATACTACAGGTTATTTACTGAAAAGTGCGCAAGTCATGGCACCAGGGGCCTTATATCCTCATGGGCGACTCAGAGATTTAGCTTTTATGCCAAATGGATCTGTTCGGGCAGTTGGGGCTTACCATAATTTTGATAAATCATTTTTCGATTTTGCAGTTAAACAAGATGGTAGTTTCGATTCATCCTTTGCCACAAATGGTATTTCGAACTATCAAGTAAATTATGATGTGTTGTTTCTTGAAACGGGTACCTGGTCAAAAATTTTACCCGATGGCTCTGCCTTGTTTTATACCACTTCTTATGGGACTACAAATTCTCTCGTAAAATTCGTGAAGCATAAAGTTGATGGAAGTATGGACACAAATTTCGGGGTGAATGGATTGCTCACCTTAGATGTGCCCACACAAGTAAACTTTAATATTATTTACAAAAGTGATAATAGCATGTTGCTGACTTACTATAAACAATATGGTACAGATCAAAAAATAGAATTTATTCGAATTAAAGCGCAAGGTGTCGTTGATAGTAGCTTTGGTACCAATGGTTTACTCGTCACTCAACCAATCGTGCCCGATGTGTATGTAAATCCTTCAAGCATATTTGATGGAATTTGGAATGCAAATGAAACAGCTCTTTTTGTATCTGCAGCCAAGCAACCAGTCACTTATTCTAACTATGGAATTTTCAAATACAAATGGCCAGGGCTTACTCCTTTATTGACACAAAATGTAAGTCAAGACGAAAAGAGCCTTGTGTATCCAAATCCAATAAGACGTGGAGGTTTGTTGCAAATTTCGAATGTGCGTTTAGATGCTAAAATACATCTTATAAGTATAGAAGGGAAATTGCTAAACCCGGTGATTAAACAAACCTCGGTTTCAAGTATTTCTTTAGAGATACCTAAGAATTGTGCTGCAGGTAATTATTATTTGCGCATACAACATGCCCAGAAAAGTAAGCCGCAATCTTTACCGATCCTTATTCAATAAATATTTTGTTGCAGTGTATTTTCATGGGTAAAATTTCATTTGAACCTGAGTTGATTTTTATTAGTCAAGTGATGTTTCTTTCAGGCAGGGATTGTAGTGGAAATCCCACGTCTCGTTCTTCAAAACGAGACGTGGATTGGAACGTAAAGCCCGATCTTGTTGTGTTGTAAATACAGATTCTTTCAGCACAAACTTGCCAACACAACGAGAGCCTGCCAAATGAAATTCAAAATATACCCATTTAAGGGTATTGTTGCGCCTTAGAGAGCAACCTACTTTTGTGTTTAATAATAACAATTAAACATAAAATTATGAAAAACATTCTTTCACTCTTTATCATCTTCATGGTTGCCTATAGTTCAAAAGCAGCCACACTTACATTAAACAATTCAACACCTAGCGCTGGTACCTATAGCACATGGACAGCCGCTTTGGCTGCCGCCTCTGATGGCGACACCATATTAATTCATGGTACCACAAATAATTATTACTCCTTAAACGTGAATAAGCGTTTGACGATTATTGGTCCTGGGCATCATCCTTCAGATAAGCAAAATACGCAACGTGCGTTTTGCGATAATGTATTGTTTTATACGGGCAGTAATGGAAGTAAAGTAATAGGTATAGAAGCTGGAAATATGCAAACACAAAACGCGAATGTGGATTCGATTAGTATTATGTTGTGTAGCATACAAGATGCAGTTTATTTTCAAAATAGCGATATTAATTTTTGGTTGATAGAAGGTTGTTATTTTGGAAATAGCGGACATTGTCTTAGAGGTCAAGGTCAATCTGTTGGGGATTTGGTAGTTAGAAATTGCATTTTTAATGGGGATATTTTTAGTTTTAATGGAACATTTATTGGATACAATTATTTGAACAATAATATTTTTTTAGCAAATACATCTTATACTTTTCAGTACATGAATTATTGGTATGTAAATAGTAATATTTTTTATCGCTCAGGCGTAGTGAATGGGTACGGAAATATTGGTGTAACATTTAATAAAAATTGCAGCTATAATTGCAGTGGGGGAGATGCTTTTCCCAACGGAACAAATTATGAGAATGTAGATCCAGAATTTGTCACTTCTATAGGTACTGGCGCTTATTTTAGTTACTCTACAGATTATCATTTACAACCAACTTCGCCGGAAATGATGCGGAAT
The DNA here is from genome assembly GCA_964609875.1 of uncultured Bifidobacterium sp. Lineage (GTDB taxonomy): Bacteria > Bacteroidota > Bacteroidia > Chitinophagales > Chitinophagaceae > OLB11. Next base: position 4,917 of record CAZSUF010000142.1, read on the forward strand.
CCGCAACGCTTGCAAGTAATGCAGGTGGTGATGGCACTGATTTAGGTGTATATGGTGGTTATGGCGATTATGAAACTAATGGTGTGCCGCACAATCCTTATATCAAGACCTTTAACATAACAGGTTCTACTTCTGTGAATGCAGGTAGTCCACTTCAAATTTATATCAAGGCAAAAGTGAGAAACTAATTTATATTATAAACGAATAAATTTTATAATATGAAAAAGATAAAACAATTTAAATGGCTGCTGCTTGCGTTGTTGCAGTGTAGTTTTGTATATGCACAAGCACAGCTTTCTGTAGGAGAATATTTTTTTGATACTGATCCGGGTGTAGGCAATGGGATATCGATTAATTCTCAAACTGTATTTAATGGAACTCAGTTTGATTCTGTTACCTCGGTGTCGAGTATACAAATTTCGAACAGTATGAGTCCGGGTATTCACACTTTATATGTTAGATATGGAGAACTTAATAATAACGGTGGTATCAATTGGAGTAATTATGAAGCGAGGAAATTTACTGTAGCTCCTGTTTCTGGAAATGCATTTGTTCAAGCCGAATATTTTTTTGATACGGATCCAGGATTAGGGAATGGACAATCAATTGCATTAACTGGGAATACAGATAGTAGTTCATTTGCAGGGAATGTGAGCACGGTAGGTTTATTGCCAGGGTATCATACTTTACATATTCGAGCAAAAAACGTACAAGGTTTGTGGAGCAACTATGAAACAAGAAAAATAAAAGTGAATGTGAGTGGAGGATCAAGTATCGTAGAAGCAGAATATTTTTATGATACCGATCCAGGCATAGGTAATGCAACTTCAATTGCTTTATCAGGAAATACTGATAGCAGTGAATTTGCAGGGAATGTAAGTACTGTTGGGTTGAGTTTAGGTACACATCAATTATGTATCCGCGCCAAAAATGCCTCAGGAGAATGGAGTATGTATGAAACAAGAAAAATTAAAATTTTGTCTAATGGAAATGCCTTAGACAGGGCCGAATATTTTTATGATGTTGACCCAGGCGTTGGGAATGCAAATAGCTTAGCCATAGTTCATACAGGTGATTCTTCAACATTTACAGGCAATATTCCTACCACAGGATTATCGGCAGGTACGCATCAGTTATATGTAAGAGCAAGAGACATTTCAGGACAGTGGAGTTTGTATGAAAAACGAAAAATTATGATTCAAGATGAAGCTTCCTTAGCGGAATACTTTTTTGATACTGATCCAGGTGTTGGTCAAGGCACTTCGTTTGTATTAAGTTCATTGGGCAATGGAGAATCTGAATTTACGGGAGGAATTGTTACTTCTGCTGGATTGTCATATGGCCCTCATCTGATTTATATAAGAACGCGCAATCAACTTGGACAATGGGGCATGTATGATAGCTTGTCCATATTTGTGAATTGCAAAAATCCAGGTTTGCCTGTAGTTACTCAAAGCAGTTATAATCAATGCGGCATCGAGGGTGTATTGCTTACAGCTACAGGTTCTTTGAATGATGCAGCTTATTGGAATTGGTATAGTGGAGGATGTGGAACAACTTTAATTGATACCGGTATGAGTATTTTTGTTTCACCACAAGATACCACCACTTATTTTATTCGTGGTGAAGGTGGATGTGTAAATGCATTGTCTTGCAATGAAATTGATGTGAATGTCAGCACAGAATCTTCTTTAAACTTAAAATTATTTTTGCAAGGTTATTATGAAGGTGCTGGCTTGATGAGACCTGTGTTAAATAATCAAGGTGTCATGAGTTGTCCTACCAATGCAGATAGCATAGAAGTGCAACTGAGAGATGTGAATACTTATAATTTAGTTGCTTCCCAAAAGGTGTTGTTACAAACGAATGGTCATGCTCAATGTACATTTTCTGGTTATTCGGGGATGTATTACCTCGCCATACTTCATCGAAACTCTTTGCATAGTTGCTCCGCGAATCCAGTTTTATTATCAAGCGAATTAACCAATTATGATTTCACTTCGAGTCAAGCTATGGTGTTTGGAAATAATCAATTAGAAGTAGAACCTGGTGTTTGGGCAATATTTACAGGGGATTTAAATCAAGACGAATATATAGATGGATTTGATTATCCAATATATGATGCTGAAGTTCAACAGAATATTAGCTACGAGTATACAGTGTCGGATATGAATGGAGATGGTTATGTGGATGGGTTTGATTACCCGATTTATGACTCGAATGTTCAACAGAATGTTTCAAGTTTACATCCTTAGTGTTTAATTGTTATGGGATAAAAGGGCAGGACTTAGTTCCTGCTCTTTGTTTTATAAGCGCCTGGGTCTTTATGCATTTACAATCAAGATCGTATTATATTTGCATAAACCAATTCTTATGAAATCAATTTATCTTTTTTTATTAGTTGGGTGCGTATTTAATCTGAGTTTGCTCAAGAAAAGGGTCATTATTATTTTAGTCCTGAGCATGGTGTTCAATGTATCTCCGAAAAACAACATAAACAAATCGAAGCACAGCTTAGATTAAGTCAAGACAAATTAATTCAACAAGGGATACTCCCCAAGCAATCGGCAAATAGTATTGGTCCAGTTTTATTTGAATGGCCAGTTGCGCAGAACAATGGCTTGAATGATTATGGTGTACATGGCATATCCAATTTTGTAGATCATAATGCAGCCAATCCCAATCAAATTCTCGATTATAATTGTGGATCAAGAACCTATGATGTAAGTGGGTATAATCATGCAGGCACTGATATTTTTACTTGGCCTTTTTCTTGGTATAAAATGGATCAAGATCAAGTGAAGATTATTGCAGCAGCAGCAGGCACGATTCTATATAAAAGTGATGGAAATTTCGATAAAAATTGCAGCTTTAATAATGGCAATTGGAATGCTGTATATGTGCAACATGCAGATGGCTCTGTGGCTTGGTATGGGCATATGAAAAGTGGATCACTTACGACAAAGTTAGTTGGACAAACAGTAGCACAAGGCGAGTATTTAGGGATAGTGGGAAGTTCTGGAAATTCGACAGGTCCGCATTTGCATTTTGAAGTGTATAATGCCAACAACCAACTCATTGATCCTTATGCAGGCAATTGTAATTCATTGAATGCTACAAGTTGCTGGAATTCGCAAAGGCCCTATTACGATTCTTATGTAAATGCCTTAAGAACTCAAAGCGCTCCTCCAGTATTTCCATCATGTCCACAAACAGAAACTCCAAATGAAAGAACTCAATTTTGTGCAAATGATTTAGTGTATTATGCAGCTTATTTTAGAGATCAACAAAATGGACAAGTAAGCCAATATAAAATTATACAGCCCGATCAAGCAGTTTGGATGCAATGGTCTAATACATTCAATGTATTTTATGCAGCCTCTTATTGGTATTGGTCTTATTATTTACCTTCGAATGCGTCAACTGGCAAATGGACTTTTCAAGTAGATTATAATGGACATACTTTTGAACGATTTTTTGATGTAATAGGTACAACTACCATTCAAGCTTTAGGAAGTACTTCTATCTGTGATGGAGCGCAAGTGATGTTGACCGCCCCTTTAAGTGCACATGGATTCAATTATCAATGGTTTAGAAATAATACACTATTAAATGGGGAAGTGAATTCATCAATCTTAGCCTCTGTGGCAGGTAATTATCATTGTACAGTGAGTGTAGGAAATTGTGTTTCCACATCAAATATTATTTCAGTCACTGTAAATTTTCCTCCACAAATTAATATTGCAAGTAATCCTTCTAATGATAGTGTATGTCTAGGTTCAATGGCGACCTTGACGGCATCAGGAGCTAATAGTTATGTATGGAATAATGGAATAACTAATGGGGTGCCATTTTCTCCGTTGAACACAAGCACCTATATGGTAACTGCTTCTGATATCAATGGATGTACTTCTACTGCCACAAAGACCTTAACGGTATATAATTGTGGTGCTTGTCCTGCTAATGTAACTATTTCAACAACCCCGTATTTAACTAGCTTAACAGAATCAAGTACATGGATAAAAACAAATGGCAATGTACTTATACCTGCTAATGCACAAGTAAAATTTGATGCAGATGCGGTCAATGGATATGTTGAATTAAACCCCGGATTTTATGCAATGAATAGTTCAGTATTTGTGGCACAGGCATTTAATGGTTGTTTGTCGGGTGCTCCTTTGCGCCCAATGCTAGATTCATCAAATGAAAATTCGTTCTTGTTGCTTTATCCCAATCCAAATGATGGACATGCAAAGCTTATTCATCCTTCATACGTGGATCATTTCTCAATATATGATCAAGTGGGTCGTTGCATAAAGACTTATCGTCAACAAG
>CAZSUF010000142.1:9362-9663 GCA_964609875.1 uncultured Bifidobacterium sp.
ACTTGAGATTGACTTACACACCATGTCAGATGGTATTTATTTTATTCATGCAGAGGGAATGCCAGTGATTAAATGTGTGAAGAACTAAATGGTATGTCGTTAAATTCTTTTTTAAATAATGTCAATTTATATAGCATGAAGTATTCTCTTTATTTATTATTGCTGCTTTTTTTACCTCATCAAAATTATGGGGCAAGTTTACAAACTAACGGCCGTTACTTAATGAATAGTAGCGGTGATACGATTATTCTAAGAGGAGTAAATTATCCGCTGATTGATGATGGGAGTATTAGTTTGTCTA
>CAZSUF010000143.1:0-1010 GCA_964609875.1 uncultured Bifidobacterium sp.
CAGGGTTAAAAGGCTTAACATTAGCTGCATTAACGGCTGCTATTGTGGCTTCGTTAGCAGGTAAAGCCAATAGTATTTCTACCATTTACACCTTAGATATTTATAAAAAGTATTTCAATAAAGAAGCTACAGAGAAAAAACAAGTTTGGATGGGACGAGTGGTAATTGTAGTGTCTATCGTCTTCGCCATACTCATCAACTGGAACGATTTATTAGGCATTGGCGACCGTGGTGGATTTGAGTTCATTCAAAAATACACCGGCTATGTATCACCTGTAATCTTTGCTGTTTTCTTATTAGGATTTTTCTGGAAGCGTACTACTTCAAGAGCAGCATTTGTAGGTATTGTTACCGGTACCGTTTTAGCCATTGTGTTTGATAAAATGTTACCGCTTAACGGACAGTACGATACTTGGTTATACACCGCATACCCCGATCACAAAGGCGTATACACTATACCTTTCTTAATTCAAATGGGATGGGTATTCTTCTTCACTTGCTTAATCATGATTATCACAAGTTTGTTAGATAAAAATGTGGCATCTAAGAGCAATACCATGGAAATTGATACGTCCATGTTTAAAGTAGAGCCCCGCAACCTGATTTTGATTGTGATTATTTTAATGTTGGTATTGGCCTTGTATATCAAGTTCTGGTAAAGAGTAGAGAAAAGTGAATAGTGAATAGTGAATGTCATCCCGCCCCAAAACATTGTGGGTGGAGATAAATGCTGAACACTGAATAATCAATACAAAACATATAAATCCCCAGGCATCTTTGTCTGGGGATTTTGCTTTTAGCATTTGCGGTAAAAAAGTAACACAACGTTCATTAAGGCACATGAAGTGCAGAAAGTTGTTTAAGAAGTTCATTGCTTAAGAAAACGCTGAAACATTTGAACATGTAAACTTACACTCCCGTTGTGCACTTTGTTCTCTTAGTCGCTTTGTGTGAAACCCATTTTGTGGTAAAAAAATAGAAAGGTGGTAAAATAAAATGGAAAAGATCTT
>CAZSUF010000143.1:1020-9620 GCA_964609875.1 uncultured Bifidobacterium sp.
CACCCCCAATTCCCAATCCCTTCTGTCTTCTCTCTTCTCCATTCTCTCACCGCCGTCGTCCGTGGTCTGTGGACTTCCTAATTCCTAATGCCCAATTCCTAATCCCCAATTCCCAACTCCTATCCGTTCTCCCTTCTCTCTTATTTATACTCCCTTTCCATTGATAAAAAAAGGAATGGTGTAGATTGAATTTGCTATGATTATTGAGGTTTTACTTTCACTATCTTATTATCTTTTAAAATAACAAGTGCTGTGTTGTTTTGCTTTTTAAATACGATGAGCCTTTCATAGACTTTATCAAGTCCGGAAATAATTTTATTGTATAGTTCATTTTGCTTTTCAGTTGTTGTCATAATAGTTTTTTAAAAGGTTAAATTTTTCCTGATTTACAATATTTAAATTCCCCTAATATATCTTCTTTCAATAGTAAAAGATGCAGTTGTCTTTCCTGCTCCATTACAACCAGCAATTATGTAAAGTCTTTTATCATTCATACCAGCAAATTTACCAATTAATTTCGTTAGTTTTTGACTCTTGATTTCTGGAACAGGTGGTTTTATTTATCGACAGGCATTTGTTTTGCGGCAGTGATTGCAGTGAAAAGCCCGCATTCCGAGAGGCTGCATCCTGATTATTTTACCTGAAAAGATGCGCCGAATCGGAAGAGGACTTGCAACGGAAAGCACGTGTGCCGCCCAAAGAAAAATAATGTTGAATATGATCTCTTGAATAATTTTATATATACGACTATAAATTCCAAATTGTTTTATTTACATTTGAGAGAACTAAATTAAATTATATGAAAAAACAAACTTCAAGCAAAAAGGCTGTTGCTGCCTTGCGCTATTGTGGATTGCCTCCCGTAGCCCCTATTCAACTTCCCGCAAACATTAGTGCTGATCGTTCGAGAGCCATCATCGCTAATGGCAAAAAATTAGTCAATGGTACTGTACTTAAGTATTATTTTTATAAGCAAGACAAACCTGCTTGGCGTGGGACTGCAGCCGATATGCTCACTGCAAGAAATGGGTTTGCAGCTTGGAAGAACTTAGGTATTGGATTAACTTTTGTAGAAGTTGACAATGCCGAAGAAGCCGATATTCGTATAGGCTTCGCTACTGGTGATGGTTCATGGTCTTATGTGGGGCGAGATATTTTTACAATTCCAACAGATGAAAGAACCATGAATTTGGGTTGGAATGAATTAGACACAGCCATACACGAAATTGGCCACACCATTGGTTTAGAACATGAACATCAGAATCCATTTGCGGGCATAGTTTGGAATGAAGAAGCTGTATATGCCGATTTAGGTGGTCCGCCAAATAACTGGTCGAGAGATAAAACATTTTATAATATTATCCGTAAAATACCAGCAAGTTCTGTGGCAGGCACTTCATGGGATCCGAACTCTGTGATGCATTATCCTTTTAGTGCAGGCATGATAGATCAACCCATACCTTATAGAAATGGACTGAATCCGGCAGGTGGTTTATCTGCCAGTGATAAAGCTTGGGTAAAATATGTGTATCCGCCGCTTCAACCTAAAAAGTATCCAATCTTAAAAGTTGGTTTTGCGGCTGTACTCAATATCAACAATGGGACTCAGATGGATTATATATTTCAGCCAAAAGTCTCAAGAAAATATTCTATTCAAACTACAGGTGAAATGGATACCATTTTATTGATTTATGAAGCTGCGACCGGAGAAAATCATTATATGGCTGGAGATGATAATAGTGGTAAAGGGTCTAATGCGAAATTGCTTGTAAGATTAGTGAAAAATAGAAAATATATTATTCGCGTTAGAATGATTTATCGTGCTCCACAAATTTCGGGTGCTATTATAGTTTCTTAAGGAAGAATCAAGATTGGACATGAGGCTTTAACCCACTTGTACAGTTCATCAATTTCATCATTGGAGATTGAAATGCAGCCCTATGTCCAATCTGAATTCAAATATTTTATAGGATAATGCCGATAGATCGTGACTATCGTTAATCTTTTATTTAGACTATCAAGTATGTTGATTTGGTATTAGGTAGAATTTTGTACTTTTGAATTGTGGAAAGAATTTATTTAGATACTTCTGTTTTTGGTGGATACTTTGAGCCAGAGTTTGAAATTTGGACTAAAGTATTGTTTAACAGAATATCTAAAGGTGAATATAAAATACTTATTTCAAGACTTACTGATATTGAATTGAATAGCGCCCCTGAGCAAGTAAGAAATTTAGCAAATTCATTGCCCCAAAATTATGTAGAATGGTTGGATATTACCACAGAATCAGTTCAATTAGCTGACCAATATATTGATGAAAAAGTTGTTGGACAGACAAGTCATTCAGATTGTATACATATTGCCATTGCAACATTAAATTATGCTGATGTATTGGTAAGTTGGAATTTTAAACATATTGTAAACCACTTACGAATTCGAGGATATAATGCTGTAAACTTCAAGTACGGACACAAAATACTTGACATTCGTTCACCAAGAGAAATTTTAGAATATGAAGACTAAAGAATTAAAAAAAGATAAGTCATTACTTACTGACCTTCGTTCTATTAGAGACAAGATTAGTAGTGAATTGAAAGGCATGACATCAGAACAGATCGTTGAATATTTAAAAAGAAAAAAAACACTTCACCCTACATCGGTTTGGCAAAAGAAGGGCTGATATTCTGCATGTTGCATTTGGAATAAAAGGACATTTGCACTTCAAATTCATTGCCTTTATTATGCTAATTAATGGTTGAAAACAAGTTATTTGGCACTGATAATTAAGAATTTTTTTTCATAAATCACAAGTCTGTTTATTCTTAAGTAAGCTGATGGTCAGGAATAGATATTTATCCAACTTATTATACATATAAAATCAATTAAGGTAAAATCAAAATCGGGCAATTTACATTAACATACTTGTACAGTTCGTCAATTTCATCATTGGAGATTGAAATGCAGCCCCATGTCCAATCTGAATTTAAATATTCATCTTCTTGTCCTGCCTTGATGTTGTTCGGTAATCCATGAATTTTAATATCGCCACCAGGAGATTTACCTAATCGCTTGGCTACAGCTTTATCCATTTTATTAGGAAAGGAAATACCTAGATTTTTATGATAGGTGCTTTTAGGATTTCTGTCGTTGATGGTGTAAAGACCTTCGGGTGTTTTCATGTCACCTTGTACTTGTTTTGTGCCTATTGGATTGGCACCTAGGGAAATGACATAAGATTTGATGAATTTTTGGTGATGGTAAACCTTCATAATTCGTTTTGATTTCAAGACCGCCATACTATCAATGGTTTCGTTTAATGGGACCTTTATACATTTTGCTCTTCGATGATCATTCGCACAAGCCATGAAGGCAAAAAGAAGCAGTGTGATAGTGAATAGTTTGTTGGGCATAAGAAAATTTTGCCCTCAGATGAAACAGGGTTTATATTCCATAAGTTATTACCGATTGGAATTTTGTAACAGACCAAATTTTCGTAACTCAAATTGTTCTTAACAAAATAACCATCGGCATATACTCCTGTATTTTCGGGATAAGATTTGGTCTGCGACACAAATCACAAGGGTATAAAATAGAAAAAATGGAAGGCCAACTGAATTTCTATAATTTACCTAACACTGAGTAATTATTATCCCTGTGCTGTAATTTGTATTCTGCAAAATTTATAAAATCTCTTTTAACTATATCTAGCACACGGGAACTCCTACCTAAAATACCTGTTGATATAATTCCAAGAATATAAATGAAAAGAAGGATTACGAATAAATTGAAATCAGCATGCATGATAAATTTGTTGATTAATAAAGCTACTAAAATAGCAGAAACAATCACTCCCAAAACTAGGGGTTTTCTTCTCTGAAACTTGCTTATATAATGTTTCAGTGTTATAGCTACTCCGTTTGTATGTTCTATCATTTCTCCTTCAATAAATTCATGCATACTCATACCATAAGTAGTATTTAAAGAAATTAATAAACGTAATATAAAACGCTTATCTTCTACTATTCCTTTATACTTATATGGCCCATCATAAAATACATCATGATCCCTGTACAAGCCTTTTGGATCATCTGGGTCAATTATTTTGGAAAGAAAAATCATCAAATCCTCTTTATCAACCCTGAGCCGAATTGTTGTTGTATCATTCACCACATAGCCAGATAAATTAAATTTCATGAGTATTTACTTATTTAACAAAGCTTATTCTTTAAATTATTTGGTTGTTAGGCACTTTAGCTGCAGGCCTAATTTTTCATACTCAATATCATTGGGTTCCCAGAGTTCAATTTTATTACCCTCCACATCCATGATGTGTACAAATTTTCCGTAGTCGTAGGATTCAATTGTATCAGTGATAGATACGCCTTCGGTTTTTAATTGTTTAACGAGTGCTTCCATATTTTCCACTCTATAATTGATCATAAAATCTTTTGTTGAAGGAATAAAGTAGTTTGTTTTTTCATTAAAGGGACTCCATTGAGTAAACCCTTTTTTATTAGTGTCCGCACCTTGTCTCCATTCAAAAACAGCACCATATTCATTGGTGTTTAACCCTAAATGTTTTTGATACCAATCTCTCAACTTTTTTGGATCCTTACATTTAAAGAATATACCACCTATACCTGTGACTCTTTTTATTTCTTGTTTTTCATTTGACTGGGTTGAAATCATGGATTTAAATGCAAACCCAAAACAAAAAGAAGTCAATACCAATAAAGTAAGAAAGGAAATTTTTTTCATTTGATTTGATTTTTATGATAATTAGTTTCTACTATTCAAATATAAAACAAATGGTCTGTTCTCATCATATTCTTGAATACAACATACAACTTATCAGATTAGCTCTAAACCAATTGAAGGCGCCATTAAATTTCCAAAGTATACAATACTAAAGGACTAACTTGTTTTCTATTAAGGTAAAATCAAAATAGGGCAATTCACCTTAACCCATTTATATAATTCATCTACTTCAAAATCTGAAACAGCGATGCACCCAATAGTCCAGTCGGTATTTAAAAAGTCAACTTCTTGAGATTTTCGATGATTGTTTGGGAAGCCATGAATTTTTATTTCGCCTCCTGCGCTTAATCCTTGAGAAGCCGCAAAAGTTGAATCTGCTACATTAGGATAGGAAATACCTAAGTTGGTATGATAACTACTGATGGTATCACGCGTATTGATGAAATATAATCCTTCAGGCGTTTTTAAATCACCTTCGAATTGTTTTTTACCTATAGGTTCTAAGCCAAGGGAGATTATATATTTTTTAATCTTTTTTTTATCTTGATAAGTGATCATTTCTCTTTTTTCTTTGTGCACCACTATGCTATCAATAGAGTCTTTAATCTCTACATAAGTCTCAAAGTAATTGGCTCTTCGATTGACATCTTGTGCCTCCATTTTAAATAATAAAAAAAGGCAGGCAACAGAAAAAAGAAATGGCTTCATCATAATAAAAATCAAATCTATAATAAAAGCTTAAGTCAATTTGTTAATATTTAATGATTGAATTCTTCTACAAATCTAGATTTTATTTCATCACTGGGTAGTTCGCAATTATCATGTTTGCCAAACCAAGCATATCGATGCCTTGCAATAAATCTGTATATTTTGTCTCTAAAGCTTTTAGGAATAAACCTGAAGGTGTAAAAAATGGGCCAAATACCTTGCAGTCGTTTACAAATTTCTAGCACAGCATTAGATTCTGTGAATACATGGCCATCTAGCAATAAAACGATTGAATCTTTTTGCATCCAATCCTTTGAAAATTGGGCGATATATTGACGAGAGTTTTCATTTTGCAAATGAGCAAACTTAAAATGTGATGTGGGGTCTCTTTTAAAAATAAATTTCACCCAATAATTACAAAATACACATTCTCCATCAAAAAAGATTATGCTATTTTTCATGAAGCCATGGAAGCCAAGTATTGCTTGATGGCTGATTCAGTGTTTTCACTCACTGGTACCACAGGTAAACGAAATACATTTTCGCAAATACCTAGTTGATTCAATACGCATTTAACACCTGCTGGGTTTCCTTCTGTGAAGAGTAAATTAATGCCCTCTAAAAGTTTGTAATGTAGTTGTTGAGCCATGACAAAATCATGTCTTAAGGCAGCCTGCACCATAGCACAAAAATCTTGTGTAAAACAATTGGCTGCTACAGAAATGACCCCATCGAATCCAACGGCAATTTGGGCCATGGTTAAATCATCATCTCCACTTAAGATAGAAAATCCTGCTGGTCTGTTTTTGACTAATTCCATACCCTGGATTAAATTGCCACTAGCTTCTTTAATCGCAATAATGTTTTCACATTCATTCGCTAAATGTATGGTGGTACTAGCTAACATATTACTACCTGTGCGACCAGGGACATTGTATAAAATAATGGGCTTTGGCGAACGTGCAGCAATTTCTTTAAAATGTGCGATAATACCTTGTTGCGTAGGTTTGTTATAGTAAGGCGAAACACTTAAAATCGCATCGACTCCCTCTAAAGGATAAGACTCAAGATTTTTGATAACTTCCGCTGTATTGTTTCCCCCAATGCCACAAACAACAGGTACTCTTTTTTTATTTTTTTCAAGAATAAATTGAAGTACATCTTTCTTTTCAGATTCAGACATTGTTGGGGTTTCAGCCGTTGTGCCTAAGGCAACAAGGTAATTCACTCCCTTTTCGATCACATGATTAATTAAGTTATCTAAAGCTTTATAATCGATCGTTAAATCTTGCTTGAAGGGAGTTACTAAGGCAACACCAGTACCTCTAAATTTGTTTTCTTTCATAAGGCTTTAGTTTAAGTAAAAAGTTAATTTGCTTGATAAGATTATTGAGTGACTTTTCTTCTGTAAGGGGAATTAATAAATCGGCACAATCTGTCATACGATCAAGGTAAGGCCCTACCCTACATTTTGCATTTGATAAGTGAGATACTGCCTGAAGTTGCTGACAAGGATGTAGATATAAATTAAATAATAAATCAAATCTTTTTACAATAAAACGATCTGTACGCGGGCTATTCGGCAACATCGTTCGTTTGTCTAAATCGTCCCATGAAAATGATTGTAAGTAAATATTATTTTCTCTTTCTTTTTTATCGATGAATAATAAAACCTCACATTCATAGCCTAATTTCTCTAGATCATTTTTATACTTATTGATTAACTCTTGAGAATCATAGTCTGTAAAATAGCAAAGAATCCCAATTCTATAGGCCGTAGCAAAATTGACGAATTCATGCTTGATATTTTCTTTAGGTGTAAATACAGGTGTTGCATTCACCACTTGTTGAGTTGGGATGAGTTTTTCCTGTATTTTTTTAAAAAGAGACAATGAGTAGAATGGGTTTAAGCGTAGTTATAAATTATTCTTCGGTATAAAAACCCATTTTAGAAAACTTCTCTATTCGTTGGGTGATACGCGTTTCGGCATCAATATTCCCTAGCTTTTTGAGATTCGTTTCTAAGTATTTTTTGATGGTTACAGCCATTTCTTCAGGATAAGTATGAGCGCCACCCAAAGGCTCTGGCAAGACATCATCTATCAAGCCAAATTCGCTCATATAAGTAGAAGTTAATTTGAGTTCTGAGGCGGCTTTTTCTTTAAAATCCCATGTTCTCCATAAGATGCTAGAGCAACTCTCAGGCGAAATGACAGAATACCAAGTATTTTCAAGCATTACTACTTTATCCCCAATACCAATACCTAAGGCTCCTCCAGAAGCACCTTCACCGATAATGATACAAATCACAGGCACTGTTAAATTAATCATTTCGAATAAGTTGCGCGCAATAGCTTCACCTTGTCCACGTTCTTCAGCCTCTAAGCCAGGATAAGCGCCAGGTGTATCTATAAAGGTTACAATAGGTTTATTGAATTTTTCGGCCAGTTTCATCAAGCGCAATGCTTTACGGTAACCTTCGGGGTTAGCCATACCGAAATTTCTTAATTGACGCATTTTGGTATTTATGCCCTTTTGATGACCAATTACCATCACGGTTTGGTTGTCGTTTAAAGTCGCAAATCCACCCACAATAGCTTTATCGTCTTTGACATTTCTATCTCCATGAAGTTCTTGAAACTTAGAAAAAATTTGTTGAATATAATAAAGCGTATAGGGTCTTTCAGGATGGCGGCTTAATTGAACTCGTTGCCATTCATTGAGGTTAGCGTAAATATCCTTGCGGGTAGATTCTATTTTTTTTGTAATTTCTTTAGTAGCTGAACTTACATCTACTTTGGTTTTTTCTCCAACTTCTTTAATTTTCTCTATTTCTTGATAGAGGGCTTCTATCGGCTTTTCAAAATCAAGGTATTGCATAAGTAAGCGGTTAAAATATAAAGGTCAAACCTACACTAAAAACATGATTTTTAAAAGTTGATAAAGAAAGATTTTGGAAATTTTAAAACTTGATTATCTTTGCACCCCCGAAAGGGGAAAAAATTAGTTCTTAAAACATTAAGTTTTAAAATACTTGGACCGGTAGTTCAGTTGGTTAGAATGCCGCCCTGTCACGGTCCCCACATAGTTGTGGGGACGGGTACGAGTCCCGAAAACTCACATTAGTTCTTAAC
>CAZSUF010000144.1:0-7644 GCA_964609875.1 uncultured Bifidobacterium sp.
AAAGTGAAGTGTTTTACATCAAATAAAATTTATACTTTCAAACTTAGCTCCTTAACTGTCTTCAATGTATATTGTGATATTAAAATGGAATTCGATTGAAAAGGTATGTATGGCTTTTGTTTTTGTTCGTTTTTACTTTATTGGCTAAGGCTCAAGTAATTCCATTTAAGCATTTCACTGCTGAAAATGGTTTGCCTTCTAATATTTGTTATCGTATACTGCAAGATGAAAAAGGGTTTATTTGGATACTTACCGAAAAAGGAATTGCTGTGTACAATGGATATAATTTTATAAAGTATAATACCAAAGAAAAAATGCCCTTTCATGATATATGGGGCTTGATGAAAGATAAGGATCATAGAATGTGGGTCTATACCCAACAAGGAAAAAACAATTTTATTTATCATGATTCGATATTTAATATTAAGGACTTTCTTCCTGATCTTGCACAGCCAATTATTTATTGTTACCCTGGCGCTAAAACTATCATCATCAATCGCAATGAAAAGGATGCATCAATATATTATTTTAATCAACAAAATAGTCTGAGTAAATTATCAGTTGATCAAGAAACTCATTATCTGCTACGTGAGAAAATGGATGATATTTTATTTGTAGATTTTTCTGAAAGGTATCTAAGTATACTCACTATTCATCATGGATTCATACAAATAGATATGAAGATGGGCAAGAGAATTCAGCGAACATTTAAAGATCAGATAGACTTGCTTTATGATTCGTATATGACCAATGAAAATATGACTAAACGGTATTGTTTTCGATCAGGAGATAGCCTATTCAATTATTCAATGGATCATCTTTCATTTAAAACCCTCATACAGCAAACCAATGTAGAAAAAGGCGTCGGCCTAATCATTGGCGCCACGGATCAATTTATTATGTATAAAAAGGGCAATGAAATTCTGACACTTGATACGAATTTTAAACAGATTAAATTCTATTTACCCAAATTACATGCTACTGTAAGTCAGATTTATGAAGATGTAGAAAAGAATTTGTGGCTGGTTACTTTAGAAGACGGTATCTACTTCTTCAATCATAGATCACTTCGGACACGGATTTATGATAAATTTTCTGGCTTAGAAGATGATCAAATTATTAGTATTGCGGGTGATAATAAAGGTAGAATTTTACTTGGAAATATTCAGTCAGATCATTTGCAAATATTAGATCATCAACAAATCACAAAACTCTATCACAGTCAAGTTAAAATGTATGATATACTTTGTTTTGATGATGATATTCTTGTGATTCCAAGTTTGCAAGCCCTAAGCAAAAAGCCTATTCAATTTTTGAATAAAGTCAATGACGAATTTGAGTTTAAGTCGCAAAAAGTAAATGGGAATTCTATTTTGTCAATAAAAATTGGCGTTAAAAAGCTATTTAAATTTGATGAACACACTTTTTATGTGGGCGCCTCAAATGCTTTGTACAAATTTAAATTAATGAATCATGTTATAAGTTTAGAGCAGGCCATAGAATTAAAAGGAATTGTCTACGGTATTTGTGCTTACAAGTCTACATTATACATAGCCTCAACACAAGGAGTGTATAAATTTGAAGATGAAAAATTACGTTATCTTGGTGAGTATAATTCTTCCTTTAGCTATTATGCGAGGGATATTAAGGTCGACAAGTTTGGCGGATTATGGGTGGCTAACGATAAAAATAGTTTAGAGTATTTTCCGACTTACAAAACAAAGCCTCACCTTATTACGGAACTTGGAGCAGGTTTGGTTACAAGCATGGCTATTGATACCATACAGAATGAAATTTATGCATGCAGTTCTGATGGCTTATGGAAGTTATATAATATCAAATATAATCCTTTCAGTTACCAAGCTTATCAATATACAACGCGAGATGGTTTAGCTGCCAATGAAGTAAATTGTGTGTTGCTCAAGGATAATGAACTTTATGTGGGCACAGCTGCCGGGTTTTCTATTTTGCCAAAGCAACCCATGGCATCATCATGGACTCCTGCATTATATTGTTCGAAAATATTGATTAATCAAATTGAAATGCCTATTTCAGAAGCCTATGAATTAGATTATACCCAAAACAATATTCAAGTTCAATTAAGTGCTGTTTCCTACCAAAGTGAAGGGAATATCAATTATGCATATCGATTGTTGAATACCAATTCGGCATGGACCATCACACATGAAAGAGTGATAGAGTTTTCTGGTTTGGCTCCTGGGGATTATATTTTTGAAGCAAAAGCTTTAGATGCGAATCATGCAGAAAGTAAACAAACCATAAGAATTAAATTAAATATTAAACCTCCTATTTGGAAAACTTGGACTTTTATAGGATTGCTTAGCTTGGTCTTATTTTCCATTGGCGGAGGAACAATTTATTGGCGTACCAAAAGAGTTAAACAAAGAGAAATTGTCGCAGCAAATTTGAAACAACAGCTAGCCGAAGTGAAACTCGAAGCTTTACAATCTCAACTCAATTCTCACTTTGTTTTTAATTCATTGAATGCCATTCAAAAGTTTATCTTGAATCATGATGAAGTTTCTGCGAGTGAATATATGAATAAGTTCGCAAGCCTTATTCGTGGATTCTTAGAATCATCAAAATCAAAATCTATTCCCCTGCATAGGGAAATTGATTTATTGAAATTATATATCGATCTTGAAAGATTGCGTTTCAATGACAAATTTGATGTGGAATTCATTGTGGATCATAATGTAGAATTTCAAGAACTCTTTCCTACAAATATTATACAACCTTTTGTAGAAAATTCTATTTTGCATGGGTTATTAAATAATACTTCTAAAGGGAAATTAAGTATACATTTCTCTGAATACGACGACTATATTCAGTGTTTAGTTGAAGATAATGGTATAGGACGCAAAGCTTCTTATGAACTAAACAAAGACAAAGAAAGAAAATCTTATGGAACTGAATTAATTCAAGATAGAATAAATAGCTTGTTGAATCAAAAAGGTGCAAGACTTGATATACAATTTGTAGATAAAAATGAATTGAATCAAGGTGAAAGCGGCACAAAAGTTATCATTAAATCTTATAAATAGTTCGTATTTTTGAACGCATCTATGCAGACAAATATAACATCTATACTTGTAGATGATGAGCAATCTAGCCGAGAAACATTGGCGACTATTTTACATCGTTATTGCCCCGATGTGCAAATATTAGCTCAGGCTTCGAATATTCAAGAGGCCTATGATCAAATTCAGCAACTCAAACCCAATCTTGTATTTCTGGATATAGAAATGCCTCAAGGAAATGCTTTTGCCTTGCTTGAAAAATTTGATGAAATTCCATTCAAAATCATTTTCACAACAGCTTATAAACAATATGCTTTAGAAGCCATAAAAGTTGAAGCTTCAGATTATTTATTAAAACCCATTTCAATCAAAGAGGTAATTCATGCCATTGAAAAGATTAAAAAAAAATCTGATACTCCTCTCAAAAAAAGTGATCTTAGTCAAATGGCTTCAACTCTTCATTTAGCCCAACAAGCGAATCCTTATTTGGCTATTCCTGTGAGTAATGGATATGAAATGATACTTCGAGATGATATTGTAAGATGTGAAGCCAATGAATCGTATACCTTTCTTATTTTGAAAGGAGGTACGAAGAAAATTATTTCTAAACGTCTAGGTGATTTAGAAAATATCTTATCAACCCAAGATTTTTTTCGCATACATCATTCTCATTTGGTTAGTCGAAAGCATATTAAAAACTATATCCGTGGCGAAGGCGGCACTATCATCACGGATGATCAACAAGAGATTCCTGTTTCTCGTAGAAAGAAGACGGAATTTTTAGATTGGCTCACTAATTTTGAAGAGCATTAGGCGTATTGAGTTAGTTATTTTTATTTTATGCTGTAGATAATTGATTAGTAGTGATCTGATGGTCTTCTATGAATGTTTTGCAGCTTTCCTTATTCTTATATTTTTAATAAAATGGATAAAGATTGCATTTGAGCATTCAATAATGATGAATATAAAAACTATTCAATGGAAATTATTGTAATCTACAAATTCCGTGTATTATATTTACCCAGTTCTATAGATCGCGTAATACAATTAAACCAACTCAAACCACTATGGATAATACAGTGCCATTCAAGATGAATTGGGACAGACTTTGCAGAAATATTGATGAAAAGAATGTCATACCGGTAATTGGGAATGAAATGTATAAGTATATGCAGGATGGTAAATTGAATGATATTGAATCATATTTTTCATCCAAATTATTTTCAAAATATGATGCAGGTGAAATCAGAGGGAAAAGCATTACCGAAGCCATCGATTATTTAGTCAATGATCAACAAATTGATATACGTGATATCAATGATGATCTTCAAGAAATTACGAAGTCTGCTCTTGAATTTCCCTTACTCAATCATTTGCTTAGCATAGATCAAATATTATTTTATGTGAATATTACAGTGTATGGAAATTTATTAGTGGATCGGATCACTAAACTCAGATCTAAAAAACCCATTGAAGGTAATTTCTCCATCAACGAAACTTTTGGCGATTATGGAAATGTAGAAGACTTAAAACAGCCTTTTATATTTAATATTTTTGGTTCGTTAGCAGATAATGTAGGGCCAGCCTTAAAAGTAGAAGAGATGCTTGAGTTTACCACTGCATTAATCACCAAAATGTCTGATCAAAGATTCACATCCATTTTAGATGCGCTAAAAAACAAAACCTTACTCTTTCTAGGTTGTAGTCATCCTGAATCCCTGATGCGACTTATTTTTAGAATTTTATCCAATGAACGTATTGATAATTGGCAGCGTCGAAGAAGCGATATGATTTTCGTGAATGATGCAGGCGAATTTAGAGATCAGCAATTTAGTTTTTTGAAGAATTATAAAGTCATCACTTATCCCGGAAATACCGATGAATTTATACTTGAACTTTCTACAAAATGGAAAGAATGGATTAAGGTTCATCCGCCGGAGCCCAAAAGAATTTTTATAAGTTATTCTCATAAAGATAAAGCGGCTGCAGATAAACTTTTTTCAATCTTGTCTGAAATTAATCATGTACAATGTTGGTATGATAATTCAGATTTGCATGCCGGCGATAATTTCACCAATGAAATAGTTATCAATATTGATAAAGCAGATATTTTTATTCCACTTTTATCAAACAATAGTTTAAGTGGCGAAAATACTTATGTTAAAAGAGAATGGCTCACTGCCTTTAATGCCAATGTAAATAGAAAAATTAGATTTCCTGAGAAGATAAATAAATATTTACTTCCCATAGTCATCGATGACGCTAACTTAGGAAATCCAATTATTGCAGAATATTTTCCTTCATTATCCATTGCAAGTTTGCCCGGAGGACAAGCTGATGAAACATTTATACAAGTGATAAAAAAAGAACTTGAAATAGTTTAATCTTCCCCATGCAAGAAGTATCAACCATATTAGAGAATACACAAAATCCAAAGGGTGCTTTTCTTGGTTTAAAAGCCTATGAAGAATCTGATGCCTCGAAGTTTTTCGGTAGAGACGAAGAAATAAAAAAGTTATGCCAACTCATTCGTACAAATGTATTGACCATTGTTTTTGGCAAATCGGGCACAGGCAAAACATCTTTATTGAATGCGGGTGTTTTTCCAAAACTTCGAGCAGATAATTGTTTGCCATTTAGAATTCGTTTAGAGTTTCAGGAAGAGAGTCCGGCATTGATGGTGCAAATCATGAATGTACTTAAAGCGCAAATTGCATCTTATGGATTTAAGATTGCAGCAGTGGATTCAACTGAAACCTTGTGGGAGTTTTTTCATCGCGAAGATTTATGGAAAATAGTTACTCCTGTTTTAATCTTCGATCAATTCGAGGAAATCTTTACGCTGGCATTAAAGCAGGCAGGTCGAAGTGTTGAATTAAATGAGTTAATCACTGAACTTTCTGATCTGATTGAGAATACAATTCCTAAAAAATTAAAGGATCAATATGTAGAAAATGGCTCAAAAATCGGATTCAATTACAAGCAACAAGAAGCAAAAATCATTTTTTCTTTTCGTGAAGATTTTCTCCCAGAAATGGAAAGTATCACGGCAAGAATTCCTTCAGTTAAGCATTCTAGATTTAGGTTGATGCCTATGAATGGCAAGCAAGCCAATGAAGTAGTCACTAAAACATGGGGACAAGCCATAGATCCTCTGGAGGCTCGAAAAATTGTTTTTTATTTAACCAACGAAACTGAATCGGACCAAGAAGATACCGAGAATGTATTCGGTAAGTTTAATCTATTGGAAATTGAACCATCCTTATTAAGTCAGGTTTGCGCCTATTTAGATAAGGAAAGAATCAAGGAAAATCTGCCTAAAATATCTGCTGAGTTCTTAAATAAATATCCAAAAGGAATTATTCTTAAATCAATTTATCATAGTGCTTTACAAGAAATAGATCAATCAGTACATGAGGCTAAGGATGTAGCTGCACATGTAAGTGGAGATCAAGTGAAAGTATTTGTGGAAGAAAGATTAATTACCGAAGAAGGTTATCGTTCTAGGCTCAGTAGTAAGGAAGTTGATTCAGACATTAATCAAGGCATAGAGGTGCTGAAAAAAAAGTATTTTATTCGTGAAGATGGAAAAACCATTGAGCTAACTCATGATGTAATGGCTACCATAGTTAAAAATGATCGCGATGAAAGAAGAACTAAGGAAGCTGTTCATGAGGCCAATAAGAAAGCAACTAAAAAAGCATTATTAATTATTGCCTTAGCTGCAATCTTCGGACTAGGCTTGTGGGCTTGGGCTGAAATGAAAAGACAAGAAGTGGTTGTTAAAACTGAAATATTAGAAAAGGAAATTAGAATAGAAACTATTAAACGTGATACCCTCATACAAATCAATCACAGATTGGATACTTATAGGGTCATTAAAAATAATATTATTTTTTCTAAAGAAAAAGTTTTCATTCGTGATTCAATTTTGATTCCCGGAAAAAGTATCGTGGATTCTTCTTCAATTTTGTCTTTAAATAATTCTCTTGGAAGTCTTCAAGAAAAATACAATTTAATTGCGTTATTAATTACACAAAAAGATAATGAGTTAAATCGTTTACGTAGTGAAATTAGCCAACTTAAATCTGAATTAGACTCAAGCGAAGACTTAGCGGCCTTTCGAGGTAAATTATTAGGATAATGCGAATTTGCATTAAATTCAAAACATAGAGAGCAGTTTCCAGCCAAAGATCCAAGAAAAATAGACCAAGCCTATAGAATGTATATCTCTCATGTTGATCGAGTTTTTGAAAATTATAATTTATTAAGACTCAATTACAATGATCCAGTTGTTCGGGAAGATTTAATTTTAGCCATTCAAGCCTATAAGAAAAATCGCGAAGTGCTGATGAATTCATTGTTGGAAAAGTAGTTTGTATTGATACTTATTTTTTTGCCCCCAATCATCCAAGTAGTCACCTGATCTGTATTTATGGGGACCCTGAATTTCTTTTCTGTAACCTCATCTTTATTTAATAGTCATTTAAGATTATTGTTAATTTCCGCCCTTTTTTGTGTTAATAACCAACAAAAAAGAATTGAAGTACAAAAAAAAAAAGTAAAATGTTTTTAGTTACTAAATATTTTACTTTTTTACAAT
>CAZSUF010000144.1:7654-9581 GCA_964609875.1 uncultured Bifidobacterium sp.
TGTTCTTCACCAACAACATAGATTTGAAGTACACACATAAATCGGAAATTGTTGCTTTTTAATAAATTGATAATGTTCGATTATATGATACAAGGATAAAGTATAAAGCGTGCTTATTAATTGAGGTGCTTGTTGGTGAAGAACACCAACAACGGCTAGATGAATTCTTTATTGGACAAATAGTGTAGTGAAGTGCATAATTTTTTTTGCCCCCAAATAGCTTTGTAGTCGCCTGATATTTTATCTATTGGTACTCTGATTTTCATTTCCGTAACCTCTAGCTTTCTTTTTATGATCATTTAAGGTTATTGTTAATTTATTTTAAGTATACTTGTCCATATTTTTCAATGACAGTTATTATTTAAGAAGCCTTTCATGCAAGAGATATTTGATGTTTTAATTATAGGTGCTGGCCCTGCAGGATGTAGTTGTGCTTTAAGTTTGCATCGATCAGGTCTGAAGGTAGGATTAATTGATAAGGAGATTTTTCCACGAGATAAAGTATGTGGTGATGCTATTCCAGGTCCTGCCTTTAAACTCATGGGGAAAATTAATCCTGATTGGTTAAAACTTATGGTAGAATTTACTGAAACGGAAGTTGTGAAATCTTCCAAAGCTTTTTTTCCTAATGGTAAATCATTGAAAATTGATTGGAAAACATTTAGCTATAATTCACCACGAATTCATTTCGATCAATTTTTAAAAAAGTTAGTTGAACAAGAAACAGAAACCATTTGTCTGTCTCCCAATAGATTAAAAAAGATTGACATGGAAGTGGATCATTTGACTTGTGTTTTTTTAGACGGAACAATATATAAAGCCAAGTTGGTTGTGGGCGCTGATGGAGCCAATTCGGTAGTAAAAAGATTTCTTCCCAATTTTCAAAATACGAAAGGTTATTATGCTGCATCTGTGAGGACTTATGTGAATCATATCGAAGGACTCGAGCCGAATACCAATGAGTTTTATTATCTTAAAAAATATTTGCCGGGATACTTATGGATTTTTCCTTTAAAAAATGGATTGGCAAACATTGGATTTGGGATGGAAATTAAACCTGATCAAGAACATGAGAGCTTGAATTTAAGAGATTCTTTATTAAAGATATTAAAAGAAGAGCCTTTAATCAATGAACGTTGTAAGCATATAGAATTCTTAGATGAAATAAAAGGATTTGGTTTGCCTATGTACAGTAAAGAATTAAAAATTTCTGGGAATAGAATGCTTTTGTGCGGCGATGCAGCTTCTTTAATAGATCCTTTAATGGGACATGGTATTGATAAGGCTATGGTAAGTGGGTACTTGGCAGCCAAACAAATTATGAATTGCTTTAAGATGATTAATTTCTCTGATGAGTTTTTAATTTCCTATGATCAAGCAATTTATAATTCTATTGGAAAAGAACTAAAGCGGAGTAAAAAAATGACCGCTTTTATTAATAAGTATCCTTACTTAATGAATGTCATAGCAAATGTTTTACGCAATAAAAAATTGTTGCAATGGCTAGTGAAAGTGGCTAAAATATAGATGCTTAAGAATAGTTTATTATCTTTCCTTGGTTATTAACATTTGTTAATGTTGTTCATTAAGTTTGATTCAAAAAATGTTCGCATTATCTTCAAAGCAGATTTGAATAACTCGTTCAAATTTCTTCTTTCATTTTTAACCATTTTGCACTTAAAAAACATTTTTATGAAAAAAATCTTACTCTTAAGTTCTTTAGTTTTAAGTTCAGTTTTCAGCTTCGGTCAACTCAATGTGGTGGTTGCGAAAACTGATAAACATTGTTCTTCAGATTCTACGGGAATTTCTGCCAATGCATGGACTACCTTACCAGCCAATACGCCTTCTCCACTAGTTTATTGTTTTGGTTATCCAACATTACCTTCAGAAGGCGATATTGGAAGAGTTCGCTTTGGGGCAATAG
>CAZSUF010000145.1:0-5404 GCA_964609875.1 uncultured Bifidobacterium sp.
AACTTAATCGCATTAAATCCTCCTTCAATTTCTGAAAAATTTCTATAGCCTCGAGATTGCAAAATGGATGCTGCAATCATGCTTCGATAACCTGCAGCACAATGAATATAAAAATGTTCATTTGGATTTATCTCTTTTATCCAATCATTGATATAAGCCAAGGGTCTATTATATGCATCCTGTATATGCTCTGCAGCATACTCACCTTCTTTTCTCAAATCAAATACTTTACTTTGTCCAATGACCAACTGCTCATTAAATTCTTGTTTCAAATCCTCCCTTTAAATGCCCAATCACTTGATCAAATCCTACTCGACTCATGCGTGTAATCACTTCTTCTTCTTTGCCTTTATCCGCAATCACTAAAATAGGTTGTTTCACATCCACAACCATAGTCCCCAACCAAGGAGCAAAATCACCTTTGATGCCAATGTTTATGGATCTAGGAACAAAACCCTTACAAAAGTCAGAGGCATCTCTTGTATCTATCACTAAGGCACCCGTTTCTTCAGCCACCGCTTCAAACTCATTCGCATCTAACCCTTTCATGCCTTTATCTAAAACCATATCAAATGAATAATATCCATGAATATTCATTAATACATTACTCGGAAAATATCCAGGAGGTGGTGTAAGTCCATGCAATAAAAGCGGTATAAATTCCTCTTTAGTTAAGGCAGGATTTAAGGCATAGTTTGTTTGTTTTTGATGACCTAATGTATCGGTAGTTTCCTTGCTCATATTTTTACCACAGGCACTTCCTGCCCCATGATTTGGATACACAATCAAGTGATCTGACAAGGGCATTATTTTATTACGCAACGAATCAAATAAATATCCTGCAAGTTTATCTTGGGTTAATTCCGCCACCACATGTTGAGCTAAATCTGGCCTTCCCACATCACCAATAAACAACGTATCTCCTGTTATAATGCCATGTTCATTTCCATGTTCATCTATCAATAAGTAAACAGTGCTTTCCATAGTATGTCCTGGTGTATGAATCACACGTATGGTATAATCACCCACTTTAAACTCTTGATAATCTTCAGCCACTATGGCTTCAAAACTTGGCTTTGCTGTCGGGCCATATACAATTTGAGCGCCCGTTTTTTGTGCCAAATCAAGATGTCCACTTACGAAATCAGCATGAAAATGTGTTTCAAAAACGTACTTAATAGTTGCATGATCTTTTACTGCTCGATCTATATAAGGTTGTACTTCTCTTAATGGATCAAATATCGCTGCTTCCCCTTTGCTTTCAATATAATAAGCTGCATGAGCTAGACATCCTGTATAAATTTGTTCAATGTTCATGGTGTAATTTATTTATGTGCAAAATTAAATAGCATGTTTTCTTTATTTCGTGATATTTGTTACAAAGACAAGTTTAATATTTGTTAGATAGTTTTAGGTTGTAACATTTTTATCAACTCATGTTTAGGTATAACACCACTTCTTCTCCATATGATATTACCTTGCTGATACATGATTAAAGTAGGCACTCCTTGAATTTGTAATTGCGATGCGATTTGTGGGTTTTTATCCACGTCAATTTTCACAATGGAGACTTCTTCGCCTAAGGCTTGCTTAACTTCCTTAAGTATTGGTCCCATCATTTTGCAAGGTCCACACCACTCTGCAAAAAAATCTATTAATACTGGTTTTTCTGATTGAATAATTTCACTAAATTTCATTTTAAATTGTTTTGAATTAGAAAATATTTTCAGGACTTAACATCATACCGAAAAAACAAAATAGCTAATTTAATTACAAATCGATCACAATGCCTGTCTATCTAATAATTCGATTAGCTTTAAATCAATATCGGTATGACCTTGCAAAGGTTAGTTAAAATTACAAGTATTTTAGTAACATTTGTTACCTCAGGCTAAATTTATAAGCAATCCAAAACAAATACAAATCAATCAATAAAGAGTTCCTTTTGATG
The DNA here is from genome assembly GCA_964609875.1 of uncultured Bifidobacterium sp. Taxonomy (GTDB): domain Bacteria; phylum Bacteroidota; class Bacteroidia; order Chitinophagales; family Chitinophagaceae; genus OLB11. The sequence goes on from CAZSUF010000145.1 coordinate 1,952, forward strand.
CCTTCAATATTACTTTCCAATACAAAATTTTCCAAAAATGGTACCTAATATATCTTTATCCATTTCTATGGCTCCTGTAATTTCACCTAATGTTTGTAAAGCCATACGAATATCAATGGAAAGGAAATCACCACTGATTTGTTGATTCAATCCTGTTTCAATTTGCAATAAATGCTGAAGTGTTTTACTAAGTGAATCTATATGTCTAATATTTGTAACAATTACACCATCAAAACTCAATTTTTCTTTCCTAACAATGTCAAGCAAAGCCTGTTCAAGTTTATCTAAATTCAATCTTTGAGATGCAGACATCAAGATGGTTTTTTGCTTTGTTAAAGTTGCAATAGCTTCTTCAATATCATAGGCATCGCACTCAACCATTTTATCAAATTTATTTAATACAATGATACAAGTCTGATCTTTGTCAAGATTTAATAAATTAAAATCAGCCACAATGTCTTTAAAAGGTTTTTCAACATCGGCAAGAAATAATACAATTTTAGCTGACTTCATTTTTTGATAAGAGCGTTCAATCCCAATTGATTCAAGCTTATCATTTGTTTCTCTTAATCCAGCTGTATCTATAAATCTAAATTGAACACCTTCAATGATTAATGTATCTTCAATAAAATCTCTTGTAGTTCCAGCAATGTCACTCACGATAGCTTTATCTTCATTCAATAAAGCATTTAGCAAAGTAGATTTTCCAACATTAGGTTCACCCACAATGGCAACGGGAATACCATTTTTTAAAACATTCCCTAATTCAAATGATAACAAGAGTTGTTGAATGGTAGATTTAATTTTCTGAATGAGCAACAGAAATTTTTCACGGTTTGCAAACTCCACATCTTCTTCCGAAAAATCCAATTCAAGTTCAATAAGTGCAGAAAATTCTATTAATTCTTTACGTAAATTATCAATAATTAAAGAGTAACCACCTCTCATTTGTTTAAAGGCTATTTCATGTTGCAACTTATTCTCTGATGCAATAATATCAGCTACAGATTCTGCTTGACTCAAATCTAATTTACCATGTAAAAAGGCTCTTTGCGTAAACTCTCCTGGTTTGGCAGCAACAGCACCTAAATGAATACAAAGTTCAATAATTTTTTGAATGATATAGGTAGAACCATGACAAGAAATTTCAATCACATCTTCCCCTGTATAGGAGTGTGGATTTTTATAAATTGATATTACTACTTCGTCAACAACCTCCTTTTGAAAATCAAGTATTTTACCAAAATGAATAGTATGAGAAACTTGTTCATTCAATCTTTTACCTACAAACAATTGGCCTACAATTTCTATGGCCCGATCACCACTTAAACGAATCACCGCAATGGCCCCCTCTCCAGTTGGAGTTGATAAAGCAATGATTGTATGGGTTTGAATGATGGAAGAATGATTATCCAAAGGATCTGATTAAAAGTTAATAAAATGAAGAATGAACACTTAATTATTCTCTTTTCTTCGCTTCAATTCTTTTGAAATTAAAGTCAATTCGCGACCAGTTTGTCCGGCTACAGATGTATTTTCTTGAGCTCTTCTCATGAGATAAGGAATTACATCTTTTACTGGACCATAAGGCAAATACTTGGATACTGGAAAACCCAATCTCGATAAATTGAATGAAATATTATCACTCATCCCAAATAATTGAGAAAAATAAACCTTCCCAGAATCTGGCTTTATCCCTAAATCCTGCATTTTTTCCACAGTAAATTCGCAACTTTTTTCATTGTGGGTGCCTACAAACAAACAAATTTGTTCATGATTCTCTAAACAAAATGATATACCTAAATCATAGTCCTTATCTGTAGATTCTTTATCCGCTTGAATCGGTGAACGATAGCCCATTTCTTTAGCTCGAATTCTTTCTTTTTCCATATAGGCACCTCGCACCAATTTGGCACCAAGCAAATATCCATTTTTAGAGGCTTTTTGATAAGACTCTTTAAGAAATTCTAACCTATCATGTCTATACAACTGAAACGTATTGAAAACAATCATTTTATCAGAATTATACTTTCTCATCATATCATCTGCCATATCATCTACAGGACCTTGAATCCAGCTTTCTTCGGCATCAATTAAAATCATTTTATTATGATCAAAAGCACATTGGCAAATTTTATCGATTCGTTCAAAAACTCTATCAAATTCTTGACCTTCCTGATCAGTCAAATTTTCATGTTTATGTAACTTTTCTAATAACTCAAACCTTGCAAAACCTGTGATTTTCAAGCTAATGAAAGGGATATATGATTTTCCTGCAGAAAATTTGATGGTATCGATAAATGTAGCGACAGTTTTCTCGTATTCCTCTTCGTTAGATTTTCCTTCAACACCATAATCCATAATAACTGAAATTCCATATTTTTCAAGAGTTTTGGCTGTTTCACCAGCTTCAGTTAATGTCTCTCCTCCACAAAATTGTTCAAATATGGTATTTCGAATCAATCCATGAATAGGTAAGTTATTGCTAAGCGCAAATTGAGTTAATTTTATTCCAATCTTTGTTAACCAAGGATTACCCATGGATCTAAAAAGAAATTTAGCCTTTCTTAACCCTGCATCTGTGCGTGATTCAAAGGCAATCTCCGTATTTTCAAAATTAACTACCATCTATAATTTCATTATTAACCGCAAAAGTAATATAGTTAATAAGTTTTGAAATATATTTTTTGGTTCATATTTAAGTAATTGCTATTTTTACTGCTCAAATTAAAAAACATATTTTAAATGAAAAAGATTTTACTTCTTTTAACTGCCATAGCTTTTTGTAGTGGTTCAGTATTCGCCAAAGAGAAAAACACGTCCAAATGTGTATCTTCATCTCATTCCAAATCATCACAAAATTTTGTAGAATCAAAAGGTTCAAGCCTTTATGTAGCAGGTTTAGATGGTTATAACGTTGTAACGGTAAATAAGAAAAAATATAGAGCTGTCCCATTTGCTACAGACAATATGTCTACAGGAACTGCAACTGCCCTTCCTACAGGTTGGACAACAGGAGGCACAACTGCAGCTTGTGTTTGGGTATGGAAAAACGCAGCATTTGCTGGCACGTATAACATTGGAACAATTTCCTCTACAACTAGCACAAATGGTTGGATTGGTTTTGATTCAGATGGAATAGGCTCAGCTGTTGGTTCTGCTCCATTTAATAGTTGGGTTCAAAAAACTTTTGATTGCAGCGGTCATTCAAGCGTAGCTTTAACCTTTCAAACAAAATATAGAGCGTTTAATGATTCTTGTTTAGTAAGAGTTAGCGCAAATGGCGGTACTACATGGACCAATTATTGGATTACTGAAACAAACAGCCTTCCAAATAATAGTTCTACATTAAACCCTGACAATGTATTCATTAATATTTCTTCATCAGCTGCAAATCAAGCGAATGTAATTGTTAGATTTAGCTATGATTGTTCAGAAGCTGGTGGAGCATAC
>CAZSUF010000145.1:5414-9526 GCA_964609875.1 uncultured Bifidobacterium sp.
AATTACCTGTTGATAGCCTATGCTGGACCTGATGATATTGCATGTTCCGGGCAACATTATCCATTAGCCGGACAGGTTTTGAATGCAAGTTCAATGTTCTGGTCGGGCAATGGCGATGGCACCTTCATGAATATCAATTCACCGGAGGATTTTGAAATAGCAAAAATGACTTCAGCAATGTTTGATGGCACATACAATTCCATACGATGCCCCATATTAAAAACTTTATACATCTCTTGCCAATCACTTTGCGATACCTTTTGTATTAAATTAAATAAAGCAGGTATCCAACAAGTATGGCCTTCTACACTTAATAATGCTTTTGGCTTCAGATCACTTCCACTTGCACAACAAGATTCAATTCTACCATTTGCTTTTTTCACTAATTATGGTAGCACAGCATTAACAAATGTGAATGCTGATTGTAAAATTTATAAGAATAGCACTCTTGCATCTTCAAGTGTAATTACAGTGCCTTCATTACCATTAAGTGCTTTAGATTCAGGAAGATTTGCTTCAACTGCATTTCTACCAACTGGCATAGGTGCTTATACTACTGCATTCTCATTAAATGTAGCTGGTGATGCGAATTCACTAAACAATATTGACACAGCTAGATTTGACATTACGGATAGCGTATACTCAATGAATGATGGTTTACTTACTGGATCATATATTTGCCACGTTAAAGCTTCTGGTTCATCACCTGAGCGATCTTTTGAAATTGGAACAATATTTGAATTAGCAAACCAAGATACTATTACTCATACATTTGTTTCATTTAATTCCTCTTCAGAAGTAGGTGCTAAAGCAATTGCTGCAGTGTATAAATTTGAAAATAGTGCATGGTCTTTTGTAACAAAAACCAATAGCAAAACTTTAGCTGCATCTGATATTTCAACTTCTGCTGGCTTAGTTTATGCAAGATTGAACTTCCCTTATGTTCCTGATGGTACTGGAAGTTTACTAAATGTCTTAGCTCCTGGTACTTATGCTGTAGTTGTTGAATATGATAATCCGACTTCTTCATCTCCAAATCTATTTGTTAATGCATCTGAAGATTTAAATGATATAGAAACATTTGGAGTAAGTGACAGTCTTTCTTCTCAGTTTATCTTTGGCACTAATGGCCTTCCTAATGGATTACCTGCTACACCGTTGGTTACAGCCATATTCGGTCATAGCAATCCAGCAACACCAGACAATGTAAATAATATCGAGAATTCTAACATTACTGCAGTTGTATCACCAAACCCAGCTTCAAAAATGGTTAACTTCAATTTGAATTTAAAACAAACTGCAAAGGTTGTAACTATTGAAATTACAAACTCATTAGGCCAAGTTGTAAAAACTAGCCAAATAGGTTCAATAACTGCTAATACTTCAACAGAATATTCACTTAACATTAGTGACTTAGCCTCTGGATTGTATATCTACACAATCAATGCAGATGGTCAAAAACTATCAAATAAATTACAAGTTAAGTAATAATTTTCTTGTCATATAAAATAAAAAAGCCCCTCATTTGAGGGGCTTTTTTATTTTATATAATTATTTTTCTATCTTACCAACCAAATTGACATAATTGCTGTCTTTCTTCTTTAGAAATACGCCACTAATTGAATACCGCTTTGAGCTACATTGGAACCCAACAGGACGAAGAATTACTTGCAATGATAGAAGGTTGCAGGCAAGGAACTCGTGCAGCCCAAGAAAAGCTGTATAAAATGTACTACCCTAAAATGATGAGTATGGTGAAAAGATATACAAATATTCACCAATACCATTTAGCCGAAGAAATTCTCAATAATGGCTTCTTAAAGGTATTTCAAAAGGTAGATACCTTCAAATTTGAAGGATCTTTCGAAGGTTGGGTTAGACGTGTCATTTATCATTCAATATTTGACTACGTCAGACAAAATACTAAATACAATGAAAAAGTAGTTTTTGTAGAAAAGGATGAAGTCATTAATAATGATTTAGCTTCAAAACTACATTATAACGAACTCATTAAGTTAGTTCAGGAATTAACAGATACCACAAGAGCAGTTTTCAATATGTATGTAATGGAAGGATTTTCTCATAGAGAAATTAGTGAGAAAATAGGAATTAGCGAAGGTACTAGCAAATGGCATCTCTTTGAAGCTCGACGTGTATTAAAAATTAAAATTGAAAAATTAAATAAAATTTAAAGTCATTCTCAATGGAAAATTGGACTCCCATAGATGATTTGTTTCGTGAAAAACTCCAACAGGGGAAAGAACAGATTAATTTAGGCGCTTGGGCAAATATGGAAAGAATGCTTGATGGCAAAAATCCATATGCAAGCGATCAAGAAAAAAAGAAAAAAAGAATTCTTCCTTTTTTAGGACTATTTCTGCTATTATCTTCATTATTCACTGCGGGCTATTATGCTGTTGATAAATTACAACCTGACAATCAGCCTCAAAAAATCGCTGAAAATTCAGCAAATACATCCTCTAATTCTAAAACTGATACTCAACATGAGCCTCAGTTACAAAATGAAACTAATAAAAATGATGCCCCTATTCAAACATCATCAACAACAAATACTTTTCAACCCATATTGAAGAAAGAGTCCAAACTACATACTAATTCTTTAAGTTCAAGCGATGATCAGTCTTCTAAGAATACAAGTAAAGTCGCCCCAGATAATATCTCAAATTCTACGACAACCTCAAAACAAAATAATTCTAACACACAAAATCTACAAACAAAATCTAAAACTTCAACAAATCAAAGTTCCGCCACAACACTTACTGGCAACGGAGATGAAGAATCGTTATTGAATGAGATTGAATCAAATAAAACAAATTCAAATCAGCAAAAAAGCCTGCTGACAATAAACACAGTAGCACAAAAAGCAACTACAAAACCCCAACCTACATTTGATACTATTCCACAAGTTGAGATAAAAGAAAAGATTAGTAGAAATCGATCAGGAAGTATCAAAGAAATAGAATTTGATACCATCGCCATCACTTCACATTTGAAAGAAAAGCCTGAAGTCTCAGAAAACAACCAGCCAAACGAGCTCATGGCAAATGATTCTCTGCAAAAAAATACTTCTGTTAAAAACGAAAAAAATAATCCTCGATACGTAAAATTAAATGCCGCAGAAGAAGAACAAATTAGATTAAATGCCAATTTACCAATCGAAGAAAGCAAAACAGCCATAATCACTCAGCAAGCCAATCCTTCTATACAAAATAAAAGCACTGTTCAATTAGAGCAAGTAAATCATAAAAGTAAGGAAACCAGCTATTTTCAAGATATGATGAGTGCCGCGAAAACAAATTATGAAAAACTGAATGGCAAATTAGATATTAGAAGACTTTCCCTATACCCAGGAATTAGTGTCGGTATCAATGCAGCCTTGTTTAATACAACTCATAATTATGGAGGATTTCATTTCGGTGTAAATAATTTGATTCCAGTAAATAACTACTTTAGCGTGCTTTCTGAATTGAAATTATTTTACAGAAATAATAGCGGATTTACAGTAAACGATATAAACTCAACTACCTTAAATAAAAATGTTGATAATACTACGCTAGCAAGTCAAAATAAAAATATTTATTCCTACCAAATTGACTCTAACGTGAAAAAGTATAATTTCAAAAGCTTTACCTCACTTGAATTACCTTTGATGCTTCAATTTAATTACAAAAAAATTACTGCATACGGGGGAATTAACTTTGCTTACAATTTCAAACTCAAAGCGAACGAAATTAATTTAAACTACCATCCTGAAAGATTCGATACGGTTGGAATGAATACACCTTATTTTTATCCTGCAGATAAATCATTTCAATATGCTAAAGACGATTTCGGTAGTCGATTTGGTATTGGATATACAATCGGTACCTCATTTAGCTTTAATCCTAACTTATATGTTGATTTAAGATTAACTCAAAATACATGGGATAATACCAAAACAAATTCCGCCAGAGAAGTCTCTAATGGTTTTTTTAAAGTCCCATTTGTTCAATTTTCAATTGGGTATCGCTTTAAAAAATATACCCCAGACAACTAGTTTTTCTTCATTCTTTATATCCCTAAAAAGCAACATTTTCATGTTGCTTTTTTAA
>CAZSUF010000146.1:0-1498 GCA_964609875.1 uncultured Bifidobacterium sp.
GATAAAAGTCTGGCTTCGATTTCAATATTTTTTTATGCCTCGAATCTTAGGCCGTCTTCTCATTGAAGATTTTAGTTACAACTATGCTTTGCCACATGTTGAAAGTAGATAGATGTCATCTTTATTCATATGACATCATAAAGTAGCTTAAGAGATAATCATTATTTATTTTGATTCGTGTGTATCCTCGTCGTTCTTTAATTTTTGAATATGCGCTAAAGCATCAGTAACTACATCACTGCAAATTACAAGAAACGCATCTTTGGGTGCATTTTTTACAGCATAATCAATAGCTTCAAGTTCTTTAAGTATCACTGTAACCTCGATGTCTTTTTTCTCAGAAGTAATCCCTTCTTTCAATAATTCGATAATATTATCTTCTGTTCTGCCGCGTAGATGTTTGTCTTGACGAATAATAATTTCATCAAACATGCTAGCTGCTATTCTTCCTAATTCGCGGATATCATCATCTCTTCGATCTCCAGTGCCGGCTATGATTCCAATTTTCTTACTTGCCTCTACTTTGTTTACATAAGCTTTTAGTACACTGAAGCCTGCTGGATTGTGCGCGTAGTCAGCAAGAATTTGGAAATGTTTGAATTGAAATAAATTCATTCGGCCAGGTGTTTGGGCTGGACTTGGAATAAAAGTATTTAGGGCTTGTTTAATATCCACCACACTAAATCCGCGTAGATAACCTGCAAGCACAGCTGGCATAATATTGAGCACATTAAAGAGTGCTTTGCCGCTTTGTGTCAACGGAATTTGATGAGCTTTTTCTATTTGAATTTTCCAGGCGCCTTTTTGTATATAAATCCAATCTGTGGCTTCGTCATACACTGCCGCAATGCCATTTTTATCACAATGTTCTTTAATACGTTTGCTTTTCGGGTCCATACTAAAAAAGGCCAAATTACAATCTAAGCCTTCGCGCATTTTGTATACTAAATCATCATCAGCATTTAAGATAGCGAAACCTGTTGGAACCACACTTTGCACCACCACTGCTTTTACACGAGCAAGTTGTTCTACAGTGTCTATACCACCTAGCCCAAGATGATCGGCACTGATATTAGTTACAATACCAATATCGCAAGTATGAAATCCTAAACCAGCTCTAAGAATACCTCCTCTCGCACATTCTAACACTGCAAAATCTACTGTAGGGTCTTTCAGCACAAACTCAGCGCTTACAGGGCCAGTACAATCACCTTTCATCATCATTAAATTTTGGATGTACACACCATCACTTGTGGTGAATCCAACTTTATGTCCCATACTTTTTACTAAATGGGCCGTCAATCGAGTGGTGGTGGTTTTACCATTTGTGCCTGTTACACCAATAATTGGAATTCTGGCAGTAGACCCTGGAGGGTACAACATATCAATCACGGGTTCAGCTACATTGCGCGCTAAGCCTTCACTTGGATCGATATGCATTCGGAATCCAGGTGCTGCATTTACTTCAAGAATGGCGCCTCCATTTTCTTCAAGGGGT
>CAZSUF010000146.1:1508-2144 GCA_964609875.1 uncultured Bifidobacterium sp.
ATCTAATCCGATGATACGGGCTATTCTTTCGGCTAAAAATATATTATTGGGATGAACAATTTCAGTGACATCAGTTGAGGTTCCTCCTGTACTTAAATTGGCAGTTGGTTTCAAAAATAATACTTCATCTTTCGGAATAATACTTTCTAGGGTAAGTTCTCTATCAGCAAGAATTTTTTCTGTTACCGCATCAATTTTAATTTGGGTCAATACTTTTTCATGACCAAATCCTCTGCGTGGATCGGCATTCACTTGATCAATTAATTCTTGCAATGTTTTTTTTCCATCTCCAGTCACACAAGCCGGCGTTCGTTTTGCGGCACAAATAAATTTATAATTAATCACCAATAATCTGAAATCATGACCCGTGATAAATTTCTCACAAATAATTCCTCGTGAATGTTTTTTTGCAATTTCCAAAGCACTGACTGCACTATCCCAATCGATAATATTGGTAGTAGCTCCTCTGCCATGATTACCATTGATAGGTTTTAATACAATAGGATATCCTATTCTATCGATGGCGGCTTTCATATCCTCCTCATCATAAATAATTCGGCCACCTGGAACTGGTACTTGAGCGGCTTCGAGTAAATTTTTAGTATCTTCTTTGTCACAAGCAATTTCTACAGCAAT
>CAZSUF010000146.1:2154-3277 GCA_964609875.1 uncultured Bifidobacterium sp.
GCTACTGTGGCTTGAATACGACGTTGATTCATGCCATAGCCTAACTGAACTAAGGAATTTTTGTTTAATCGTATCCAAGGAATACCTCGGTTAATAGCCTCTGTTACAATAGATCCCGTACTTGGCCCCAGTCTTACTTTTTCTCTAATCACTCTGAGTTCATGGATAAATGAATTCACATCAAAAGGTTCGCCATGAATTAATCTTTCGGCTATTTCTACAGCGGCTCTTGCTGTTTGTTTTCCAACTTCTTCTTCTACATAAGAAAATACCACATGATAATGACCATGTTTGCTTGCCCCTCTGGTTCTTCCAAAGCCAGTTTCCATGCCTGCAAGAGTTTGTAATTCAAGTGCAATGTGTTCAATGACATGTCCCATCCAAGTACCTTCTTCTACCCTAGAGAAAAAGCCACCTTCAACACCTTCACTGCAACGATGAGAAAACATAGTTGGAAACATATCCTTAATTCTATCAAGAAAACCAGGAATTAGGTTCGTCGGTTTTTCTTCAAGTTCTTCGAGATCAAGCAGCATCACGATGAGTTTATGTCGTTTTACGCTCCAATAATTAGGGCCTTTCATTACTTTAATCTCAAGAATTTTCATACAAATATTGTTTTAGTTTAATAATTCAAATTGTTATTCGGCCGAGCTTTGAAAAGAATCAATAGTTGATCATTTTTAAAACTCGAGTACAATATAATTCGGTTTTTATGGAATACCAAACAGAAAAGAAAACTTATATGAATTTGTACTCATAAAATTTGACGTAAGTTTAACAGGGTTCCCGCAACGAATCATGCGGCGACTACCCAGAAAATCGGGAGCATAAAAACAAGTAACATGCTGAAACACATAGAACAAATTTACTTCGTCAATAATTTCTCTCGAAGTGCCTCTTTCATTTCAACTATTTTACGTGCTTCATAATCGAAACAAATCATGCCCGTTTTGATATAGGCGATATCTTTGACTTGCGCATCGCGGGTAGTAGTGATTTTGTAAAACAACTCGAAGGAGATGGAAGATATTTGTCCCACACATATGTCAATCATCAAAATATCTCCATAAAATCCTTCCCCTTTATATTGAATTGCGCTATCGGCCATAATGATGGAATT
>CAZSUF010000146.1:3287-9498 GCA_964609875.1 uncultured Bifidobacterium sp.
CAGCATTCATTTCTGTATAATTCCATTGAGCAAAAAATGCCATACGTGCTTCGTGTGCGTAGGCCAATAAGCGATCGTTGCCTACATGTCCGCCGTAATTGATATCTGTAATTCGAACAGGCAATTGAAAAGAAAAAATAAAAGGAGCAGGAAAAATAATTTTTATGCGCATAGATTATTGTAATTGATTCACAAATAAAGCAAATTGTTCGAAGGCTTTGCTACGGTGACTGATGCGATGTTTTTCTGTGGAGGGCATATCGGCAAAGGTAGCAGAATAGCCTACTGGGATAAATAAAGGATCATACCCAAAACCTTTTTGTCCGCTCAGTTGATGTGCTATTTCACCCTCACACACACCTGTAAATTGATGTATAGAACCATCAAGAATTAAGGTGATGATGGTTTTGAAAAAAGCTTTTCGATGGTCGATTCCCTCCAAGGCATTTAATAATTTTTCATTATTCATGACAGCATCTGCATGTTCGCCAGCATAACGCGCGGTGTGCACGCCTGGTGCTCCTTGAAGTGCTTCCACAAACAAGCCCGTATCTTCGGCAAAGCAATCCACTTTTTTTTGTTCAAATACAGTCATCGCCTTGGTTTTCGAATTCTCTTCTAACGTATCGTAAGGTTCCGAAATTTCTTGATGAAAATCTATATCACTCAAGGTTAAGAATTCAATTTTTTGTCCGAGTATTTGTCGAACCTCCTCTAGTTTATGTTGATTGTGTGTACAAAAAACCCATTTCATGCGTATAATTTTATGTTCTTTTTATTCTTTTTAATTTTTGGGCGGCACACACGCTTTTCGTTCCAAGTCCTCCCATCTCGTTTTGAAGAACGAGATGGATGCGGGCTTTCCACTTCAATCGTTGCCGCAACAACCACATCCTGCCTATAAGTTTCTTTTCAAACATGAATAGACTATGACAACCCAAATAAAGGTTTTAATCCATTAGACCATAAATCTGATTTGAACGTCGTATTGGCTTGTAATTCTTGCAAGGAATAACTGAGTAGCATTTTGATTTGATTAAATCGAAAAGGTTTGTTTAAAGGCTTATTCAATCTCATATGAGGTAAATCTAAAGTCATCCCAAAAACGATCAACACCTCGGGAGTAAAGTGACGAACAAAATGAATGACGGGTGTTTCATCTTCGCGAAGTAAAATGCCATAATCTTGTGATGTGATTTTACAAGCTTGAAGCATTTTCATCAAAAGCTCTTCTTGTTCTGTCGTAAAATCTGATTTATTTAAGACTATCAGTATTTTTTTCTCATATTTTCCGATGAGATTGATTGGCTTATCTCCTGTGAATTCGCTTGTATATAATATTTCATTATATATGTGCAGAAATTCAGTTGCCTTGGCGTCAATCATCTGGCAAATATGATTTTTTTTTTGTTCTTTTGCAAAGGAAACTCTATAATAAAAAATTCTTGTTATGAATATCAATACATTGAAAGTTACAGACAGCAGATCAAATGAGGTAGACCCATCTAATATACAATTTGGCAAATCCTATTCGGATCATATGCTGATTGCTGATTGCATAAATGGTATTTGGCAAGAGCCTCAGATACTTCCTTATGGTAATATTAGTATGAGCCCAGCGACTACTTTTATCCATTATGGTCAAGCCTTGTTTGAAGGAATCAAGGCTTATAGAAATGATGAAGGCGAAGTAAGTATATTCAGACCCCATGATAATTGGGCGCGTTTTAATGTGTCGGCCGAAAGAATGGCTATGCCTCATGTACCTGAAGATATTTTTATCCAAGGCATGAAACAATTAATTGAGTTAGATAAAGATTGGGTGCCGACATCCGAAGGAAGTTCTTTATACATCCGACCCTTTATGTTTGCTACAGATGAGTTTATTGGAGTAAAACCTGCTGATAATTTTCGTTTCATGATTATTACCTCACCAGCCGGCGCTTACTACAACAAACCAACAAGAATTTATGTTCAAAAGAAATATGTTCGTGCCTTTCCTGGAGGTATTGGTTTTACCAAAGCTGCAGGCAATTATGGGGCATGCATGCTTCCTACTTTAGAAACACGAAATCTAGGTTATGATCAAATACTTTGGACGGATGGCATTCAACATAAATATGTGCAAGAAATTGGCACCATGAATGTCTTTTTTGTTTTAGGAGATAAAATCATTACGCCCGACTTAAGCGAAGGCACCATTTTAGCAGGTGTTACTAGAGACAGTGTGATTAAGCTTTTAAAAGAAAAAGGTCTGAAGGTAGAAGAACGTCCTTTAGCGATTGATGAAATATTAGAAAGTCATAGAAAAGGCGAACTGAAGGAAGCTTTTGGTACTGGCACTGCAGCCGTGATAGCACCGATCGCAGAACTTTTCTATGAAGGTGAAACTATCATGCTACCTGAAGAATCAACTTGGGAAATATCTTCTTGGTTAAAAAAAGAATTAATTGATATCCGTTATGGTAAAGTAAGTGATAGACACCATTGGATGTATAAAGTTTGTTAGACTAAGTAAATGAAAAAAGAGGCAAGACCTCATGATTGAAATCGCATGGTAAGAATTGGTATTGTTGGAGCAGGACAGCAAGGAAAATTATATCTTGCACAATTCCCCAAACAAGAAAAGGTTAGCCTCGTGGGTATGTATACCTCAATTTCTGAAGAAAAGGAGGAGTTTCTAGCAGAAAATAAATTACATGTCTTCGAACAGTATACCGAATTAATGAAACAATGTGATGCGTTGATTATTACTTCAACTACATCCGAAATTTTTTCATTTGCCTATCAAGCAATTCGGCAAGGGAAACATATATTATTGGTGAATCCGATTCATATTTCCATGGATGAATCTGCAGAATTATTAAACTTCAGTAGAGAAGGAAATATTAAGTGCATGATTGGGGGTACAGAAAGATTCAATGGTGCTTGGATGCAAGTTCAATCTTCTATCATCAATCCTATGTTTATCGAGGGTCATCGATTAGCTACTTTCAATCAAGATGAAGCATCAAATAGCGTAATAGAAGATCTCATGTTTAAAGATATTGATCTTGTATTGCATATTGTAAAAAGTGAAATTAAACGAATCTCAGCCACCGGAATGTCGGTATTAAGTAAAACTATTGATATTGCCAATGCGAGGCTCGAATTTTCGAATGGGTGTATTGCAAATCTTACTGCGAGTAGAATATCCTTAAAAGACATGAATAAATTACGTGTTTTCCAAAAAAATGGATACCACAGCATAGATTTTTCAGGAGGGAAAACAGATTTTATTTCCGTGAAAGAAAAAGCTTCCTTGCCTCAATTTAAGGAAGCAAATTTGAGCTTGAAAGAATATCAACAAAAAGTAATTGATATCGAATCTAAAACAACAGACCAACATCGTATGATTGAACATGAAATTGAGGCATTTATACAATGTATTATTTTAAATACCAATCCTCCCATTTCAATGCAAGAACACTATCTGTCTAAAGAAACAGCCAATCATATTCTAAGAAAGATAAATTATCATGGTCATAAATAAAATAAAATTGAACTTCTTTCGTTTAAACTCTATCTATATGAAAAAATTATTTGCAAGCCTAATTATTTTTATGTTATTCATTTTACAGGCATGCAATATCATTAATCCTAAAGAAACAGTTCCTACTTATATCAAAATTGATAGTGTGCAAGTATTACCAACCATTACTTCTACACATGGTAGCGTATCGCATAAAATTACTGATGTTTGGGTATATTACGATAGACAATTATTAGGGCCCTATGAACTTCCCGCTAAAATTCCAGTATTAGCTACTACCAAAGGCCAATTGCAGTTAGTAGCGGGTATTTGGGATAATGGATTAAGTGGCACTAGAGTCAAATATCCTTTTTACAATGTGGACACCTTTACCTTTTCACCGAGTCCAACAAATACAATTTCTTATACACCTAAGTTTATTTATCGAACCGCCGATACGCCAAAAATCAATTATTTTATAGAGAATTTTGAACAAGGTAATGGGTTGGTAAAATTATCTGGCGACACTTCCTTCACTCGTACAAATATAGCTGGTGAGGTATTTGAAGAAGATTGGTCTGCAAAATTAAATTTAGACACCGCTGCAACTTATGCTGAAGCCATTACAGGTGAACAATATTCTTTAACGCCAAATAAGGAAGCTTATTTAGAATTAAATTATAAATCTGAAGCTCCCTTATTTATTGCTACAAAAATTTACCATCTGGGTACTTACGAAACTTTAGATATCATCAATTTGAAATCTCGAGACACATGGACCAAAGTATATCTTAACTTAACAGGCTTTGCAGCAAGCTATCAAAATGGGAAATTTCAATTTATCATCAAAGCCGTTTTACCAGAAGGAACAGAAAAAGCAAAAGTCTTAATAGATAACCTTAAAGTGATATATTTTAATTAGTGCGAAAGGAAGTAAAAATAGGGATTTTACTATATGTGATTGGAGATTATTTTACTTCATGCATAGGTTGGTTTCTGTTATTATTTTATCGCAAAAATTCAGTAGCTCCCATTTCCCTTAGCTCTTTTTTAGAGCAATTTTCCATCAAAGATTTTTGGATAACCCTATTGTTTGTGCCCCTTTTCTGGGCTGTGATGCATCTATTCTCGGGTGCTTATTTTAATCCTTATCGCAAATCGAGATTTATAGAGATATACCGAACTTTAATTATTACCATTTTAGGTTGTATTGCTTTGTATTTTATTTTTATTGCTAATGATCAACCTCAAGATTTTGCCTATTATTACAAATCATTTTTTGCTTATCTGTTGATACAATTTCTATTGGCTTCTTTTGGACGCATTCTAGTTTTACGATATATAAAGAAAAGAATTAATCTAGGCTATTTTGGATACAACACTTTAATTATTGGAGGCAACGCCCAAGCCATTTCTATTTATAAGGACATCATGAATAACGAGGTGAAACTTGGATACACTTTCAAAGGATTTGTGTATGCTGATAGTAGCGGAGCAAATGGCATGAGTTCTTATTTACCTAAACTTGGAAGTATCAACGAATTAGAAAAAATTATTGACGAACATCATATTGAGGAAGTGATTATTGCTATTGATACTTCTGAACATAGCAAACTTCAAAATATTTTAGCCCAGCTTTCTCATCGACAAGCCATCATTAAAATTACGCCTGACTTATATGATATTATCTCGGGATCTGTAAAAACAAGCAATGTATTTGGCGCTGTACTGATTGAAATTTATCCAGAATTAATGCCTGATTGGCAAAGAGTCATTAAAAGAGCTTTAGATATTTTCATTTCATCTGTGGTTCTTTTATTGATGAGTCCTTTGTATATTTTTGCTGCCCTTAAAGTAAAACTCTCTTCGCCAGGATCTATATTCTATAAACAGTCTAGGATAGGATTATATGGCAAACCCTTTTTAATTTATAAATTCCGTTCGATGCGCACCGATGCAGAAGAAAATGGCCCTGCATTATCAAGCGAAAATGATCCACGTATTACACCTTGGGGTAGAATCATGCGAAAATGGAGAATCGATGAACTTCCTCAATTTTATAATATTATTAAAGGAGAAATGTCACTCGTAGGTCCGAGACCTGAAAGAAAATATTATATCGATATAATTTCTCAAACTAACCCACATTACAAATATCTTCATAAAGTTAAACCGGGCTTGTCATCGTGGGGTATGGTTAAATTTGGCTATGCCGAAAACACTGAAGAAATGATAGAAAGGATGCGCTATGATTTACTATATATCAAAAATTGCTCCCTTGTTCTTGACTTCAAAATTATGATATACACAATTTTAGTTATCTTGCAGGGCAGAGGAAAGTAGTACATAAAGTCTGAATTACTTTTCTGATTTCGACACAAATACAGCTACCCTTTGATGAAACTATCTTACTTCCAATTCCTGATAAGTTTATTATTATTTAGCTCCTCAGCTCATGCGCAGAAGGCTTATTTCCAACAAGATATTCGTTATACGCTTGATGTGAAACTAGATGACGAATCTCATATCTTAAGGGGATATGAAAATTTCGAGTATACCAATAACTCCATGGATACACTCAAGTATTTGTTTATTCATTTATATCCCAACGCCTTTAAAAATGATAGAAGTGCCTTCACAGAACAAATGGTCAATCAAGGCAAAACCGATTTCTATTTTTCTAAAGAAGATGATAGAGGT
>CAZSUF010000147.1:0-8450 GCA_964609875.1 uncultured Bifidobacterium sp.
CAGGATTTCTTTTATCTAGTTTGGGTTTTCCTGTTTCGGGGTCTATAGGTTCTTTGAGCCAAATAATTTTACCTGCATAATGTCCAGATGTAGTAAGATAAATATCTACGATTCCTGTGCCTTCCCCATTTTTCCATTTTCCAACTACGTCATTGGCGTTTTGAGCATGTGCAATTAAAATTGAATTGAATAGGAATAAAAATGATAAGAAGTATTTCATAAATTTTGTTTGATGCAAAATATAAATTAATTGATTAAAAATGGCAGATATGAAATTAATTTTCAAGGTTAAAAAAATAAATTTGTAAATACAAAAAAAATGATTTTACATTTGCATCCACAAATACAAAAAAGTGAAACAACTATTTATTCATATCAGCTCATGTTACAACGGACCGGTGGTTCGTGTTTCAAAGGCAGGGAGAATATTGAGTTTATTTTAAATAAAAATAATTTTCAATAGAAGCCCTGACTGAGTCGGGGCTTTTTTAATTATATACCATGTATACAAAAAAAACATTGCTATTGATGAGCAATACAAACGATAAGTCAAAGGCTAAGCCATTTTATCCATGAAGGAGTTATTAGAAATTAATATTTCTAGATGATGCCCGAAGGATAATTTCTTCGGGCATTTTTTTATCATGTTTGAATTGCACAGCCTCCAAAAATTAAAAAACATTATTCACCATGATAAAAAATAACACAAATGATGAACCTTTCAATGGCACTTCTTGTGATGATAGTACGAATCGTCATTTATGTGGTGCAACAAAACAAAGAAGCAAAACTTGAGAAGCAACTTAAAGATGGAAAGCAGGATTTTATTCGACAAATCGAGCACCCTGCAGAACATTTTATTCAAGCTTCAAGAATTTTATCGTACGAACAATTTATGTATTACATCAGAAACTAAAAAAGAAAAACAATGAACAATTTAAATATAAGCTCCATTAGTGATTTGAAAGCTATGTTCGCAGATGGAAAAGTGAGCAACAAGATGGTGTTTGTCGCACTCAATCAAGCTGTGCCGCAAAGTCATGTCGTTTATCAAGTGGATTATGAAAAAGCAATTAAGCTTTTTGAAATCAAATTCAAGACAGAAATTTTGTACAAATTTGTGCGAAAGGAAATGTATTCAAGTAAGCGAACATACGTTATTGACGACTGTATTTTTGTGATGAAGGATCATACCGTAGTTGGGTTAGAGCCTACTCTTTGTGATATCAATACGCTTGAATTAGATAATCCGTATATCGAATCTATAACAGTCTTGTTGCAAAAATGCAGATGCAAAGAACGAAAGAAAGAATTTGAAATTAATTTAATTACAAGAGGAAGACATGGCCTAGAACTGACGACCATGGATGTGAAAAAATCTAAGCTTAATATCGGACTCATGTATAATGATGACTTTATTGAAATAGATCAGTTAATCTGTAAACGACTCAATCAGAAAAAAGATAAAGGCATTGTTTTGTTACATGGATTGCCAGGTACAGGAAAAACAACCTATATCAGAAATCTTGTTGGGCGGGTTAAGAAAAAAATGCTCTTCTTGCCACCTGGAGTAGCTAGTCATATTACAGATCCTGATTTTGTCAATATTCTCATTGATAATCCAGATTCAATAGTGATTATTGAAGATGCAGAAAACATTATTATGGATAGAAGTATAACAGGTGATTCGAGTGTGTCAAATTTATTGAATATTAGTGATGGGCTTTTGTCCGACTTTTTGAATGTGCAATTAATCTGTACGTTTAATACATCAATTTCAAAAGTAGATAGTGCTTTATTGCGTAAGGGAAGGTTGATAGCAAAATATGAATTTGGCAAATTAACTCAAGAGAAGGCACAAGCCTTATCAACTTCTTTAAAACAGCATAAAACCATTCAAGGGCCAATGACTCTCAGTGAAGTGTATAATCAAGATGAAAAATTATTTGCAACAGATTATTCAAAAACTACCATTGGATTCAGGAAGTTTGAGATGGAGCTAACAAATTAAAAAATGAAATCATGAAAAAATTAAAAATAACAGCTAAGGAATTGAGAGATTTAGGTTATCCATCCTCGCCTGTCATTCCTGTAGCCATGGAAGTGATGATGAAAAACTACAAGCATTTGTCGAGCCATGAAGCGACCGCTATTTTGTTGAACATATTGGATAAGCCAGAAAATTTCTATGATCATGAATGTTTATATAAAATTGCAGAAAAGCTAAAGCCACAGCCCTTAGATGAGCCGAATCGATTCGCCTTACTTGAAAAAGGAATTCCATTTTCGGTGTATGGGCGTGAGTTTATAGAAGAGCAAGCAATGAATCAAATGTATCAGGCTAGCAAACTACCCATTGCTATAGGTGGATCTTTAATGCCGGATGCTCATGCTGGATATGGACTTCCCATTGGAGGTGTTTTGGCCACTAAAAATGAAGTCATTCCTTATGGGGTTGGCGTGGACATTGGATGTAGAATGTGTTTAAGTATTTTCGATATACCAGCCAAGGAATTGACAAGTAACGACAAGTACTTCGCGAAAATTTTACATGATAATACCTTGTTCGGCAGTGGTAAAGAATTTTCAACTTTACATGAACATGAAGTGATGGATCATGAAGATTTTAAAGCAACTTCCTTACTCAAATCGTTGCAAGGCAAGGCAGGAAGACAGCTTGGGACTTCAGGAAGTGGAAATCACTTTGTAGAATTTGGCAGTGTAACCATTGAGTCGAGTGAAAACGAATTGAATCTTGCTCCTGGAACTTATGTTGCCTTACTGTCACATTCGGGTTCTAGAGGAATGGGTGCTTCGATTGCACAGCATTATACCACTATTGCTAAGCAAAAGGTGAAATTACCTGGTGAAGCGCAAAATTTAGCTTGGCTTTCTTTAGATGAAGAAGAAGGTATGGAATATTGGATTGCCATGAATTTGGCCGGAGAGTATGCCTCTGCTTGTCATGATGTGATTCATGAAAAAATCAGTAAAGCTTTGCATAAAAAAGCCTTAGCCAAAGTAGAAAATCACCACAATTTTGCATGGAAAGAATTATGGAATGGAGAAGAAGTGATCGTACATAGAAAGGGTGCAACGCCTGCTGGTAAAGGGGTTTTAGGGATCATTCCAGGAAGCATGACAACGCCAGGTTATATCGTTTCGGGCAATGGCATTTTAGATTCACTAAATTCTGCTTCTCATGGTGCGGGAAGAACAATGAGTAGAACAAAAGCAAAAAATAGTATCACACATTCTGAACTTAAAAAGGTATTGAAAGATGCAGGCGTGACATTAATGGGTGGAGGTTTGGATGAAGCACCTCATGCCTATAAAGATATACGAACGGTGATGAAGTCGCAAACAGCTTTGGTTAATGTGGTTGGCGCCTTTCAACCTATCATTGTGAAGATGGATGAGTAGTGATTCATGATGCTGGAATAGCCTTAAACTATTTGTCATTTGATGATGGTTTATGGCTATTCTTTTTAATATTGTACCTTTATTTTTTATGATACATCAAATACTTAAAGATAAATCAGTCAAGCTTTTTATTATTCTAGCTGGACTGTTTAGCACCAATGCGATAGTGGCTGAATTTATCGGTGGCAAAATATTCTCCTTAGAAAGAACTTTAGGAATAGATCCTATCACCTTCTCATTATTTGGTGAACAAGGGCTGTCATTTAATTTAACTGCAGGGGTTTTATTATGGCCAATCGTATTTATTATGACAGACATTATCAATGAATATTATGGTATGAAAGGCGTGAAATTTTTATCCTATCTCACGGTGGCCCTCATAAGCCTTGCTTTTTTTTCTGCCTTTGGAGCTATTAAATTGGTGCCAGCAGATTGGTGGGTAGGCGTGAATGCCGAAAAAGGAATTCCTGATACCCAAAAGGCCTTTGCACAAATATTTGGTCAGGGTATGTGGATTATCATTGGATCTATTGTGGCCTTTTTAATTGGACAAGTTCTAGACGTATATGTTTTTCATCAAATTAAATTAAGAACGGGGGAAAAAGGAATTTGGTTGCGTTCAACAGGTTCAACCTTGGTTTCTCAATTAGTAGAAAGTTTTGTGGTGCTTATTATAGCCTATAAATTAGGTCAAGATTGGTCTTTATCTAAAGTGTTAGCCATTGGCATAGTAAATTATATCTATAAATTTGTGGTGGCTATTTTAATTACTCCTGTTATTTATTTTGTGCATGCTCGAATTGAATCTTATTTAGGGCACGCTCTTGCAGCGGATATGAAAAAGGCCGCCATTACTGAATAAATCAGCTATTTTAATTTGACTATGATAAGTGTCATCCATGAATGAAGGTCATTGGCTTAGGTAATATTAAGTGATCTTGCAGTTATGAAGACTGTATTTTTCTATTATATTTGCGGACATTCAAAACAGATGTTTAATTTGTGTTGAATGTCAAAAACGAATCCTATATGTCATCACCGCAATTTCATGCACTTCGTGTAAAAGAAATCAGAAAAGAAACGGCCGATAGTGTATCTATTGCCTTTGAAATACCAGAAGAACTTAAGAATGCATTTACATATCAAGCGGGGCAATACATTACCATCAAAAAAAATATAGAGGGCGAAGATTTGAGAAGATCTTATTCGCTTTGTAGTAGCCCTGTAGAAACCGATTTTCGTGTGGCGATTAAACAAGTAGAAGGGGGTAAATTTTCTACCTTTGCTAACTCGGTTTTAAGTAAAGGAGATGAATTAGACGTCATGACTCCCATGGGAAATTTTGTGTCGAATCTTGATCAGCAACAAGGCAAGCATACGATGGCATTTGCAGCCGGAAGCGGTATTACACCCATACTCAGTTTGCTGAAAACAACTTTATCATCGAATACAAATAGCACCTTTACACTTGTTTACGGCAATCAACAAGTACAAAGTATTATGTTTCGTGAAGAGATAGAAGCCTTGAAGAATAAGTATTTAGGACGATTACATTTGCTGCATATTTTAAGCAGAGAAAGGTTAGAATGTGAATTAAACTTCGGTAGGATTGGTGCAGAAAAATGTGCCCAAATCTTTGAACAATTAGTTGATCTAAATGAGATGGACGAATTTTTTCTTTGTGGTCCAGAAGAAATGATTTTAAGTGTAAAAGAATTCTTACTCCATAAAGGTGTCGCTGAATCTAAAGTTCGATTTGAATTATTTAATAGCTCCTCAGCTACAGAAAAAAAGAAGGCTTACCAAGAATCGCATCAAGCAGACAAAGGTAAAATGAGTACAGTGACTATCAAAGTGGATGATAGGAGTATGGATATTCAATTAGCCTATGATGGTGATTCTATATTAGATGCTGCCTTAAAGCAAGGGGCCGACTTGCCGTTTGCATGCAAAGGCGGAGTATGTTGTACATGCCGAGCTAAGGTGATAGAAGGTTCAGTAAATATGGAAGTCAATTATGCCTTAGAAAAAGAGGAAGTCGACAATGGCTTTATTTTGACTTGTCAAGCACATCCGACAAGTGATCGGGTCGTGGTTGATTTTGATGCACGTTAATCCGAAATTCCTAGTTGTTTTCTTTTAAAACTAAGGTATGTCGCTTTTTTTGCTTTAGCCAACTCATGATAATGTCATGATCATCAGGGTGTGTTTTTTGTTGAGTTAGGTAGCTAAATACATCTTCTTTGCTCGTGATCTGACATGATTCATCTAAGTACCCATATCCTGCATATTGATAATTATGGATGAATACAAATGATTTTTCTACACCTTGTCTGCCCTGTTCTAAGATTAAAAAATGAGGATGATCAAAACTATGTTCTTGCAGGAGTTCTTGCACGCGACTATTGTATTCGTCAACCGGTTCAAGATTGGCACAAATTCCTCGACATTTTTTTATTTGATGATTGAAGCACACACTGTCCTCAGAGGTTAATCCAGTATAGCGCAAACAAAGGTCTTTACGATCTATCCATTGTTCTAATCTTTCTCTAGCTGATGTATAAGAAGTAAATGCAAGCACTCTTTTTTCAGATTCGTCAAACGGAATAATTTTAAGATTTAATACGCCCTCTTCATCTGTGAAAAAATCTATGCAATGCGTAAATACATCTTTTTTTCTTTGTCTATTATAAAAGGGCTTATGGTTTTTTATTTCCTGTGATTCTAAAAGTAAAGCAATTAATTCGCTACCTGTTTCTACGAAATCTGTTTGATACAAATCGTGCAACATGGCTTTGCTTTTTTTTAAATCAGTATTAAAATGACTTTGTGCGCGCGAATACATATTTACACTTTTGCCAATATAAATGATGTCGCCTTGTTGGTTTCTAAAATAATACACGCCACAGCTTTCAGGTAGTTTGTCAAGAATATATTTTTTTATCGCATCAATTCTTGTCGACATAATTTGACTCACACTTTTGCTGCGATATTCTTTACTTTGAGTTTTAAGTTGAAGAAGGCGATCAAGCAAAACAGCTGTGGCTACTGCATCTCCTTCGGCTCTATGTCGGTTTTTAATTTCTATACCTATCGAGTCACAAAGTTTGCCAAGACTATAAGATGCTTTTCCTGGCATGAGTTTTCTACTTAATTTAACTGTGCATAAGGTGTCACGTTTGAACCTAAAACCTAAGGAAGCAAATTCGTCTTTGATGAAATTGTAATCGAAACTTACATTGTGCGCCACAAAAATTTTTCCGTCTGTAAAGTTCAATATTTCTTTAGCGACTTCATGAAAACGCGGTGCATCTTTTACCATCTCATTGGTAATACCAGATAGGTTGGTATAAAAACTTCCGATATGACATTCAGGATTAATTAAAGTAGAAAACTTATCAACCACTTGAAGTCCATCATGCACTAAAATGCAAATATCAATAATTCGGCCTTTTCGAAAAGCAAATTTCCCGCCACAAGTTTCAATATCTACAATCGCAAACATGCGTGAAATTAGGGAAAGAATTTGAATTCAATTCGGCTTTTCATACAGAATCTATTTTTGGGTGTGCCCCCATGAACCTGCATATGAGGGGGTGAAGTCATCTGCCTGCAAGGTCATGGGGTCGTGCTATCCGCTGCAAGCCATCTCGTTTTGAAGAACGAGATGGGCTTTTCGCTACTATCACTCACACGAGCCAGTTTTTCACATAGGGCTTTCTTCTTTATGCGGAATTCTCTTTGGTTGTGATTACCTTTGCCCCGCGATGAATATACATTTAGTCAATCAGGATTTAGAAGAAGAAGATAATTTACAAGATGTTCCGACAGAGAAACATGTGTTAATGGATTTTGTGGTAGAGCGCGGACAAGAATCTTTTCGCATTGATAAATACTTGATGACGAAAATAGCTAGTATCACCAGAAATAAGGTGCAACAAGCTATAGACGAAGGTTTGGTGGTAGTGAATGGTAAAGCGGTAAAGCAAAATTATAAAATTCGTCCAGGCGATCATATTGTTGCCTATACTTTTCGAGAGCCTGTAAGCACTGAAATTCTCCCTGAAAATATTCCGATTGATATTGTGTATGAAGACGATGAGGTGATGGTGATACATAAAAATCCTGGTATGGTGGTTCATCCAGGTGTGGGCAATTATTCGGGGACTTTAGTCAATGCAGTATCATATTATTTTCAACAACAACATCTCGATGATGCCACTTTGCCTCGGATAGGATTAGTGCATCGCATTGATAAGGATACTTCGGGCTTATTAGTTTTTGGAAAAACTGAAGCTGCCATTTTGCATTTGTCTGATCAGTTTAAAGAACATACTGTGGATAGGCGATATCATGCCTTAGTTTGGGGCGATGTAGAAGCCGATGAAGGAACAATCAATACCTATATTGGAAGAAATGAGCGTAACAGAAAAATTTATGATACCTATGATGAAGATGATGGAAAAGGGAAGCATGCCATTACGCATTATAAAGTATTAGAAAGAATGAATTATGTGACCTTAGTTGAATGTAAATTAGAAACAGGACGTACACATCAAATCAGAGTTCACATGAAGCATATAGGTCATACTTTATTTAATGATGCGGCTTATGGAGGAGATAGAATACTAAAAGGCACGGTATTTAGTAAATATAAAAGCTTTGTCGAAAATTGTTTTGCACTTTGTCCTCGTCAAGCTTTGCATGCCAAAACTTTAGGATTTATTCATCCCAAAACTGGCGAGAAGCTTCATTTCGAAAGTGAGCTTCCTGCTGACATGTCTGCTGTATTGGGCAGATGGCATGTGTATGTGAAAGCCAAGGGAAAGGATATGTTATAATAGAATGAAATGTTTTTGTCTTTTCGCGTGAAGGATCGAAGTGGAAATCCCATGCCTCGTTCCTCAAAACGAGGCATGGATTGCAACGGAGAGCCTGACCTTAGCCTGGGTTAAATGAATGAATTGCTATTGATTTTATTAGATGCTATGGAAACCTTTGATTCGTTGAAATAAAATGAAAGGCTA